>JAFVFO010000052.1 GCA_017475485.1 Candidatus Gastranaerophilales bacterium | reverse complement strand
TATTAACGATATTCAAGGATTAGGGGAGATTACGGCGATTATAATGCGTTTGTTACAAGAGTACGAACAGGAAATAACAGTAATGCTGATTGCATCAAAACGAACGATGCAAAAAACATTACTGTCTGTTCTTAACTCTAAAATGTTTACAAACTGCCTATTTTCTAAAGTTTTTGATATTTGTGAGCATTTTTTAAATGCAAATAAAGAAATAAATGTTTATTCTATATCTGAACTTTTATCCCCTGATGAAGCAGCAGATGTCTGCTTTCTTCAAGATAGTTTTATCACTAATGTTAATTATCGTTTTTATGTTGATAAAATCCACGAAGCATATTTTTCAAGGTTAATTGAAAGTGCAAGAACACCGCAAGATTTAGAATTTATAAGGAAAGAACAAGAAAAATATGTTGATACTTCTCAATTATTGTCTATTTCACATAATTCTGAAGAACTTTTGACAACTGAATATGAAAATCAAAAAATTATCACAACAGGTTATCCCGAAATAGATAAAAAACTCGGTTGTATGCAAGGGGGTGATTTCATCATATTAGCCGGAGCAACAGGAATGGGAAAAACCTGTATGATGATAAATTTAGTTGCGGCAATAGCAAATCTTGGTTTCAAGGTTGATGTATTTAGTTTGGAAATGTCATTAAAGCAACTGCAAAACCGTCTTATCTGCTCTCAAACAAGGGTAGATGCTTCAAAATTCAGAACACGGTCTTTTGCTGAATATGAAAAAAGAGTATATGAAAAATACATCAAAGAAAAACTGCCAAATCTGCCCATAAAGATATGTTCAGAATATAACATAACCGTTGATAGAATTAGAGATATGGCTAAAAAGTCCGATAGCGACATAGTATTTATTGATTATTTAGGTCTAATCAACGGTGGAAGCAACAAATCTACTTATGACAGAATAAGCGATATTTCAAGAGAATTGAAATTAACCGCTATGGAAGTTAATAAACCATTTTTTGTTTTGCACCAACTAAACCGTGCTTATGCAGATAGACAAGACAAAACTCCGAGATTATCCGATTTAAGAGATTCCGGCAAAATTGAACAAGATGCCGATACGGTATGTTTTGTCCACAGACCTGCATATTATGAACCAAACAAATGTAGTGAATGGGATTTACAGTTCTTGATTGCAAAATCAAGGCACACAGGCGGCAATACAAAAGTCGATCTGTTCTATGATGCGAAAACTCAAACTGTAAAGGAAAAATCACTATGATAGGAAATATTTATTCAAATATCAAAATGTCACAAGAGGACAGAATATTATTACATCTGATAAATAACGGAAAAATCAGCAATAAAGAATGTAATGAAATATATGGTTTCAGACATTTACCGAGTGTTATCCGTTATTTAAGAAAAAGAAATATAAAAATAACAAGTGAACCAAGAAACGGTGAAAATCGTTTTGGCGGTCGTGTCTATTGGGTTGATTACACATTAGCACCATTAAAAGAGCAACCGCCGCAGGTTCAAGAAATGATTAAAAGATTTAAAGAAAATTACGCACCAAAGAATTGAGGTGCGATATGCAGTTAATCAGAAATACCAAAGCGGATTACCAAGCCACTTTAGATGCTTGGAATCCATACTATGACAATAAATTAACCGTAGCAGATGCCAAAGAAATAAGCAACAACCTTTTCGACTTGGCTAATCTTCTGTTGAGTTGGAAAGAAAAAGAAGAAAGTGAGGAAAAACAATGTCAAATACTACGAAAAAGTGCGTAATATACGCAAAAGTAAAACCGGAAGAACAGGGAATAATCCCTGTTCGGTTAAAAGAATATGCAGAAAAAATTGGTTTTGAGGTTATAGCCGGATTTTTTGAACAAGATAAGTCAAATGTTGAATTTGAAAAAATGCTCAAATTTATAGACACCGTGCCTAATGTAAGTGCTGTTTTTGAAAAAATCAGCCGTCAATACAAGGATTTACCCAAATATTACTCTATTTGCTAAAAAGACCATACCTTGTATTTTCGTAAGCAGAATTTCTATATGACAAAAGAAATGCTGCCTACTCCCTTCAAACAAGCCGTAGATAACGCATTTATAACCGCTATGCAAGAAGCAGCAAAGGAGTTAAAAAATGGATAAAGCAGTAATTTATGCAAGAGTATCAAGTAAGGAGCAGGAAAAAGAGGGTTATTCTATTCCTGCTCAATTAAAATTCTTGAACGAGTACGCAGTAACGCACGGTTTTAATGTTACAAAAGAATTTGTTGATAATGAAACCGCAAAGAAAGTAGGTCGCACAAATTTTGGCGAAATGATAAAATTTCTTCGCAAAAATACAACCGTAAAAACAATTCTTGTAGAAAAAACAGATAGATTATACCGTAACTTTAAAGACTATGTGCTTTTAGATGAATTTGAAGGTATTGAAATACACCTTGTAAAAGAAAATACCATATTAAGCGACAATTCAAGAAGCCACGAAAAATTTATACACGGTATTAAAGTTTTAATGGCAAAAAACTATATTGATAATTTATCTGAAGAAGTAAGAAAGGGCATGCTTCAAAAAGCCTCACAAGGCGAATATCCTTCAAAACCGCCTTATGGATATAAAAGAAACAAGGGTGAAAAAGAAATACATCTTGTACCGGAACAAGTAAGATTTGTTCAAAAAGCATTTGATTATTATGCAGACGGTCATTTATCATTGGAAGCCGTTATTGAAAGGCTTTATAAAGACGGAATATATTATTCTGATAAAAAACCTAAAATATACAGAAGTACATTAAGCAGAATATTGAGAAATCCTTTTTATACAGGTGATTTTTTGTTTAATGATGTTCTTTATAAAGGAAAACACGAAGCCATTATTGATAAAACTATTTTTGAAAAAGCAAAATTGGCTATGAGAAAAGATAATAAGCCGGAAACATTAACAAAGCACAATTTTCTTTTTGGCGGTCTTATGACCTGTAAAAATTGCGGAAGTTCGATTGTAGGCGATATTAAGAAGGGGAAATATGTATATTATTTCTGTTCAGATAAAACGAAAGGTTGCAAGGTGAAAAAAGTGTATATAAGAGAAAAAGAGATTGAAAAAATTGTGGATGAAGCAATAAAGAAAATATCCTTAACTGAAGAACAAAGCGACATTGTTTTAACTGCCTTAAAAGATAGTTATGTGGATCAGAAAGCATATAACGAAGAACAGATTGATAAACTGCAAAAAAGATGTGATTTATTAAAAAGCAGAATAGACCAAATTTATTTAGACAAATTGGATAAAAAGATTTCTGAAGAATTTTGGCGAGAAAAACATAACGAATGGCAATATAAAATTGCAATTTGTATGGAAAAAATAAAAGAACATACGCAGGCAAGCATAGATTATATGACTTTGGGCGGAAATCTTCTCGAACTCCTTAAAAACCTTTATCCACGCTACATTCAGCAAAATCAAACAGAAAAGAAGAAATTGCTCAAAATCATCTTCTCGAACTTTTTTGTTGATGGCGGAAACATAGACTATACATATAAAAAGCCCTTCGACTTAATTGTCGAAGGTGCTTCTTGTTCTAAATGGTGGGCCGCAGTGGACTCGAACCACCGACCTCACCCTTATCAGGGGTGCGCTCTAACCACCTGAGCTAGCAGCCCATATATTGCAAACTTGTTTAATTTTCAATTAATTTTGCGAGAGTACCACTCGACAGTTGGTATCCCGCCCCTGTCAACCACAAAAGCCGACAGCCCATATTTATTAACTTTTCACAAAACATTTGTTCCGCGCAACATCTAAATTACCATAGAAAAAAATTAAAATCAACTACATTTTTTCTAATGCGCAAACACCGATTAAATCAAGCATTATTTTCATTACTATTCTAAAACAATTTACTATTGCAAGTTTTGCAAGGCTGTCATCCTTATCATCAGATAAAACCCTTGTATAGTTATAAAAATGGTGAAAATCACCTGCAAGCTCGGTTAAATATTTGCAAATCATATATGGGGCTCTATATTTTACGGCATTTTCCAACAACGATTTGCCTTCTTCCAGCTTCAAAATAAGAGCTTTTACAGCATTAAACGAGTCATCAGACAACCCTTTAAAGATTTTTGTTATGTCCGCTTTTTTGAAATACTCATCAATTTCTTCTTGTTTAAAATACGGTTCAAGCTGAGTTTTATTATCAACATCCAAGCGCATTTCAACAGCTTTTCTTAAAATTGAACAGCTTCTGGCATGTGCATATTGAACATAGAAAACAGGATTTTTGTCACTTTGGGATTTAGCCAAATCAACATCAAAATCAATTGTAGTATCGGATGAACGCATTAACATCCAAAATCTTGTAGCGTCAACTCCTACTTCATCAATCAATTCATCCAGAGTAAACATTTTTTTGCGTTTACCCATGCGCTGTTGTTCGCCATTTTGAATTAAATTAACCAATTGTCCCAATAAAACCTCAAGTTTATCGGGGTTATAACCCAATGCTTCCATAGCAGCTTTCATTCTTGGGATATAGCCATGGTGATCCGCACCCCAAATATTGATTAGCCTATCGAAACCTCTGTCGAATTTATTTTTATGGTAAGCAATATCTGCTGTTAAGTATGTATTTTTACCGTCTGTTTTAATTAAAACCCTATCTTGATCATCACCGTAATCTGAGCTTTTAAACCAAACAGCGTCATCTTTTTCGTAAATTTTTCCTGCTTTTTTCAATGCTTCCATGGCCTTATCTACTTCGCCATCTTGATAAAGCGCTAATTCAGAGAAAAATAAATCAAAATGAGTTCCGAATTTTTCCAATAAATCCTTCTGCTGATTTAACATATCAAGTTTTGCAAAATCAGCATAATCAAGACCTTTGTTATCTTTTATATATCTTTTAGCGCAATCTATAAGGTATTCACCGGGGTACAGCCCTTCTTCCATTTCTATATCTTCACCCTGCAATTGGCGAACACGAATTTCAAGCGATTTGCCCAGTTTTTGAATTTGGTTGCCTGCGTCATTTATATAAAATTCTTGAAAAACATCATAGCCCAAATATTTCATAATAGAAGCCAAAGCAGAACCTAAAGCCGCCCAGCGGCCGTGTCCAATATGAAAAGGGCCCGTAGGATTAGCACTGACATATTCAATATTTACCTTTTCGCCATTTCCATAGTTAGATTTTAAGTAATTATCTTTTTTATCTAAAATCTCAGTTACAATTTTATTTAAAAAATTATTGCCGATTTTAAAATTAATAAATCCTTGAACCGTATTGACTTCAATATCTGAACTTTCTATATATTTTGCAATATTTTGCGCTATTAAAGGCGGTGCTATTTTTGCACTTCGCGCTAAGGAAGACACATTAATAGCATAATCGCCGAATTTTTTATCTTTTGTATTATCACAAACCAAATCGCCCTGAAATTCAGTCATTGCACCGAGTTCTTGGTTTTCAACCGCTTTATTGACAGCGTTTTTTGTAATTTCAATAAAATAATTTTTAAGCATAGTACGATTATTCTAATAAAAAAATGAAGAAATGTAAACAAAATTATATATTCTTATCAATCTTGACAATTCACCTGTTTTCGTTATAATGATTAATACCCCCGTTTTTTAGAGAACAGCAAAATACAGAGAACAACACATTTTAGAGAACAACAATGGCAAGAATTAATCAAATAGGTTACAATTTAATAAACAACAGTATGAACTTGTACACAAAACGTACTTGTTCCGATAATTCTGAGCTATACATTACGTCAAAGCTGGATTTTTTGTATGAACAAGCAAAATCAAATAAAAATTTGTACTCAAGAAAACGTAATTTAAGAAAACTCGTTGAAGGCAATCACCTTGATGAAATTGTTTAATCAATGCTTAAATTTTTTTTCGCAAATTAGTTTGTATTTCATTAGCACAGTTCAAATATTTAATTAAATCTTCGTATCTTGTATCAGACTCCCCGTAGGGTATTGTTTTATCAAGCAAAGTCTTAGCGTCAATATTCAGCTCAAGAAGCTGGTTCATGGCGTCTTTAACGAGCTTTGCCTTGTATAGTTTAGGGAAGAATTTAAAAAATAAATTTTCAAATTTAAGGTTAGATTTTTTGGCTTTATTTTCTTTAAAGTCTATAAAGCGCCTTAAAACCTTCAAAAGTGCAACTGTTTTAAAATTTATAGTATTGGAAATGCTTTCTTTTTCAATAATATCAAGGTCATATTGATTAATACGTTTTTTATTTTTATTTTTTTGTTCGGTTTCTTCTTCGATAATCGGGTTTGTTGAAGTATTTTCAAAAAAATTAGACGCATTTTCTTCATTTTCAGAAGGCAAAATGCCGTTTTGAATTAATTTTTGGGTTAAAGAATTGTATGCGCTATTTTCCATAGTAATATTATGCACTTTAAAATTATTTTTTTGGACATGTATTAGTAGGATTTTTTGTGTATAATAAAAAGGCAATAAGGAGCTAAAAATGTGGGAATATTCAGATAAAGTAAAAGAACACTTTAAAAATCCAAGAAATGTTGGTTCAATAGAAAATGCAGACGCTATTGGAGAAGCAGGCGCATTATCTTGCGGTGATAAATTAAAATTATATTTAAAAATAGATAACGGCATTATAAAAGACGCTAAATTTCAAACCTTCGGGTGCGGTTCTGCAGTAGCTGCTTCAAGCATTTTAACGGAAATGATTATAGGAAAAAGCGTTGAAGAAGCACGCAAAATTACAAACAAACAAATAGCCGATGAATTAGACGGACTTCCGCCCGAAAAAATGCACTGTTCCGTTATGGGCAGAGAAGCCCTTGAAGACGCACTTAAAAATTATGAAGGTGAAGATTGGCAGGATTATGTAGTTGAAGATGAAGGCACTTCGCCTGTTATCTGTCATTGTTTTTCAGTCACCGAGCAGCAAATAATTGACGCAATTGTCAATAACTGCGCAAAAACCGTTGATGACATTTCTCAAATTACCCACGCAGGGCTTGCATGCGGAAGATGTATCGACAATATAAAAAGTATTTTAAGTAAGTACGTTAAAGATGAAAAGAAAATTTTAAACCCCGTTCAAAGAATTATCAAAATTAATACAATAATCGAAACCGTCATTGCTCCTGAATTGAAAAAAGATTTTGGCGACATTGAACTTATTAATGTTGAAGGAAATAATGTTATAGTCAAACTCAAAGGGCATTGTTCAACCTGCCAAAATGCAAAATTAACACTTAAAAATTTTGTAGAAACAAAATTAAAGGAACTTGTTGACGAAGAATTAATTGTAATTGAAGGCTAAAAATGAAGGTATATTTAGATAATAACGCAACAACACGCATTGATGAAAAAGTTTTAGAAGCAATGCTTCCATATTTAAAAGAAGATTACGCAAATCCTTCAAGTATGTATGACCCTGCAAGGATTAGCGCCAAGGCAATTGAACATGCGCGCGAACAAGTTGCCGATTTTTTAGGAACAAAAGACGCTTCTCAAATATTATTCACATCTTGCGCTACAGAATCAGCCAATACCGCAATAAAAGGTGTTGCGGAAAAATACGGCTCTGCTTCTAAAAATCATATTATAACAACTTCTGTTGAACACCCTTGCGTACTATCGGTATATGAAAGTTTAGAAAAAAAAGGCTACAAAACAAGCTATATCGGTGTTAATGAAAACGGCGAATTAAATATAGACAGCTTATTATCAAAAATCACGCCCGAAACTTTACTTCTGTCCGTAATGAATGCCAATAACGAAACAGGTGCTATATATCCTGTTTATGAAATCGCTAAAGAAGCTAAAAAAATCAATAAAGATATAAAAGTTTTTATAGACGGTGTTCAAGCAGCGGGGAAAATTCCTATAGAGCTTGAAAATTCAGAAATTGATTATTTTTCAATTTCGGGTCATAAATTCCATGCCCCCAAAGGAGTCGGTGCATTATATGTCAAAAAAGGAAATCTATTTGAACCATACATGCTTGGCGGACATCAGGAAAATTCTCTGCGTGCCGGCACTCAAAATACTCCTTATATTGTGGGTTTAGGGGTAGCGGCGCAATTAGCTAAAGAAGGTTTAACCTATGAAGCAACAGAGGTTAAACGATTGCGTGACAAGTTAGAACAAGGGATTTTATCGGGATTAAAAAATGCCCGCCTAAATTCCAAATCAAAAGAACGCGTGCCAAATACTACAAACATAGGCTTTGAATATATTGAAGGAGAATTAATTTTACTATATCTTAATGACCTTGGAATATATGCTTCATCAGGTTCTGCTTGCACATCGGGAAGTTTAGACCCATCTCATGTCTTAAGGGCGCAAAAAGTACCCTTCACATCTTTACACGGTTCAATTCGTTTTTCTTTATCAAAATTTACAAAAGAAGATGAAGTTGATTATGCTATTAAAAACACAATTGAAGTAATTAAAAAATTAGCAAAAATTTCACCCTATCAGGAAGAATTGAAAAAATTGGGGCTATAATTAAAAAGATAAAATACCTTATAATGCGTATTTATTCTTTAAATTTTTATATTATGATATTTATATATAATTAACAAAGGAATTTGCCATGTACGGAATAAATGAATTTAAGATTATCGACTATGTACCTACGGTTATCGAAGCATCTTCGAGGGGCGAAAGGTCTTTTGATATTTTCTCAAGGTTATTAAGAGAAAGAATTGTTTTCTTAGGTTCTGAAATAGATGATGATGTTGCAAATTCAATTGTTGCACAATTGCTTTTATTAGATAGTGAAAATTCAGAAAAAGATATTATGTTGTATATTAATTCACCCGGCGGTGTTATAACAGCCGGTATGGCAATATATGACACAATGAAACTAATTAAAGCCCCTGTTTCAACCATTTGCCTTGGCGACGCTGCTTCTATGGGCGCATTCTTATTATCAGGCGGCGAAAAAGGCAAACGCCTTGCCCTGCCTAATGCAAGAATTATGATTCACCAACCCTTAGGCGGTGCTAAAGGTCAAGCAACCGATATTGAAATTGAAGCAAAAGAAATTTTAAGAATGAAATCCATGTTGAATGGTTTACTTGCGGAACATACAGGTCAAAAGATTGAAACAATTAAAAAAGACACTGAACGCGACAATTTCATGACTGCTCAAGAAGCACTTGAGTACGGATTAATTGATAAGATTATCACAAAAGATTAGCTAAATAAATATTAAAAACCCTCGGCCAAGCCGAGGGTTTTTAATCTATGTTCCTTCAGACCAAGAATTCAGGTATTTTTCCTGTTCAGGGGTTAAGGTATCAATTTTTACTCCCATTGATTCAAGTTTTAATCTTGCAATTTCCTGATCAACTTCTAAAGGCAGGGTGTACATTTTATTTTCTAATTTACCTCTGTTTTTAACGATAAATTCCATGCCCAACGCTTGATTTGCAAAAGACATATCCATAACAGAAGCAGGATGACCTTCCGCACATACAAGATTTACCAATCTTCCTTGAGCTAAAACGTAGATTGATTTACCGTTATCCAATACCCATTCATCCAGTGTCGGGCGAATATTTTTATATTCAACAACGTGTTTTCTTAAGCCGTTTACATCTACTTCAACATCAAAGTGTCCTGCATTAGCTACAAATGCACCGTCTTTCATAGTTAGCATATTTTCAACCGAAACAACATTAATATCACCTGTTATAGCTAAGAAAATATCACCAATTAAAGACGCTTCCGCTATAGGCATTACTCTAAACCCATCCATAACAGCTTCAAGAGCTTTTAAAGGGTCAACTTCGGTTACAATAACATTTGCACCCATGCCTCTTGCTTTAGCTGCAGCACCTCTTGAGCACCAGCCGTAACCGCAAACAACAAAAGTTTTACCTGCAAGCAAAATATTTGTAGCACGAATAATACCATCTAATGCACTTTGACCTGTGCCGTAACGATTGTCAAAAAGATGTTTTGTTAAGGAATTATTAACACCCAATGCCGGAAATTCAAGTTTGCCTTCATTTTCCATTGCTTTTAAGCGGATAATACCTGTTGTTGTTTCTTCGCAAGAACCGATAATATCTTTTAATAATTCTCTTTTTTGACTATGTATTGTTGCAACCAAATCACAACCGTCATCAATTACAAGATGAGGTTTATGATTTAAAACTGTTTCAACATGTTTATGATAAGTATCAGAATCTTCACCTGCATAACCGTAAACAGGAATTCCGTAATATTTAACTAATGCCGCAGCAACATCATCTTGAGTTGACAGAGGATTTGACGCTGCTAAAACTGCGTCTGCTCCGCCTTCTTTCATTGCAATACAAAGTGCCGCGGTTTCTTTTGTGACATGTACGCAGGCAGTTAATCTCATACCCTTAAAAGGTTGTTCTTTTCTGAATCTTTCTTTAATTGAATTCAATACAGGCATATCTTTTTGCGCCCATTCAATATTCTTTTTGCCTTGTTCAGCTAAAGCAATATCTTTAACATCATAATTCATTGTATTTAACATAATACTCTCCTTTATTAATGCAAGTATAACATAAAAAACCATGATATAATAATTTTTATGAAAATAATTATTCAAGCAGGCGGTAAAGGAAGCAGATTAGAGGGTTTAACATTAAATAAGCCCAAATGTCTTGTTGCAATAAATAATCTGCCTATTATTTTTCATCTTTTTAAAAAATTTCCAAATGCAGATTTTACCATTATTGCTGATTATAAGATTGAAGTTTTGGAAAAATATTTGAAAATTTTTGCGCAAGATTACAACTATAAAATCATAAAAGCCCCGAAACAAGGTACGATTTCAGGAATTAAAGAATCAATTAATGATTTTTCAGATAATGAAAGATTTATGATTATCTGGTGCGATTTAATTTTATCTGATGATTTCAAAATACCCGATTTTGGCAATTGGGTAGGCATTTCGAAAGATTTTGAATGCAGATGGGCTTATGTTAATAATCAATTTATTAAACAGCCTTCAAATGAACAAGGTGTAGCGGGTTTATTTATTTTTGAAAATAAAAAATATCTTAAAAATATTGAAGATGAAGGCGCATTTGTGGCTTGGCTTCAAAAGCAGGATATAAAATTTCAAGAGCTTAATTTAAAAGGCACAAAAGAAATAGGTACTCTTTTATCGTATTCGGACAATAATTCAACCATACCAAGGTGTAGGCCGTTTAATAAATTTGAATACAAAGATAATATAGTTATTAAAAAGCCCGCAGACGAGCAAGGAAGAAAAATTGCTCTTGATGAAATAAATTGGTATAAATACATTCAAAAGCTGAATTTTAAAAATATTCCTTTTATTTATAAATACGAGCCTTTAGAAATGAAAAAAGTTCAAGGCAAAAATATTTTTGAATACGAAAATTTAAATATTAACCAAAAAAAAGAAATAATAAAAAAAATAATTAACACAATTAAAAATCTTCATAATCTTGAAACAAAACCCGTTAATATTGAAGATTGTCATAATGTTTATTATAAAAAAACTTTTTCAAGGTTATCAAAAGTTGTTGAATTAATTCCCTTTACAAATAACTCATACATTAAAATTAACAATCAAACCTACAAAAATCCTCTATTTCACAAAGATAAAATAAAAAAGGCAATAGAAACTACTTATCCTAAAGAATTTAATTTAATCCATGGCGATACAACTTTATCTAACATTATGTTTGATTTATTTGATGAAAAAGTTATTCTGATTGACCCAAGGGGGTATTTTGGAAATACAAAATTATATGGCGATTCCGATTATGATTGGGCAAAATTATACTATTCAATTAATGGCGGGTACGATAATTTTAATCGCAAAAAATTTAATTTAAAAATTAATGACAATGATGTTGAATTTTCAATTAATAAAAATGAGTGGGCTGATATGGAAGATTATTTCTTTGAATTACTGCCCGGAATAAATAAATATAAAATAAAATTGCTCCATGGGCTGATTTGGCTGTCTTTAACAACTTACGCATGGGAAGATTACGACAGCATTTTAGGGGCATTTTACCAAGGAGTTATAAAAATAAATGAAATTATCTGATTTGAATAAAACCTGGATTTTTGATATAGACGGCACGATTGTTAAACATAACGGCTACAAAAACGGCAATGACGTACTTTTAGAAGGGGTTAGGGAAACATTTAATAAAATTGATAAAAACGATAAGATAATTTTATTAACTTCAAGAGAAGAAAAATATATTCCTAAATTGAAAAAATTTTTAAAAGAAAATAATATAAGATATAATTACATAATTTCAAATTTACCTTTTGGAGAAAGAATTTTAATTAATGATATTAAGCCTTCGGGGTTGAAATGTGCGTATGCAATAAACAAAAAAAGAGATGAGAAATTAAACATAGATTATGAAATTGAAGAAAATATTTGATTTAATTTATAAAGATATAATTTCACCTGACAGATTATCGCGCTACCGCAGTCTGTTTAACATTATTGCAACAAGATATTCAATAACCGGAGAGGATAAAATTGAAAAGCAATACTATTTATTTAATAAAAAAATATTGGAACGTATTGATAAAGAAGGAATCAGAACTTGGAAAAACAAGTTTTATTTTAAGCAGGAATATTTAGGAGATATTTTTAAGAAAAAATATTATAAATATTATAAAAATCATGATGATATTTACATTTTTTGGATAAATAGCGGGGAAGTGTTTTTATTTTTGAAGTATGTTTTGCATAATTTGATAAAAAAGAAAAATTCAAAAACCCCATTAATTCTGACAAACAGAAAATATCATGTTGATATGGTCAAATTATTTTATCCGAATATAAAATGTATTTATATTAAAAACTTAAAACCGCCGCTTCAACAGAAAGAATTTAAAATTGAAGGATATAATTTTACACTTGTTGTTCCGAAATGGCATTTTGATAATGTTGAAAAAGGTGCTATAGAAAATCCTTTGGGCTTTAGTAACTATTTTCATCCTATTTTGGATTTATATGGTTGTGATAAAAATAATATTCAACCTATAAATATAAAATATTCAGATAATTTTGAAAAATCAATGCTTAAAAAAGTAAAGAAAACAGGCTTAAACCTTGATAATTTTATTTTTTTAGCACCCGAAGCGCAAAGCTGTGTTGAATTAGACCCTTTATTCTGGAGTGAATTAGCTAAGAAATTTCAATCAAAAGGTTATGATATTTTTATTAATATAGTAGGCAAAGATATGAAAATCAAAAATGCCGAATTCAAAAACATCTTCCTATCTTATGGGGAAGTTCTGCATTTATGCAGATACGCAAAAAAAATTATTGCCTTAAGAAGCGGTATATGCGAGCTTTTATCTGAAACAAAAGTGCCTATGGACATACTTTATACAGATTTTAGAAAAAAACCGTTTTTCAAAGATATGAATTGCGCGCAAGTAATATCTGCCTTTGGCTTTAAAAACCTTGAAGGAATTGATATGGGTTTAATAAATGAATATAGTGCTATGTCTGATTATGAAAAAATTTATGATTTAATATGCAATTAGCATTGAAGCTATATTAGATAGTATCACTTCGTTTATTAAGTTTAATATAAAAATCAAGCAGGAAATATATTAACTTCCTGCTTGATTTAAAACCATGTTTTGTTCTTAAAATGTTTATTGGCAAGAATTTCTTTCTTCTTCCGTTAAGCCTTTAATTGTAAGGTTAACTCTGCCTTTGTCATCAATTTTTTGAACTTTAACAATGACTTCTTGCCCAATTGTTAAGTGCGGTTCAATTGTTTCAATTCTTTCCTGACAAATTTGAGAAATGTGAACCATACCGTCTTTTCCGGGCGCTAATTCAACAAAAGCACCTATCGGAATAATTCTTACAACTTTTCCTTTTCTTATCATGCCGACTTCGGGTTTAAAGGTTAAGTTTTCAATCATTTTGCGGGCAAGTTCAGCGCCTTCTTTATCATTTGATGTAATTGTAACTTTGCCGTCATCTTGAATATCAATTTCAGCGCCTGTTGCATCAATTATACCTCTGATAGTCTTTCCGCCCGGCCCGATTACTGTTCCTATATCTTCTTGAGGTATTGTCATAGACATTAATCTTGGAGCATTCGGTGAAATTTCAGGTCTTGGAGCAGAAATTGCTTCTCTCATACAGTTCATAATATGCAATCTGCCTTCTTTAGCTTGTGCTAAGGCACGTCTTAGGGTAGGATTTGAAATACCTTTGATTTTCATATCCATTTGAAGGGCTGTGATACCTTCTTCGTTACCTGTAACTTTAAAATCCATATCACCTAAGAAATCTTCAATGCCTTGAATATCCGTTAAAACGATATCTTGATCTTCTTCATGGATTAAACCCATTGCAACGCCGCCTATCATACATTTAACAGGAACACCTGCATCCATTAATGCCATTGAACTTGCACAGGTTGAACCCATTGAAGTTGAACCGTTTGATTCTAATACATCAGATGTTACTCTTATTGCATAAGGAAATTCATCTTTGCTTGGTAGTGCCGGAACATTAGCTCTTTCTGCTAAATTACCATGGCCTACTTCGCGACGTCCGGGGCCTCTTAGAGGTTTAACTTCACCGACGGAGAAACCTGGGAAAATATATTTGTGCATATATTCTTTTGTTTTAACAGGGTCAACGCCATCTAATTCTTGAGCCATTCCGGGGCCTGCAAGTGTTGCAACAGATAAAATTTGTGTTTGGCCTCTGGTAAATACGGCTGAACCATGGACTGTCGGTAAAACACCAACTTCGCACCAAATTGGTCTGACTTCTGTTGTAGAACGGCCATCCGCTCTGACACCTTCGTTTTTAATCATTGCTCTCATGATTTTCTTTTCTAAGTATTTGAATTCTTCTGCAACAAAATCAATACCTGTTTCTTCAATCATTTTAGCAATCGGGTGTTCTTCACCCAGTGCTTCAATTTTTTCTTTAACAACTTCTTTTATTTTATCCAGTTTTTCACTTCTTTCATCTCTGTCCGTAGTGTGGTAAGCGTCAACTACAGCGTCATAAGCTGTTTCTTTAATAATAGAAGCAAGTTCAGATGTATCATAAGGATTTACAAATTCGGTTCTGTTAACACCGCATTCTTGTGCAAATGCGATTTGAGCGTCACATTGTTTTGCGATTTCTACCTGCGCAAATTCAACAGCTGCCATAATATCATCTTCCGTTACAAACTTACAGCCGGCTTCAACCATAATAACGGATTCTTTTGTACCGGCTATTACTATATTCATATCGGATTTTAAATCTTCGCTATGTGTTGGGTTTGCTATAAATTGACCGTCTATACGACCAACACGAACTGCGCCTACAGGCCCTTCAAAAGGTGCACCTGAAAGCATTAAGGCAGTTGAAGCACCGATAATTGATAAAATATCAGGTTGTTCTTCTTCATCATAAGCAAATAATTGAGAAACTATTTGAACATCATTTCTATATCCTTTAGGCCATAAAGGTCTTATGGGTCTATCTATTAATCTTGAAACTAAAATTGCTTTTTCGGAGGATTTTCCTTCGGTTCTTGTATATCCGCCCGGTATTTTACCTACGGCAGACATTCTTTCTTCGTAATCAATTAATAATGGGAAGAAATCTATCCCCACGCGAGGTTCTTTTGAAACCGTTGCATGTATAAATAACATTGTACCGTTGCATTTTACAGTAACAGAAGAAGTTGCTTGCTTAGCATACTTTCCTGTTTCAACTTCTACGGTTTTCCCGCCAACCGTAAGCACCATTTTTTTCGTTTCAGGTTTAATCATCTTTTTCTTCTTTCTAACTTACTTTACATATAAATTTTATAATAAAGGTAAATCAAGTGCAATCTATATGGTATAATTTGAACTATGAAAAAAGTATCTGTTATAATTCCTTGCTATAATCAGGGAAAATATATAAAAGAAGCGGTAAATTCAGCTAAAAAGTCAAGCTATCTTAATATTGAAATAGTTGTTATTGATGATTGCTCAACAGATAATTCCTCTGAAATTATAAAAGAAATTAAAGATATCGTTTTTATTCAAAATAAAGAAAATCTTGGCGTATCAGCTTCAAGAAATAAAGCGATTGAAAATTCAACAGGAGATTACATTTTACCGCTGGACGCCGATGATAAAATAGCGCCTGAATATATTGAGCTTGCCGCTAAAGTTTTAGATGAAAACCAAAAAACAGGAATTGTATATTGCAATGCGCAATATTTTGGAAAACACAATAAACCTATGAAAATAAAACCTTTTAATAAAAAAGATTTTATCTATGGCAATTGTATTTTTAACTGTGCGTTATTCAGAAAATCCGATTTTATGAAAGCTGGCAAATACCGCGAAAATATGCGCTATGGCAACGAAGATTGGGATTTGTGGCTGTCTTTTATTGAGCTTGGTTTAGATGTTTATAAAATTCCGAAAACTCTTTTTTGCTACAGAAAACATTTTAACCCTTCAAGAACCAAAACCTGTTTAAAAAATATAGAAGAAACCCAAAAACAAATAATTAAAAATCATCTTAATTTGTACTTGGAAAATGAAGATTTTGCTTCAAGAGTATTTTACAACCCTGAAAAAAATATAAAAAAATATAAAAAATACAAAAAATTATATTTAATAGCGCTAATATTATTCATACTAGCGCTATTTGGAAATGTTTATTTATCAGTTTTACTATGGACGAAATAAATAATCTCCGCCCCAGTTTGATAAACCGCCTTGCTGCAAGAACCATTCCTGAAATCTTGCATCTCTTTCAGCTTTTTCCTGTTCTTCCTTTTCTAACTTCTGTGCTAACATTTCCAATCTTTCGATTTCTTTTCTTACTTCCTTAGCAGTTACGGGGTAACGATAATCACTTCCTTGTGTAGAGTAGCCAACAACATCTGTATCTTGCATTTCAGGACGATATGAAGGATATTTTTCAGATATCGAAGCTGCTGCTCTTGTTCTTTGACCATTTTGTGAAATCGGTGGAATACTCATATTATTTCCTTTCAAGTTAACATGCGCTTTTATATAAAACATGTGAAAATTATTTTTTGCCACTCATCTAAAAAGTTGAATTTTTTAATTCTTGCCCTATTTTCAGATTAAATATTTTATAATTTATATATCTAAATATATTTTTAAGGATAGTAAATTATGGCAAACGAAGGAACAATTGTTCAAATTATAGGACCCGTAATCGACGTAAGATTTGATGACGGAGTATTACCCGAAATTTATGACGCATTAGAAATTTACAACGACAACGGTGTTAAAACAACGGTTGAAGTACAACAACTTCTCGGTGAAAATACCGTTAGAGGTGTTGCTATGTCATCTACTGACGGGCTTAAACGCGGAATGAAAGTAATAAATACCGCTGAACCAATCAAAATGCCCGTAGGACACGGTATTTTAGGAAGAATTTTAAATGTATTAGGCGAACCCGTTGATAATCAAGGTGAAGTCCATGCTAATGACAGATTTCCTATCCATAGACCCTCACCGAAATTAACAGAACAAAATACCGATATTGAAATATTAGAAACAGGTATTAAAGTAATTGACCTTCTTATGCCCTATCAAAAAGGCGGAAAGATTGGCCTGTTCGGTGGTGCAGGTGTAGGTAAAACAGTTTTAATTATGGAATTAATCCATAATATTGCATCAGCCCATGACGGCGTTTCGGTATTCGGCGGTGTCGGAGAACGTACACGCGAAGGCAATGACCTTTATAACGAAATGAAAGAATCCGGAGTATTAGATAAAGTTGCGCTTATCTACGGGCAAATGAATGAACCTCCGGGAGCAAGAATGAGAGTAGGTTTATCAACATTAACCTGTGCTGAATATTTTAGAGATGTAACTCATCAGGATGTATTATTATTTATTGATAATATCTTCCGTTTTGTTCAAGCAGGGTCAGAAGTTTCGGCTCTATTGGGCCGTATGCCTTCTGCGGTTGGTTATCAGCCGACACTATCACAGGAAGTCGGTGAATTACAAGAAAGAATTACATCAACTAAAGACGGTTCTATTACATCCGTTCAAGCGGTTTATGTACCTGCAGATGACTTAACAGACCCTGCACCCGCTACTACATTTACTCACCTTGATGCTTCAACGGTATTATCAAGAAATATTGCTCAATTAGGTATTTATCCTGCGGCAGACCCGTTAGAAAGCTCATCAAGAGCACTTGACCCCAATATTGTAGGCGAAGAACACTATGAAGTAGCTAAAAAAGTTCTTGGAATACTTCAAAAATATAAAGATTTACAAGATATTATCGCAATTTTAGGTATGGATGAATTATCCGAAGAAGATAAATTAGTTGTAAATCGAGCAAGAAAAATTCAAAAATTCTTATCTCAACCTTTCTTTGTAGCGGAACAATTCTCAGGCAAAAAAGGCAAATATGTACCGTTGGCTGATTCAATTAAAGGCTTTAGGGAAATTATCGAAGGAAAACATGACAACATTCCCGAACAAGCATTTTATATGACAGGTACAATTGAAGATGTTTTAGAAAATGCACAGGCTCAAGAAGCTGTTGGAGTGTAATAAATGGGCGATATACATCTTAAGGTTATAACACATGAAAAAGTTGTCTATGAAGATGATATAGACGAACTTTATGTTAAATCAAAAGACGGTCAGCTTGGTATTTTAAAAGACCACTTGCCCGTAATTTGCTCGCTTGATATAGGAGTCACAAAAGCGGTAAAAAACGGTGATTCTCAATGCATTACAACAATTGGCGGAATATTACAGTTTTCAAACAATCAAGCAACCATTTTAACCGATAACGCAGAACTGGATTGCGATATTGATGTTGCACGCGCAATTCAAGCCAAAGAAAGAGCTATGCAAAGGCTTCGCGCCAAAGGTGATAATCTTGATTTAGCAAGGGCGCAAATAGCCTTAGCTAAGGCAATTGCAAGAATTTCCGCGCATGATAAACATGTTTAACATTTTTTAATATTTTATATTGGATTTGTCAATTTAATTTATCAGCTTATTTAATGAATAAGTAGATTTATTAAAGGCAAAATCATGCAAATAAACAGTATCAATTCAACAAGCGGAAATTCTTTTAGGGCACAGGTAATTCCTTTTCAAACCGTAATAAATAATACACAAATAAAAAATACGACTTCAACAAGTGCGGTTAATCCCGAATATTATCAAGCATTATATGGAATTAGTGACAGTAAAGATTCATGCGTTCAAGCAAAGTTCAACGAAATTTATCGCTGTATTTTGCATAATATGAGAAATCAAGAAGAAAAATCTATTACAGAGCTTGAAGAATGTGTTGTACCCGAGGCTTCTAATGTAGTAGAAATGGACACTTCACCCGAATACATGAATGAAAAACTGCTTGAAATGCTCCGAAGACCGCTTGAAGATTCAATAAGTGCCGAAGATGACTATATAACAAGCATTAAAGGACAACCCAAAAAAGAACTTGTTGAAAGTTTAATTGAATGTCATAAAAATAATCTTGCCACACTTCCACAAAAAGCACAGGAAAGAACCGAAAAAATATTTAGATTATCAAAAACCCCGAAAGGATATGAATTTTCCGATATAGATGAAAAAAATCATTTGGTTGAACTTTTAGATGAAATGAGTCTTCAATTCGGCGATAACGTTCCCGAAGAAGATTTATATACAGCCGTTGAACTGACAAGAAATTCAGAAGGCAGGCTCGATTTTGAACTTATAAAAGCAAGCCTTAATTTAATTTATGACTGCGGTTTTGTCGTAGATTTGGCAAAAGTCATTACTATGCTTTCAAAATACCGTTCTTATGATTTTGAAAATATGGATAAAATCAATGACACCTTAAATGAATTGAATAAAACAATGTTTGCAGTTGCCGAAACAGATAGTTTTGAAGAAATGGCGGATTTGTGTTTTGATAAAAATTCAAAATTCGATACAAAAAGAAAAGAAGCCTTAATGGAATTAATTTCCATTCTTGATAATTGGATTAGTTCTCAGATGAAAGTGCAAACAAGAAAAGATTTTATAGGCGAAGCTGAAAAATATAAAAATTGTACGATAGAAGCAAAACGCACAATAAATGATTATTTTAGCGACTACACAAATTCAGAGGGCAAATTTAACCCCGAATTGACTCCGCAAGAATATATTGAATTAAGATTATCAAAAATTATTGTAATGTAGCAAACAAAAAATATATTTATGCGCTTTATATATATGTCATCACTTATTAAAGAGTACAAAAATGAAAATCTCTGCAATTAATTCTAATATAAATTATTCCGCTGGAACAAAAATAAGCAAAAATAAAGCTCAATCAGCCCCCATTGAACAAAATTATAAACAATCACCCTGTAATCCCTTGTATTATCAAAGTTTTTGCGCCAAATTCAAAAAACCCATAAAAGGCGTATTTCGATTATCTGACGACAAGCAGGTTGTTTTTGAAATAGATAACTACACAATTGACAGACTTTTAACAAATAAAGAAGGTGAAATTGATGAAGATCTTGTAAAAACCTTCTCCTCTATGTATGCTTATCAAAGTCTAAAAATGAGAGATGAAAATTCTAAAGAAATTTCATACTACAAAGACTTATTATCAAAAGAAAGATACAGGCAAGAAAACAAACCGGATACGGAAGAAAGTGCAGCCTTAGAATTATTTCTTACAGAAAACATTAAAAGAGGTTCAAAACACGAATTTGAAATGTTAAGAGGCTATGTTTCAAAATTAACGGGTCAGGCAAAAATAAAAGAAATAGAAGATATACTTGACGCACTTAAAGGAAGACAGGATTGGTTATTGCAAGATGCGTATATGCTGACAAAAAAAGTTTTTGAAATGTCGGAAGTACAACAAGGTGAATATGATTTTTCAGATGTCGAAAAGAAATTTGCACTGGCAGAAAGAATTCAAGAAACCATAAGAAATTTTGACGAATTTGAAAATGAAGATTTTATCTTCAATCAAGTAATAGAATTATGTAAAGATGAAGACGGAAAAATTGATTTCTTCCTTGCAAATGAAGCCCTTAATACTGTTATGTCAACAGGAAGAATAAAATCTCTTGAAACTATTATTAAGCAATTAAAATACTTTTTCGACAAAGACCCTGAAAACAGAGAACTCACAAACAGCATTATGCAGGAATTAAATTGCGACTTTTATATGACAAATGAAGCAAATGATGATTTATGTGAACTTATGGAGTTGTGTTTTGATGAAGATGACAGCTATAATCCCATTAAGGCGGAAGTATTGAGCTTGGCAAATAATTATCTCGGCCAATGGATTAACAGCAAATTAGAAGATTCTAAATCAAAAGGTGAAACGCAAGAGCAATCTCAAAGAACTTTTTATATTATAAGAGCAATCTCCAAAGATATAATTCTCAGCTATTTTAAAGACGCTAAAGATGAAAACGGCAAATTCAATCCATACGGAAACAATTTAGCAAATTACATTGCAAATAAAATTAAAACTATGGATTTTATTTAGCCTTCTTCCAATAATAATAAACAGGTATTCCAAGCAAGGTTATAATAAGCCCCGGAACTGTATATAAAGGTTTTGCAAGTGTCAAAGTTAAGATTATAATACTTGCCAAAATTATAAAAGCAACAGGTACAAATGTCGGCACTCTATATATATCTTGTGTTTTCGGGTACATTTTTCTTAATTTAAAAATTCCGAAAATAGTAATTATATAAAATATTATTGCGCTATAGATAACATAATCCAATAATTGAGCATAATTACCCCAAAGAATTAACAAACATATCCAGAAGCATTGAAGCCACAAGGAATTTTGAGGAACGCGGGTACGTCTTTCTATATAGGCTAATTTTCTAAAGAACAATCTGTCGCGCGCCATTTTATAATATATTCTTGAACCCGTTAAAATCATTCCGTTAGCACATCCTATCGCAGATATTGCAATTATAACCGCAATAATTAATAATGCCTTCGAGCCGAATATTTTACTCATCATTGAAGCTATAACAATATCTTCAGGGGGTGTTTTTATCATTTCCACAGTCATGGTAGAAAGATAAATCATATTCATTAAAAAATATAAAGCTATAACAAGGGCAGTTCCTATGAAAAGGGCTTTTTTTATGTTTTTTTGCGGATTTTTAATTTCTGACGTTATAAAAGTAACGTTATTCCAGGTAATTGAAGCAAACAATGCGCCTACAACGCTTATTCCTACGGCCTTTAGGGTGGATAGATTTAAGGCCGGAATTGCGGAAAAATTTTGAATTAAAATATCCGAATTAAATCCGAAAAATAAACCGCAAACAATTATCGCAACAATAGATAAAACTTTTGTAACGGTAAAAATATTATGAACAATTATGCCTTCTTTAATTCCTCTTGAATTTATGTAAGTAATAATTATAACTGCAATAATTGCAAGCAGAGCCTCTGTTGAAAGGGTATAGCTTCCTATATTTAAAATAATATTATTTCTTGAAATAACGGGAAAAATTAAACCTATAAACTTTGCCATTGCAATATTAACAGCGGCCAATGTTCCTGTTTGAATTACTAAAAACAGTGTCCAGCCATACAAAAAAGCAAGTTTTTCACCGAATATTTTCTTTAAATATATGTATTGACCGCCTTCATGGGGTATAGTAGAAGATAATTCCCCGTAAGACAATGAACCTAAAATTGTAATAAACCCTGCAAGAAGCCAAGTTAAAATAAGCAAAATTGCAGAATTTGTACCGCGCGCAATATGAGATGATACAATAAAAATGCCCGAGCCTATCATAGACCCTGCTACAATTGATATTGCGTCTTTCAATCCAAGTGTTCTATTAAGTTCAGACATATATAGATGATAACATAAAAAATTTTGAAAATAGAAAATCAAAAACTTGAAAACAACTCCCAAGCTCGATACAATAAAATTGCAATAGCAATTTTGCAATTTTATATTACCTAGTGGAGATAAAATTGGAACATATAGTAGATTTAACAAGCAATTTTTCAAAAACCCCAACCATTCAGGAAGTTAAAGAATACATTCAAAGCCTTATTGATAAAAACGAAGTTTTTGATACCCTAAATCCTGATTGGAAAATTGATATAAGAGGCGGGCGCAGAATAAAAAATCATATTGCATATTCAAGTAAAGCAAAAACATTAAACAAAGCACAAAAAAATAGGCACAATAAATACATAATGGGTATTGTAGAATTAATAAATAATTCAAGCTATACAAATAAACCCAAAGCTAACGATAAACCAATAGAAAAGCCCAATATAGATATGTATCATTATTTTGAAACAAATGTTAAAATAGGCGATAAACAATATAGGGTTATATTAAATACTGAGCAATATAAAAATGAAAATCTATCAAAACCTCAAATTGTACATCTTTATGACGTTATAGAAGTAAAATAAAAAATAACCTTTTCGAGTACAACACGCTAAACGTATTTCAAAATCTCAAAAAGGTTATCTATATTTATTATAACACTGTTTTTGCAAAACTTAAACTATTATGTAAAGTTATATTAATTATGCTTATCTTCTTGCTTTAAATCTACCTTATATCCTTCATCACCGGGGAACTGGTCTTTATTGGTTAATTTGTTTCTTATAAAATATTGAACTTTTGGAATTAAAATCCCCAGCGCAAATGCAGATAATAAAGTACCTATAGAATAAAGTGCAAAACTTGCCCTTATTGCCTTATTGTCTGAATTTGTTGCCAAATCCGGTTTTTTTAATAATTCTTTAAGCCGTTCTTTATCTATTGTTTCAATCTTTCCGATTTTACCCGCCAAATTAACAAAATCGTTTGTAGCGCGCAGATAAAAATATATTGAAGCAATATCTCTGAATAATCCTTCAATTCTTTCGTATTTATTTCTTCCGTTTTTAAATCTTCCCGCTATAACGCCCGTATCCGTTACAAGTAATCTTAAAACAGAATTTTGTTCAAAGGCTTGAGCACATGTGTATAAAGAAGTAAATGAAGGAGTTTTATTTTTTTTGCTGAATTCATCAAAAGATTTATTCCTGATTAGGCTGTCGGATTTACTTTCCTTTTGTTTTGTTTTTTCATTTTTTTTAGATGAAGAATCCATAATTTTTTTAGATATAAAATGATTAATTTTTGGCAAAACAAAACCAATGAAACCCGTTGCTATTGCAAGAGATGAAAACATATTCAAGGCTTTAAAATTTTCGGTTTTAGGAATTTTAAATAAATCAGCATATAATTCCGTAACTTTTCTGATTGCCTGAACACCAAAAAGCCATACCCCCGCGCTCACTCCTTGTTCCACAAAACGCTCAACGGCTTCTTTTTTACCGCCTTTTTTATTGGCCTCGTAGGTTCTGCCAAGCGTTACGCCTGTTTCAATAATAAGTGTCGGAATGATAGAATTTTTATCATAAAAAACACTTAAAGGACTTGCCAGTTTAGAAAGGTTTGCACCTTTAAAATTTGTATTGTTGTTATTTGTTATGCGCATAACTAAGATATATAAAACTCAAAAATAAAATTTTTGCACTAAAATTTAACAGTTAAAATATTGGCACTATCCCAATTATATTCTATATCTTTAGAAAGCTGTTTGACCATATAAACCCCAAGTCCGCCAACAGAACGTTTATCAGGGGCTAAACCAATATCAGGGTCGGGCTTTTCAAGAGGATTATAAGGAGTTCCCCAATCTTTAAATTTTAAAATAATATCATCATTATTTTTTTCAATACTTATTTCAACTTCTCCCTGAACAGATGAATAAGCATAAGAAAAGATATTTGTATAAATTTCTTCAAACGCTAATTCAATATTAGGTCTTAGTGCTGTATTGATATTTAATTTTTCCATATTGTCATAAAGCCACATATTGAAGCGTTTATAATTTTCTTTTGAAGCTGTATTTCTATAGATATTTTCCCTGCCGTAATACTTAAATAAAAGCATTGTAATATCATCACTTTGTTCAATACCGCAAGAATAAGCATTAACGTCTGCTTTTATGTTTTTGCAGATATTTTCTATAGATAAATTTTTGTTCTTATTAAGCACATCTTTTAAACGCTGTTCGGAATAAAGATTGCTGTTTTTATCCATGGCTTCTGTTATGCCGTCTGTATAGAAAAATATTTCATCCCCGAAATTAAAATCAATTTCTTTTACTTCAAAATTCATATCAGGCATTGCGCCTAAAACCATATTGCTTTCAAGCTCTATATATTCAAAATCGCCATTTTTGCGCTTTATCAAAGGCAAATTATGCCCGCAATTAACTAAAGCTAATTTATTATTTTTTAAATCCATAACCCCTGCAATCATTGTTACAAAAAGATTATGCTTATTATTTGTACATATTTCATCATTTATGCTTTTAAAAGCATAGGGCATATCATCAACATATTGTGTTATGTCTTTTACAATTGTTTTAGCGGTCATCATAAATAATGCCGCAGGAACACCTTTTCCTGAAACATCGGCAACTAAAAACATGATTTTATCTTCATTTAAAAGGTAAAAATCATAAAAATCTCCGCCGACATTAAATGCAGGCTCCATAGAGGCATAAATATCAAAATCATATCTATCAGGGTACGGCGGAAATACATTCGGAAGGCTTGAGGATTGAATGCTTTTAGCAAGGGTAAGCCCTGCTTCGATTTTTTCTCTTTGTTTTGTAATTGCGGTAATTTCTTTTGTCATTTTATCAAACGTTGAAGCAAGGTGTGCAAATTCTTCGGGCTTTTTAATTTTTATTGCTAAATCCAAATTACCTTTAGAAATTTTATTTGCTATATCAACCAAAACATTAATTGGTTTTATAATGTTTCTGTTTAAACCCATGTATAAAAGTGTTGAAATAATTAAGCTGATTATTATTAACGAAGCGAAAAGCGCGCTTACCTGCATAAAAATAAAATAGAACAATTCATTTTTCGGTACACACACTATTAAGCACATTCCGTTATCAAGCGTTTTAACATAAGGAAGATATTTTTTATTGTGATAATCAATATATGTAATTTTTCTTAAATTCTCTTTATACC
Organism: Candidatus Gastranaerophilales bacterium; assembly: GCA_017475485.1. Lineage (GTDB taxonomy): Bacteria > Cyanobacteriota > Vampirovibrionia > Gastranaerophilales > Gastranaerophilaceae > RUG14156. Next base: position 62,712 of record JAFVFO010000052.1, on the reverse strand, counting down.
AAGGAACATGCTTTAGGGTTTTGCCTGTCAGCTCTATATTTTCCATATAAGGGTCAGTTGATACTATAACATAGTCATTTTTTTCATCCGCAAAAAGAGCGAAACTGTTTGGCGTTATTCGCAAATTTTGAATGGATTTAATTATGGAATCAAGTTCCCAATCAACAGTTGTAATGCCGACTAATTCATTATTATCATATATGCCTGAACCCGCTGTCACCATGAAGGTATTACTTCCTTCATATTCAAAATAAGGCAAAGACCAAGCAATATTATTTTCTTTTGTTAATTTAGAAGTAATTTCTTTGTACCAATTTTGATTGGGATAATTGTATTCAAATGTTTCAAACCTTTTATCTATGATAATTTGCTTATCTTTATTTCTGTATGCGTAAACACAATATAATCTGCCCATTATTTCAGGTTTAAACCAAATGCCCCCGCCTAAGGAATTTGAATAATTTTCAAATATTCTTGTAGTAATATATTCAAAAACCTCTCTTTTTCCCGAAGAATTATATTGCAATTCGCCCAATAAGGCCAAATCGCGGGCATTATTCTCCATTTCCAAGATATCTTTATTAACGTTTTGAACAAATTGCCCGATAAAAAATGAAGCCCCCTGTATCACAAGGGATTTGGTATTTTTCAAATAAAAAAAGGTAAATGCGCTTAATATGACACTTAATGTAAAAAGCATCAAAAAAACAATAAGCAAAACTTTTGATTTAATAGTATTAAACATATAGCTAAACAATATTTAAAAATTTGCTAAAACCGGTCATTTTAAATATATTTAAAATCTGTTCGCTTGCATTTTTAATTTTCATTGTTCCAAGATTACTCATTTTCTGGTGAAGTTCCAAAATAACCCTTAAACCCATACTTGAAATATAAGTAATTTGTGCGAAATCCAAAATTACATTTTTAATTTCATTATCTTCTACAGCGTCAGATATTTTTGTGCCGTATTCAACAGCACTATCTATATCTATTTTACCCGAAGCAACTACTTCCAAAGTATCTTCGTCTTGTTTTCTTAATTTTATTTCCATTAGCTTCCCTTTTTTTAAAAATGTACCATATTCCAAAAAGAATTACTATAGTTTAATTGCACCATTTCTCAATACTTTATATCCGTCTTTTTCGCATAATATAACGGTTGAAGGGATATTTTCATTTTCTTTATCTTCTATGGGTTTAATTATAGTTGCAAATTCTGAAAATTTTTCCGACGCTTCTTTATAATTTTTGACAGGTTCTTCCGATGAAATATTACAAGAGGTTGTTGCTAAAACTTTGCAAGCAAGACTGTTTATTAAATCAGAAAATTCAATGCTGTCTGGAATTCTGATACCTACGGTTGAATAGCCTCTTGTAATATTGCAAGAACACAGTTGGGATTTTTCAAAAATTAAAGTCAAACCCCCGGGTAAATATTTTTTTATTAAAGAATAAGCATATTCAGGCACATTTTGAATATATTTTTCTAAATGAGAAAAGTTGTTGCTCATTAATATTAAGGGTTTATTTATATCTCTTTTTTTTATTTCATATATTTTTAAAACCGCTTCATCATCATTCGGGTCACAGCCAAACCCCCAGACGGTGTCTGTTTTAAAAGCCAATATTTCACCCTTATTCAACTGCATTTTTCTTCCCTTTTAACTTTGCTTCAATTTTTTCTTTTAAATCTTCCAAATATTCTATTTTTAAAATATGCGCAAACCCGACATAAACAACAAGCAAAGCCAAAAATACCGCAATTATTCTTACTATTTTTGCAATAAATGACTCAGGCATTAATAAATCTATAAAATAATTTACCCCAAAACCTGCACAAAACGCCAAAAGCCCGCAGAATAATATTTTCAATAACTGCCCTATAAAATGGCGGTAGCCTATTTGAATTCTTTTTCTTATTAAAAACGCAAGCAATGTACCGTTTATTAATGTAATTAACACCGTTGACATTGCAATACCGTATATTCCCGCGTAAGGAGTAAAAATTGAATTAAATACAATTTTAAAAAATATAGACGCTATTGCAATATAAAAAGGTGTTTTTGAATCTTGAAAAGCATAATAAAGTCTTGTTATTGAATCTCTAAACATATAAGGAATTATTGATAAAGATACAACAAATAAAACATTTGCAACCGTTAAAGTGGCATTACGGTCAAATGCACCGCGCTCAAGCGCTAAAGAAATCAAATCTATTCTTGATATAAAAATAAATATCATCACAAATGTGCCGACATATATCAAAGAACCGACACCCTTATTAAAGTAATGTTTTACTTCATCTAATTTTCCTTGACCTACAAGCCTTGAAAATAAAGGAAACAAAGGCACTAAAAGTGCCGATAGCATTAGCCCTACGGGGAATTGGAATATTCTGTTTGCATAACCGTAAGCAGTCCACTGCCCTTGGGCCAAACCGGAAGCAAAAAATATATCAACGTAAATGCCGATTTGTCCTATGGTAGAAGATAAAAATGCAGGCATTAAAAGCTCTAATATATCATTAAAATTTTTATTATGGAAAAATTCAAAAACAGGTTTAAAAGTATAACCCAGTTTTATAACGGCAGGTGTCTGCATTATAAGCTGTAATAAAGCCCCTATTGTTGTACCTATTGCAAGGTAAAACCCATTTTCATCACCGCCCGATACTATTAAAGTTATGATTATACCAATTGAGAGCATACTGGGTGCAATATTTGGCAATAAGAACTTATTATATGTAACTAAAATGCCGTAATAAAGCCCTAAAAAAGCACCTATCAAAATTACGGGCGACATAATTTTTAAATGATATGAAGCCAATTCCCATAATTCAGGTGTTGCCTGAGAAATTATTATTTTCATTACCTGATTTGGAAAGAAAAAACAAATTAACGCTAAAGAACCGAACACCAAAAGCGAAAAGGTTTCATAAGTATTAAAAAGTCTTTTTGTGTTTTTTTCGGGCAGAATATTGAAATTTTTAATTATTTTTGAAAAAACACTAACCGTTGCACTGTGAAAAGGCCCGCCCATTCCGCCTAAAATCACAATTGCCAATGCGGGTATTTGATATGCGTAAAAATAAGCGTCTGATACCAAACTTGCGCCATAATATTTTGCTACAATGACATCTCTTAAAAAACCCATGAGTTTTGACAGCAATATAACTATCATAATAAGCCCTGCGCTTTTTAAAAGATTTGGACTTTGATTATTGTTAACTTTATCTTCCATTTACAAATTCCACTTGATAAGTTATAGTTTTACCTTTGTTTTTTGCGCTCAATGGTGCAAAACTGATTGTGTTTAAGCCTTCATGCAGATATTGGGAAATATTTATTTTTATTAATCTGTTATGCGCAAAACTTGAAGTATCATTAAATTCAAAATTATTTATTTTAAAATTAAATTCATTTGCATATTTTTGATTATTTATAAACAAATACACACTGCCATAAATATTCGGCTCATAATAAAATTCCGTATTATAAAAAACATTATAATCATTATAATAAACGGTTTTAGGAATTGTTGAAAGTTCAATATCCGTATAATAATGATTTAAAATTTCAGGATATTTTTTGCCCGTTTTTGCCATTGCACTTGCACCAAACTGGCTCATACCAACACCATGCCCGAAACCGCCCCCTGTTAAAATAAATGTTTTAGGATATTTATTATCAACATCAAAAATACCGAATATTTTCTTTTCCAATAAAGAACCGTCTGTCTGCACAAAGAAGTTAGCACTCGGAAGCATTGCACCGTTTTTCTTTAGAATTCGTCTTATTGTTAATTCTTTTTTAATTTTAAATTCACCGTTATCACAAATTATTACCAATTCCGTAATTTTGCCTGAATTAGTCCTGTGCGTTGCTTTAATTTCTCTCAAGCCCGTAATGGGTGTATTGCCGTCATATTTCGGATACACAAGCCCTGTAGAAGATTGATTTAAAAGGGTTTGGGTTAATACTTGTTCTAATTCTTCGCGCGTAAACTCAATATTCCAGCGAAATTTCGGAGAATTTGTATCAAACCCGTTATCTTTTCTTGTGTAAAATTCTTCCACATCACGCTCTGATTTAAGGGCTTTTTGCCCTTCCATATCATATTTTGGCTTCAGATAAGGATGGCTTCCCCAGTTAAAATTATCCGAAAAAACATCATCCCAATCATCCGTAATTCCGGGGGAAGTCGAAAAATAAAGCGCTGTTATCGGCTTATTTTTATAAAGGGCATATATCCCTTTTGTTTTTAATACAGCTTCATTTGAAATATCTCTGTATGAATTTACTCCGTAATAAACCTGAGAAGCAGTAGAATCAACCACATCATAATTAGGCGAAATTGAAGCATTGTTTGCATAATTCCTTGCTGCAACCGCCTGCGCTTTAAGAGCTTCTATTCCGAACCCTACAGGCATTTCATTTGGTACAACACCTTTTAGGTAATTTTCCATATCTAAAACATTAATAATATTAAAGCCCTGATTTGTCTTTAAATTTCTTATTTCAATCATGCCTTTATATTTTGCGGGAGTACCTTTTCTGTTTAAATTAACTATTCCGATCGGGGCATTAGATGATAATATCAAAGGGCCTTGAAGATTTCTATATTTAACTGCGTTATTCAATGAAATTGAATAAACACCTTCCGCAAAAGTTATATTTACGGGAGTATTTGCCTTAACTTCTTCTATTGGCGAATTTTGCGACATATCTATTATTTTAATTATATTTTCAGATATAAAATCTGCGCTTTTATGTTCCCAATTTGAGAAGTTTTGATTTGAAATCCCTACTCTGACAACTGTTTTTTCATCATTTGCCATTGCAATATTGAATAACAATATGCTTAAAAATAAACCTAGTAATACTTTAATTCTCATAAGTATAATTTTACAATTAAAAAATATTAATGTAAAATTATTATACATACTTTTGAGGAGAAAAATATGGCAGATGATAATGCTTTAAAAAAATTCAGCCCGGTACAGCTTTTAAACTTTTGTATAGGCTTTTTCGGGCTTCAATTCGCATGGCAGATGAGAATTATTTTATCAGGCCCGCTGACGGAATCGCTTGGTGCAAGCCCGTTATTATACGGTTTAATTTGGCTTGCAGGGCCGGTTACAGGTATTGTGGTACAGCCGATAATAGGGGCTTTATCAGATAACACCTTTACCCGTTTTGGAAGAAGAATACCTTATCTGTTCTTTGGTGCTTTATTTGGGGCATTAGGTTTAATTTTATTACCTAAAAGTCAATTTATATCAGAGTTATTCGGACAAAATCATCCCGCATGGCTGGCATTATTTATTGCCGCAATATTCATTTGGATGATTGACGCGTGTGTTAATGCGGCACAAGGCCCGTATAGAGCATTAGTTCCCGATAACATTCCAAAAAATCAACATGCTATTGCAAATTCATTTTTAAGTTTTGCAATCGGCTTAGGTTCTGTTGTGGCAGCAGGTGCTGCACCGTTTTTAAAATGGGCATTTAAATACCAAATGTCGGTTGACGCTCAATTTACAATGGCAGGCGTAGCTTTTGTTTTAGGCATGCTTTGGACTTGTATTACCTTCAGAGAAGTCATCCCAAACAAAGAAGTATTAGCAGAAAAAAAATTAGAAGCTAAAAAAACCGCGTCAAAATCCTTCCTTGAAAATGTTAAAGAATTTTTAAACACAAGCCCCGAAGTAGGTAAAATCTGCATTATTCAATTCTTCACTTGGATTGGTTTAATGAGTTTATTAATATTTTTCACTCAATTTGTTGTTCATATTATTTATCAAATTCCGAATACTGCAGGTTTAGCTCAAAATATTGTTGATACTTTTGCTTCTAAACAAGCGGAAGCTCAAAACTTTTCAAGCATTTGTTTTGCATTATTTAATTTAATCTGTTTTATAATTGCAATTCCTATTGCTAAAATGGCGGAAAAAAACGGCAATAAAAAAGTTCATGCACTATCATTGGTTACTATGGCTATATCATATTTATTAATGGCATTTATGCCTAATCCATACGTTGTTTTAGCGGCAATGGGTTTAGCGGGTATCGGCTGGGCTTCAACTTTGGCATTACCTTTTGCTATGTTATCTAAATATATTAAAGAAGGTACTGAAGGTTCTGCAATGGGAATATTTAACATTTTCATTTCAGCTCCTCAGGTATTAGTTTGCACATTGTTAGCTTGGTTCATCAATTCAGCCACTTATGATATGGCAGGCTACACAAATAACCACTGGGATTATGCGTTTATGTTCGGTGCATTAATGCTTATAATTTCAGCCTTCATTACCTTGTCAATAAAAGAAGAAAACTAAAATAAAAGCCCCTTCAAAGGGGCTTTAAATATGTTATTGAATGTTTATTCTTGTTTTATGCTAAGTATGCCGGATCAAATTGAGGGCCGCCGTGTTCATCTCTTTCAGCAAAGTTAAATGTATTTCTGATATGAGCACCACCATCTGTTGAAACAACATTACCTTGTCCGTCATAGATAACACTCTTATCATCACCTATATAGAAGTAATCTCCTAATGAACCGGTGTTGTGCGCCCTGCTGAAGTCTTGGCCTGATGCTATCAATTGATATGCTGCCGTACCTACTGCAGGAGTGAAGTGACGATTGTTTGCTGCTTGTAAATATTCTTCTGCAGTGTGTCCTTGCGGTACTGTTGGTGTTGTTGTTGGTGGCGCTGTCGGTGCTGCTGTCGGTGCTGCCGTTGGTGTAGCTGTAGGTGCTGCCGTTGGTGCTGCCGTTGGTGCAGCCGTTGGTGCTACCGTTGGTGCAGCCGTTGGTGCAGCCGTTGGTGCTGCTGTCGGTGCTGCTGTCGGTGTTGCTGTCGGTGTCTGTGTTGCCTGAGGTGCAGGGGTTGCTTGAGGTGCGGGAGTTATCTGAGATGCAGATGTTCCGGCCGGTGTCGTTGTAACCTTCGGATTTGCACTATATAGTGTTGAAGCAGAAGTTGAACCCGCGCCTGAACCTTTATCACCATATAATATTGAAGCAGAAGTTAAATCTGTGCTTGAACCTTTATTACTATATAGTCCTTGAACTGCACTACCGCTTAAGTTACCTAAAACTCCGGTTACATCTGCATTTAAGTGTAATTTTACATTTTCAGGTATTGCGTCCGGATTATCACATTGGAAGAACTCAGCATTTTGAGGATCAGCCTTTAAGAGTTGATACAATCTTTGTCCTTCCGGTGACCAGAAGTTAACGCCATACATATTCATAAATATCTTGCCTAATGTATCATTAACATCTGCCCCGCTTGTGTAGCTGAATGGTTCTGATACTACATAGTAATCACCGTTATCGTTAATTAGCTTGCTTGTATCTTTACCGTTTGCAAAGAATGCTGCTTTACCGTCAGCCGGTGCTGCTAATGCAGGGTTTGTATGGTTTTGTGTGTAGTTTGCGCCAAGTATTGTATTAGGATCGGTAAGAATTAATTCTGTTCCTAATTTCATATTAATTGGTTCGCCTTTTTCATTAAATTCAAATGTATCAGGATTATTTTTAACCAATTCTTGGAATACTTTTTGGCCTTCTTCACTGTAGTAATTCAAGCCATATACATTCATTAATATATTATATGGAGTATTTAATTTGTCATTGTTATGCTGGTCACCTTCAACCCATTGTTCCGTAGTGATTGCATATTGACCGTCTGGTTTTTGATATACAGCGTCAGAACCCAAACCGCCAAATAGGTGTGATTGACCTCTGGCAATAGCGTCTGTTCTTTGGCTGCTTACAGCTCCGTCACCGCTCAGGGCAGTTTGAGGATCAACTAATTTAATTTCTTGACCTACTGCCAATGTTATAGGTTCGCCATATACATCAAACTTGAACAGACCCGGATTAGCGTCAACCAATGCGTTAAATATCTTTTGGCCTTCGGGAGTATTGTAATCAACGTTATACAAGTTTTGAAGGATAGAACCTGCTGATGTTGTTTTGTTCATTCTGTCAGGGTCATTATCATCCCAGCCTTCGCTCATTGCAACCCATTGACCGTCAGCATTTTTGTATATTTTATTACCTGCTTGTGCACCGGTGAAGGTTTGAGCTATTTCTTGTTTTGTAACAACTGTTCCGTTTGAATATCTGTTGCCAAGTACTTCTTTAGCGTCAATTAAAGTAAGTTCTTCACCATGTTTTAATGAGCTTGGTTCACCGTTGCTATCAAGTGTAAAGAAGCCCGGATTTGCTTCGGATAATGCTTGGAATATTGCACGACCTTCTTCTGAATTGTAATCAACACCATAAACATTTGATAAAATATTGCATACGGTATTTAATTTTTCAGTTTTATTTCTGTCTGCTTCGGTCCATTCTTCTGTTTTAATTACCCATTTGCCGTCAGCATTTTTATATACTGCATCTTGAGCCTTAGAGCCGTAGAAGTTTTGTCCGATTTCTTGTTTATCTGAATCTGTTTTATTTAGTTCACTAACAACCGGAAGAATAATCTTTCTGCCGCTATTGATACTCCAGCCTTCAAGAGATTCGCCCGTTACAGGGTCAATAGGATTTTCTCTTACGAAGTCAGGGTTTGCTTCTTTAATAGCTGCATAAATAATTTGTCCTTCAGGAGAATTAAAATCTACACCGTACATTTGTGTAATGATTTTATTCATTGTATTTAATACTGTAGGATCGTCGCCTTGCGCGTCATCCCATTTTGTAGTTTGAACAACAAATTGACCGTTTCCGTTAATTTCAAGATTTTCTGCTACACCTGCACCTTTAAATATAGGCGGTACATTAACATTACCATCGGTTACATGAGCGCTTCTTGATAATTCATCAATTTTTGTAATATCAGCTTCCGAGAAGTTTGACATATTGCCGTCTTGACGTGCAATATCATAAACCATAGATTTCAAATTATCCGCTTTAGCAGTATCGGTAATTTGATAAGCCTCAATTAATTTGCTATATACGTCATCTGCGCTTTGTTCAACAAACTTTCCTTCTTCATCATAAAATACATTATCGAACAATGCGCGTGTTTCATCACTTGAAAGATGTTCTTGTGCGGAAGCAAAATAGAGTGTATCCATTGCGCCGTCTGTATAGCCGCCGTCATAGCGTTCCATGGTTAGATCTGCTTCGGATAATGTTTCACCATTCATATCATAAGAGGCAACTTCTGTAATTGCATCTAAAAATGCCTGGTCATTTTCTTCCAACTCAAAATATCTTGCCATATCAAGGGCTAAGGTTTCGCCCGTATGGTTAATAAATTGACCGTTTTCACCGCTATAAAAGTAATCATGAATATACTTTTCAAAATCTTCTTGGCTAATGTCTTTTCTTTGCCTTGTTAAAGCTCCAAAAAGTAAATCTTTTCCTGTTGTAGCGCCTATGCCGCCTGTGCTCATTATACACCCCTTTTTCTTCTTTATTGGTTACTATGTTTATCGGCATATTTACTATAATATTTAATATTTTTGGTAATATTTTAACAAAACTTTACAGAAATTAATTAACATTTATACCATTTAAGAATTTGATTGTTGGGCAATTATAGCGTCATAAATATCTTGGCTTGCGGGGTTTTCTGTCGGTGCACCATATCCGTTTGTTGTGGCATAATAAACTTTACCGCCTCTTGCGTAATATGTTTTACCGTTAACCGTATAAACTCCGTCTGCAATTGCTCCCGAGCCATTGTTTCCGGCTGCAGCCGCTGTTGTTGTGGTTGTTGTGGTTGTTGCAGCTGCCGCAGTTGTAGCGGTTGCCGCAGGGGCTTTACCTGTTATTACATCAAGGTCTTCACCTAAGAATAATAAGAATAGCATTGGCAATTCTTTTTCTTGGCTCGAATTATCGCCCCAAGCGCCTGTTCTATAATCGCTTATTAATTTATTAATATCACCGCCGCAAGTTGAAATAATATATGCTCTTGCTTCTTGGGTATTTGAATAGCCGTTTCTTGCAATATCTTTTATGCTGTTCCAAGATTTAAAGAATGGGGATTTTTTATAAGAAATATTATTTTGTTGAATATAGGCTTGATCTTGCTGAGATGTTTTATAAACAGCAGAGAACAAAGCCTGCAGTTTTGTTGTTTCTTCCGAATTTGAATAATTTTGTTGAATGGTTTCTACAAAATTAAAGATATCGTTTAATTGTTTTATCTGACTTGAAGAAGCTGCGTTCAAAACGGAAGTCATATTGTTCAGGAAGCTATCGAGCCTTGTTCCGTTAGCTGTTTTAAGATTTTTTAAATCTTTTCCGATATTTGATAAATCATTTCCGGTAAATAATTTATATGCTTCGATTACAGAAATCAAATCATCAGTATTCATACCGTTTTGATTAGTTACAATAGCGGGCGATAATTGTGCAATCATGCTTTCAAAGTTTTGAGCGGAATAATTTACCTTACCCGATAATTGTGTGCCGTATTTGGAATTTAAATCGGTTATAAATTGAGCTTTTTCTTTTGCGGTTAATTCCGTATTATTCATTATGGAATTTAATTGGCTTGCAAGTGCTTCAGGGGTTGCATTTGCATTTAAAGTACCGTCAGCATTAAAATATGTACTTTCAAATGTATTTAATGCGGATTTATATGCCGCTGAAATTCCTTGTGTTTCAACATTTTCATTATATTTATCATATTGGTAATATTGACGGTATCCGTCAGGATATTCAACATAAGCACCTACTTCATTGTTTGCGCTGTCGTATAATTTACCGCCCCTTGGAATAAGGCCTTTTTCTTGGAGTTCATCAACCCCAAGTTCATTTACATATCTGCCGTTTGGTGCAGTTAAAGTACCGTCTTCACCTTTTATATAGCCTTGAGAAGTGGGGGTTCTTCTCGGGCTATATTGTTTATATGCGTAGTATGTAGTAGTTTCAATACCGTCTTGTACGTCTTTTACATAGAAACCTGCAGGAATAGTTCTTGGGTTATCTGTATAATATACGCCGAAATTCGGATTGTCCTGATTATGATACATTAATGTAACGGTCGGATCTTCATCAAGCATTTCTAAGAATTCATTGTAATTTGTTTTTACGGTATTAGATTCTTTATCGCTTGTCCAATAATCAGGCAGGCCTATTCCAAACTGGGTTGTAGCGGAAATTGCCTTATCGTATAAATAATATGACAAATATCCGTCATCATATTTTTGATAAATACCCATAATATTTCCGTCTTTATCAAGAATATTTTTAGGATTTTTATCGCCTGATTCCAAATGATAACCTTTTTCATTTACTTCATGGCAACTGCTTTCCTGAATAGTTCTGTTATTTTCTATAACAAACAATGTGCCGTCTTGCGCATTTTCTGCCGCTCCTTGCGGAATTCTCGAAGAAGATTCTTGTGTAAATGCGTAATATGTATATTTTCCTTGCGCGTCTTTTACATAGAAACCAAGCGGTTTGCCGCCAAAAATATCACCTTCATTTGCATAATATGTACCAAAATTAGCATTTGCAGAGCTTTGCGTTCTGATAATGCTTCTGTCATTTTCTATGGTTGTTAATTTTATTGTTTCGCCGTAATCTGTTGTAACCGTGCCGTTTTCTTTATCAACAGTCCAGCCTGCAGGCAATCCCGAGCCAAAGTTTGAAGGCAGAGTTTCATCTTTATCATCACCTTCATCACCTTCGCTGCCGCCTTCTTGGGGTTCTGTCGGTGCAACGCTTCCGGGAGATAATACTTCTGCGGGAACATCAGCTTCTTTAACGGGAGTTTCATATAAATAGTATGAATTATACCCGTCATCACTATAGTTGATGAAGCCTGCAATGTTTCCTTGCGCGTCATAAATTTTTCTGTTTGTAGGATTTGCACCTTGTTCCAGTTTGTAACCTTGTTCGGTAACAAGTTTTGAAACATCATAACAACTTGATTCCGTAGCTTTATTTCCGTTGGAATCAGCAATAACGCCGTTATTTTCACTAAATCCCGAAGGAAGTCTTCTGGGGCTGTCTTCGTCAAAAGCATAGAAGATTTTCTTGCCTGTTTCATCTTTTGTATAATAGCCTAAAACTTTACCATTATTAAGGCTTCCGGGCATTTTTTCATAATATACGCCGTAAGATTCATCACCTATTGAAGTCATATTTATTTTTGATTCATCAACTTCTACGGGAGATAATTTTTCGCCATATTTAGTTGTAGCTTTTCCTGTTTCGCTATCTACCGTGAATTTATCAACGGAAGGCACAGCACCTTCATCACCCTTATCATCACCTTCACTTGGTTCTGTTTCAGGCTCTTGTGCCGGTGCAAAATCTAATTTAGGAACAGAATTATCATACAGATAATAAGAGTTATAGCCGTCTTTATAAGATTGAGCTATACCCGCAACTTCGCCTGTTCTTATATCTATAATTCGTTTTTCATTTTCATTTCCTTCGATATCTTCAATTTTATATCCTTGAAGTTTCAATGTCGCTAAATCTGTTTCTTTTAAAACCGTACCGTCTTGTGTTGCAAGAGTTCCTTCAGAATTTACGACATTACCCGGTATTCTTTTTTTGGAATCTTCTTCAAATTCATAATAATTCATTGTACCGTCTTGCGCTTTTATAAAGTAGCCAAGAGGTTTCCCTTGTTCAAATTTTCCTTCGGATACTTCGGTTTTTTCATAATATATACCGTAAGTTCCGCCTTGGAAATCTAAATTGCTATCTATAAGAAGAATTAAGGAATCATCTTCTATGGTTACTTCTTTCATGGTTTCACCATAGCCGTTTGTAATTACTCCTGTATCTTCATTTATTGTCCATTCGCTTGGCGAACTGCCTTCATAATTACCAACCGTTAATTCAGGGCTTATGGGTTCATCATCAGCTCCGCCGGAAGGTGTAGCGCCGCCTGTTCCTGACGCACCGCCCGAGCCTGATGTTCTGCCCGAGCCTGATGTTCTACCCGAGCCTGATGTTCTGCCTGTTCCTGACGCACCGCCCGAACCTGACACAGCACCTGAGCCTGACGCAGCACCTGAGCCTGACGCAGCACCTTCATAATCAGGAATTTCACCTTCCGCTAAATAAGCGGAAGCAGGAGATAGTTCAGGATGTCTTCTGTAGAAATCCGAATTTAATTCCACTAATTTTAATGCGTCATTATGAAGCAATGAAGTCCTTTCAGAGTTATTAAAGAAACCTTCATTATCTTCCAAATCTTGAATTTCTTGGCTTAATGCAGCTTTAAGTGCGGGGTCTAATTCACCATAGACGTTATCTATAACCCTGCTTAAAGAATTCATGGCATTATCGTTATTTTCGTTACCGCTCCACTGTTCCGTTACGACCCAGAAGCCTTCGTTATTGGCGTCATGCATTACTTCATCATTTCTTTTGCCTTTGAAACAATCAGGTAATTCATCTTCTTTAATGGGTTTAAGTTCTGATTTTACGGCATCTCTGTCATTTTCAGAATTTGAATAGGCCTCAATAACTTCACTGCCCATTTTTGTAAAATCATCTTTGCGGATTACATTACCGAATGAATTATTAGAATCTGATACTTTTTTAGCTATAGCCTCGATTACGGCTTTTAAATCTTCGGAATTATAATCTTCACCGAGTTCTAATGCTTCTATAATTGCTTTATACAATTCTTCCTGTGTTTTACCTTCTTGGTCTGTTGCATTTAACACATTTGCAACTTTTACAATATTATCTGTTGTTATATTATCTGAATTTTCACCGTTAATAGACGCCAAAATTTCATAGCTTGCTTCATACATACCAAAGTCAGCAAGCGAAATAGCGTCTTTATTACCGTCCATTTTGGCAACTGCATACAAAGAATTTATCAAGTCGTTGTTATCATTTAAGTCAAATTTATTATCAATCAGGGTGTATAAATCTTCCGTACCTATGACACTGTCGTTTTGCTCCATAATATCTTTAATTCCGCTAAAGATATTAATTGTGGATTCGTCACTTTGTGCGCGCATATTGAAATCGGTTGAACCCTGCAACCCCTTCATAATAAGTTCAATAGGCTTAAATTTCCCAACATTTTCTTGTCCCATAACACACCCTTTTCTTTATATGTAGATAGTAGCGTAATCGGCAAATGCTTTAGAAAAATTTAGAAAAATCGAAAAAGTATTAACAAAAATTTACAAATTAATTTAAAAAAATATTCTACAATTATTTTATGGCTAAAGTAAAATCAAAATGGGTTTGTCAAAATTGCGGATACGAAACAGCTTCATATCTTGGAAGATGTCCTGAATGCGCACAATTTGGCACGTTTATAGAAGAAATAACAACAAATGTTAAAATATCGGAAAATTCAAAACCTTCCAATTTATTATCAGGCGAAACAAAAATATCTAAAATTAAAGACATAGAACTTGATGAAAAAATCAGATTTAAAACAAATATTGAAGAATTAGACAGAGTTCTGGGCGGAGGTTTTGTGCAGGGTTCGCTGTCTTTGCTTGCAGGCGACCCCGGTATTGGTAAATCTACATTAGTATTACAAACAACAAAAAATATCTGCGAAATTGAATATAATAACGAAAACTTAAAAGTACTTTATATTTGTGCAGAAGAAAGCCCTCATCAGGTTAAATTGCGCGCAAAAAGACTTGAAGTAGAACCTGATAGCCTATATTTAACAAATCAAACCTGCATAGATGAAGTGATTAATCAAATTGATATAATTAAGCCTGATTTTTTAATTGTAGATAGTATTCAATCTGTTTTTTGTTCAAGTATAGCTTCGGGCGCAGGTAGCGTTTCTCAAATTCGCGAGTGTACAAATGTTTTAATGCGTATTGCAAAACAAAGAAATATTACAACCGTAATAATAGGCCATGTTACAAAAGAAGGAAATATTGCAGGCCCAAAGGTTTTAGAACACATGGTTGATTGCGTTATTAATTTTGAAGGAGATAAATACAAGCAATTTAGAATTTTAAGATGTATAAAAAACCGTTTCGGAACAATATCTGAAGTTGGTGTATTTAAAATGGAAGATGAAGGACTTGTTGAAATTAACACCCCTTCTCAAATGTTTCTTGATTTTAAAGAACCTGCCCCGGGAAGCGCTATTGTCGCAACGTTAGAAGGAAGCAGAATATTACTTCATGAAATTCAAGCGCTTGTCGGTTCAACTAATTATGCTAATCCAAGGCGTGTTGCAGTAGGCCTGGAATATAACAGATTATTACAAGTTATTGCAATTATAGAGAAGAAAATCGGTCTGAATTTATCTAAACAAGATGTCTATGTCAATGTTGTAGGCGGAATTGATATAATTGAACCAAGCTATGATTTAGCTTTAGCATTATCTATAATAAGCTCTGTTCGCGATATCCCAATAACACAGGATACTATTATAATAGGCGAATTAGGGCTTTTAGGTGAAGTAAGATATGTTGATAATATTGAACGCAGATTGTCTGAAGCCTACAAATTAGGCTTCAAACGTGCAATTATTCCGCAAGTAAGCGAAAAGATTAATTCAAAAATAAAAAATATAGATCTTGAAATTGTACAAGTTTCAAAAGTATCTCAAGCAATTAAAGGTGCGCTACAAGGATAAGCAGGTTTTTAAATACATAAGAGTTCTTACCTTATTTTCATATAAAAACCTTACAAAATTAAGATATTCGCTCATTCTGCTTGATAAAGTTATATTAATTTCAAAACCGTCAGAACAAAACGGTTCGTAATCATATATAACATAGTTATTATACTTACTTTTCCACTCTTTTTTTTCAATTTTACAACGACATTCCCATGCTAAATTTTCAAGCCATGGCAATAAATCTTTTGTAACATTTTTAAATTCTGTATAAAAATATTGTTTATCTTGAATTTTATCTATAAGCATAGTAAAAGACCTCGCTATTTTATCTTTTTATAATCTAAAATATTTTAGAGGGTTTTTAAATAGACTGGTGGATTAGTAAATATTGTCTTTTTATTTAGTATGTTTTTTGGGTTTGTTAAATATTAAGGGCATTAGGGCATTAGAAGAGGTCGGGATTGTAACAAATTCAATATAATACTATAACTTAATCAAAATGTTTAAAACCGTTATATTCCAGGCGCAAACCATTCATATACACACCTTCACCCGATTTTACTTCACCAATTTTAGTTAATCCTTCAATTTTTTTAAAATCCCTCTCATCCAGTGCCATAACAAGGCAATAGTCTTCTCCGCCATATAAAACAAAATCCTTATTAGTTGTTTTATGAGGAATTTTAGAATAATCAAATTCAATTTTTACTTTGCTTTTTAAAGATATTTGATATAAACAGTCGAATAAACCATCGGATGAATCCATCATTGCGTAGGGAAATTCAGAAATTTCAGCAATCAAAGAAGATATTTCAGGATATAAAATTGGTTTTTTATGAATTTTTATAAAATAATCATCTTCAATTTCATTTTGAAGGTTAAAAAGCCCCTGCGCGCTTGAACCAAATTCGCCATAAACCGCTAATACATACCCATTTTTGGCATTATATCGTGAAGAAATTTTTCGATTTTTATAATCCCCAAAAACACATATCGAAACCATTATTTTATCTGATTTTGTTAAATCTCCGCCAATTAATTGTAAATTATATTCCTTTGATACATCATTTAAACCTTTATAAAATTCTTCAATAAAAAAATTGTTCAAATTCCCGCTTAGCGCTATTGAAAAATATTTTGCGCAAGCGCCGCTTGCTAAAATATCAGAAATATTCACAAGTAAGGATTTAACGGCAATTTCATAAGGGGTCATATATTTTAAACTAAAATGCACATCTTCAATAAGACTATCTTGTGAAATCGCCAAATTGTATTCATTTAAACAAGCACAGTCATTCCCCAAAAATTCATTCGGAATAATCTTATTAATTATTTCTAAAAATTCAAATTCTTTATTCATTTTAATTTATTATAAAGTCCCAACAATGCCATTTTATAACTATCTTCCTTAAAGCCTGCAACGGTGCCTATACAAGATGATGAAATATATGAAATTTTCCTATATTCTTCTCTTGCCTGTATATTAGATAAATGAACCTCAACAGCCGGTATTAAAACTGCTTTTATAGCGTCAGCTATAGCTACAGAGGTATGGGTATAACCTGCAGGATTAATTATCAACCCATGCGCGTTTGCAGTTTGGATTTTTGAAACTATTTCACCTTCTATATTTGATTGAAAAAATTCAAGTTCAATATCGGAAGATAATGTTTTAGAATATTCAACCAATTGATTATTTATTTCATCAAGTGTTGTTTTACCGTATATTTCAGGCTCTCTTGTACCAAGCATATTCAAATTCGGCCCGTTTATTACTAAAATTTTCATAATTTACTCCTTTGTAATTTTAGCATTGAATAAAATATCATCATCAATGCTTTTTATTTTAACATCTTTGAAATTAATTTCACCAATATCACTCAAAAAATCTATACCCTTATTAAATATTTTAGGTGCAATAAAATAATTAATTTCATCTATTTCATTATTTTTAAATAATGCGGTATTTAAACCTTGTCCCGCTTCAACCATGATTGAATAAATACCTTTTTTATATAATTCTTTAAATAAACTATCAAAATCAAAAAACGGCATTTTTTCAACATAAGAAGGCACAATAACATTTGAATTATTAATCAAAATAATTCTTGTGTTATCATTTTTAAAAACATTGTAATCAAAGTTTAATTTGTTATTCGGGTCAAAAATTATTCTAACAGGTGACTTTTTATTTTTTAAGCGTACATTCAACCTTGGATTATCAGCTAAAACCGTTCCCGAACCTGTCATTATGGCTTGATATTCACATCTTAACTTCTGAACGCAATAGCGCGATTTTTCGTTAGTTATAACAGTGGGTTTATTTTTTTCTAATGCAATTTTAAAATCAAGACTAGAGGCAATTTTTGTCATTATATATGGTTTTAATTTTGTTTGATTTTTAATAAAAATTTTATTAATTTCAAGAGCTTCTTTTTCTAAAACACCTTCTATTACTTCAATTCCTGCTTGTCTTAATTTTGTTATACCTTTATTTTGAACTATGGGATTAACATCTTTCATGGCAATAACTACTCTTTTGATTTTTGATTTAATAATTAAATCAGCGCAGGGCGGTGTTTTTCCAAAATGAGAGCAGGGTTCTAAATTAACAATTAATGTTTTTCCTTCAACATCTTTTTTTGAATTTAAAATGGCATTTCTTTCCGCATGGTTTTCACCATATTTTTGATGATATCCGCTTGAAATTACTTTTTTATTCTCCTCATCATAAATAATTGCCCCGACATAAGGATTAGGCAAGTTTAAACCCTTTGATTTTTTTGCCAATTTAAGGCATTGTTTCATTAATTTTTCATAGAGTTTCATTATTATTTTCTTGTTCTAAATCTTCCTTATGCGCTTCAGATGTTTCTTCTTTTTCAATATCAAGATCTTTTTTAAATTTTTTCAAAATTTCCGCATTAATATTTTTCTTTAATGTGGTATTTATAAGGTCATTTTGAAGGGTTTTATGATATGTATGCTTGTAATCTGCTTCAAAAATCGCCACAGAAAGAGCAAGGGCACTTTTTTCAATATCCTGATAAAAATCAGGAACAATGCCTGAGGAATTATGTTCCAAGTTGTCATTCAAATAAAAAATATTTTCAAGTTCAGACCCTTTAGTAAGCGATATCGAAGAAATTAATCGTCTTTGATCTTTTCTTTCAACAAAAATAACAACATCCGCATTTTTCAAATACAAATCACTTAATACATCAAGCGGACTGTTGCAATTATAAGTTGCGCAAATTCCCCTGTAACCTTTTTCGATATATTTATCAAAACGCGATAAATCGGGGCAATCGTTTAAAAATATTTTATCGGGATTAGATGAAATAATATGTTCTAAAAGATTTTCATTGTTATAGTTTTTAAAATCATAAGTAACGATATTGCTATTTTCAATTTTCACTTCATTAGCATAATCAATCATGACGCAGTTATCATTTTGCGCAACATTTTTTGCAATCGTACTTAAAATGGTTGTTTTTAGGGTATTTTTTTCACCTGCAATTATTATATTTAATTTTAAAGCTGCCAATGCCTCGATAAAAAGTGCTATTTCTTTTGACAAACAAAGGTTTTCCGCCAGCATTTTCAAAGAGGCAAATTTATCTTTATAGCATTTAACAATCATTGTTGCAACGCTGCTTAGGGGCGGAAGGGTTGCAGAAACATTAATTCCCTGTTTATGGTTAAATTCAATATAAGGATGATTTTCATCAAACTGCAATCCATGAAATTGCGCATTTTTTTTAATTATATTTTCTAATCTTACGTTATCCCTATACGAAAGGGAAATTTTACTTTTTTTGCCTTTCCTTTCTATATAGATATTTTTCGCCCCCATAACGCATATAGAGTTAATTTCATCATCTGCAAATAAAGTATCTATTTCACCTAAAGAATTTATTCCTTGAGAAACTTCACTTGTAGGATAATATACGGGATGTTCCGAATTTTGCTCTATTTGAAGCGCTTTTGTCTGATTTGAGAGCCTTTCTTTTAACGACACTTTATTCCCCCATTCTTCTTAACAGGTTGAAAATACCATGGTTATATTGCTTTAAATCTTCCAAATTCATATAATCTACATTAACTATTTCGCGCGCTAAATTCTGATATGCCTTGGCAATGTTTGAATGAGGATTAATTTCGGAAACCGCATGGCCTAAATTAATTGCGTCAATCAACGTTAAATAGTTATTTGGAATTTTTTGGAAAATATCAACCCCTGTTGTTTCTTTAACATCATCAGGTTTAATTTCCGAATTTTCAATATATCTGTTTAACACAAGTTTAACCCTTGATTGGCTGATTCCCATATTTTCAAATAATTCAAGGCATTTTTGGCAATTTCTTATAGAAACCAAATTAAGCATACCGATTAAAACAATTAAATCGGAAGTGCTGAATATTGAAACAGACGCTTCATCAATCACAGAAAGGGTATCAATTACAATATAATCAAAAATATTTTTTAGAGAATTAATCAATTTGGTAATCAAATCAGGTGTAACAAATTTTGTATTCAAACCCGTATCATCCTGAAAAGACAGCACATAAAGGCTTGTATCGCGATATTTTTCGCAAAGAGTATAAGCTAAATCAATATCGGAATGTTCGAGCTTTTTTGTAACAGATAACACTGTGTGCTTCGGTTCAACATCAAGACAAGTTGCAATATCGCCAAAATTAAAACTCAAATCAAGCAAACACACTTTTTCATTGGTTTGAGAAGCAATTTCATAAGCCATATTAACAGCGGTTGAAGTTTTACCGGATCCGCCTTTATTTGAAAAAACACAGATTGTTTTAGCTTTTTTCTTCGGTAAATCTTTTTTATTGTCAGTTATTTTCTTTATAGTACCGGCTAAAATATTTGGTATAACCGGCTTCAATATAAATTCGCAAACATTTTGCTTTAAAACTTTAGAAACAAGTTCCGAATTGATTTCATAAGATGTCGCAATAAAGTTCAGATTTTTATATTTATTTTTCAATTCATCAACAATAACCATAGTTTCAAGAACGGTTTTTGAACTAACATCAAAAATAACTATATCAATATTTTTAATATCGCAATCAATCGAATTCAAATCATTATAGCAAAAAACATTCTCAACACCTTCTATATTATTAACATAGCTGTAGAGTAATTCTTTTGAACTGTTATTCGAGTCGGTTATAATTACATTTATCATTTTGCTACATAGCCCCTTGCTATTATATTTGAATATATTATATTTTTATATACTCAATTAAGAGTATTTTCAAGATATTTCAACAATTCATAAAGCGCATATTCAACAATATCCTTTTTTATAAGGTATCTGTCTTTGGTTGATACGGCTTTTGAAATATATTTAATTACTTTGATATTATCCCTAAAACCTAAAGAGATATATACAAGCCCTATCGGTTTTTCTTTTGTATAACCTGTCGGGCCTAAAATTCCCGTTGTGGCAATAGAACAATCAGTTAATTTTAAAAGTCCTTCAGACATTTCTCTTGCGGTTTGTTCCGATACAGCGCCATATTTTTCAAGGGTTTCAGCTTTAACATTAAGATACTTCATCTTAGCTTCATTTGAATAAGTTACGAAATTTTGAAAAATAAAAGCACTCGAACCCGATACATCAGTTAAATATGAGCTGATAAGCCCGCCGGTACAGCTTTCTGCGGTTGATAAAGAAAGTTTTTTATCCGTCAATATTTTTTTTATTCTGTTTAAAACTTCGTATTTTTCCATATTTTCTACAATGGCACGTCAAGTTTGGATAACAATATTATGTTAAACTTAGAACCTTTTTCAATAACTATTTCATCTCCATGCCTGAATAAATCAGCCACAGTGTTATAAACCGTTGAACCGGCACATGCAATACATCCGCCTAAACCTGCAACCGGTATAAAAATATATTTAGCACCGGTAAATAAATCATCTCCTGATGTTGCACCCCATTTTATTGTTCTCGGAACAATTTGTCCTGCCTTTTTAGCGTCGCGTTTCACTGCTTTAAAGTAGTTGCCGGATGTTGTTAAACCGCCGTCAGATTTTAATATATATTCAAAATCAGAAGCAATTCCTGCTGAAATTGGAAGTTGCGAACCTTTTTTTGTAACCAAATGGTCAAGTGTTAAATATAAAGTTGCGGGACGTGATAGGCTTCTTGAATATTTTACATCAGATACTCTGCCTCTGAATATTGTTTTTGCAGGTAAAATCAATTTATTGTTTACATAGATATCTTTTACAAGATATGCTTGAAACATATCGCCTTCAATTATATTTCTTGTCGTAATATCTGATGACATATATAATTCAAGTTTTGTACCATAAGGAATGCTGACATTATCAGAATCGGCATAAAGCTGGTGTGCACCATAGGCACTTGATACAAAAAACAAAAAAAGTGATATTATTATTTGAAAAAATTTCATTTTTATATCCTTTTATTTTAAGTCGTTAACACTTGTAGCACCGAATTTTGCGCTTAAATCATCAATATGATGAATTATATAATAAAACGGTTCTAAATCTTTTTCGCCCAAATCAATCATAGCGCCCCAATCAGCCCTGCCATGGTGTGATGCTATCATTTTTGCAATATTCAAAAAACCTTCCTGCATACACATTGAAAAAGCGTACTGCGAATGGGTTATCCAATCTTTTTTGAATTGCTCGTTATATTCAACAAGCCCCGATTCAAGGTTTATATCGTATTCATATATTTTTCCGAAATCATGCAAAATACACGCTGCTAAAACTTCATCAGAATTAATATATTTATTGAATTTAGGTAAAATTACCTTTGCATATTCAACGCATTCAAAAGTATGCACTATAAGCCCGCCGATATAGTTATGGTGCATGTGTTTTGCAGCGGGAGAAACTTTTATTTTTTCTTCGTTTTCTTTTAATTTATTTAAAACAAAATTTTTCAGTTTTTCATTTTTAAATTCATTAACGGTTTCTGTGAGCTTATTGAAATAATCATTCCGAAGTTCTTCGTCTATTCCTAATTTTGCCTGTTCAAGCACTTCAAAATTATTCAAAAGACAGTTGTTAAATTTTTCGTTATAACTTCCCGTTATTATTCTGATAATATTTCCTGTGCGCGTTGCGCTATCACTTGTACGGTTAAGGGTTTCTTCCCACAAAACACAGTTCAAAATTGAAGAATCATCAAGATTTTTTATCTGCATTTTGCCCATTTTAGTGCCGGCTTTTGTATCGCCTATTGAAAATGATAAAATTTCATATTTAGCTTTTAAATCTAACATTTATATTTCCCGTTTAATATTTTACAACCGAAACTACCTTAATATCTTCGGGTAATTTCTTTCTGCCTTCTAATTCTTCAAGCTCTATAACGAAAGCTATTCCTACAGGCTTTGCAACACGCGAAATTAATTTAACGGCAGCGGCCGCAGTTCCGCCTGTTGCAAGCAAATCATCAACAATTAATACTCTGTCTGTTGATTTTAGAGCGTCTTTATGAATTTCAATTTTATCTGTTCCGTATTCAAGTTCATATTCTTGAGAAATAGTTTCTGCCGGAAGTTTGTTCGGTTTTCTGACCGGAATAAATCCGCAATTCATTTTATATGCTAAAGGCATGCCGTATATAAACCCGCGCGATTCAATTCCTGCAATATAATCTATTTTTTCATCCTTAAATTGTTCACATAGTTCATCAACTGTTAATTTCAGTGTTTCTGAATTTTTCAGGGCAGTTGTAATATCTCTGAACAAAATACCTTTTTTCGGAAAATCAGGTATAGCTCTAATTGAATCTTTAATTTTTTTTATATTTTCTTCCATTGCTTTTCTCCCACGACACTATATTTTACCAAAAAAATCCTTTATAGTAAAATGAAATTATGGAAACAGAACTTTTTAAGCAAAAAATAAATAATTTGTCACAGCGTTTTTCTTCAATAGAAAGGTGTCTTTGAAAAAGACAACCTTATTAAACGTTTATCCGAAATAGAAAATGAATTAAAAAAAGAAGAAATCTGGCAAAATACCGAGCTTTCAACAAAACTTTCAAAAGAACAAAAAGAGCTTCAAGCAAAACTTGATAATCTAAACAATTGGAAACAAGTTTTAGATGACGCTGTTGTTGCGCTTGATATGAATGATAATTCATTAATTGAAGAATATTCTTTTGAGCTTAATAATTTAGAGCAAAATTTTGACAAGTTTGATTTGGAAAATATGTTATCGGGCGAATACGATAAAAATGACGCTATTTTGACGGTTAACTCCGGTGCCGGCGGAACAGACGCGCAGGATTGGGCAAATATGCTTTTAAGAATGTATATGCGCTGGGGAGAATTAAAAGGATATGATGTTGAACTTTTAGATAAATCAGACGGCGATGAAGCAGGAATAAAATCTGCAACAATTAAGGTTTCGGGAACTTATGCCTACGGCTATTCAAAGGCGGAAAAAGGTGTGCACAGATTGGTTCGCATTTCGCCATTCAATGCAAACGGTAAACGTCAAACCAGTTTTGCTTCTTTAGAAGTATCACCCGTTGTTCAAGATTTTGAAGATAAAATTGAAATACGCCCCGAAGATATCGAGGTTGACACAATGCGCTCAGGCGGTGCGGGCGGGCAAAATGTCAACAAAGTTGAAACAGCGGTCAGAATAAAACATTTACCGACAGGTATTGTTGTAAAATGCCAGCAGCAGCGCTCGCAATTACAAAACAAAGAAACAGCCATGCAAATGCTTGCTTCAAAACTTTTGGCAATTAAACAAGCAGAATACGAGAAAAAAATGGGACTTTTAAAGGGTGATGTTATGGATGTTAACTTTGGTTCGCAAATAAGAAGTTACGTTTTTCATCCTTATAAAATGGTAAAAGACCACAGAACAAACTATGAAACAGCAAATGTCGATTCTGTAATGAATGGCGAAATAAACGGATTTATAGAAAGTTATTTAAGGAAAAAATAACCCCTTAATCATATATAATTGTAACACCGCATTTTGAACCTACACCTTTTTCGCCGAGCTCTTTTAGAGTATTACTTGAATTGTAGCCGTAATTTTTTTGCGGAGATGAAAATAAATCCGTCATCACATTTGGTGATTTCAAATTTTTCTTATCATCATCAAATTTCATCTGCTTAAAAATATCATTGTTAATTGGTGTAGAATACCCCGTTAAACCGCCTTGGGAATTTTTATTAAAACTCCAAGCATAAGAAATTGAACTTAAAAATAATATTGTTAAAATAATTTTTTTCATATTTGAAGAATAATTAATATTTTAAATTTTTTTATTCTCCCTTTGGGCTATTTCTATTGTAAACAAATGTAACAAAACACCTTTAAAAAACCATTAAATCCTAAAGTTTAAAGCAAAATTACCGATAAAAATAGTGTTAGACAATAAAGTTCAAGGAGAATAAAATGGGGCTTTCAGCTAGCCAGGCAAGATTCTTGCAATTAACGGCCAGAAAAAGTAATGTTGAATATCAAGCTCAAAGAATTAACTTTGAACGTTTGCAGTTAGCTGATAAATCTGCTGCAGCTTCTGCTGAGTACAATGAAAAAATGTCTAACCGCAAATTAACTTATACCTTTAATACAGGTGCCGAAAGAGAAACTGTTGATGTTACATATCAAAATTACAAAAGTATTATGAATCAACAGGCAGAAGGGCTTTCTACAACCGGTAAACAAATGTTTTTGGTATCATCATCCGGAAGCAAAATAATTGTCGGAAGCGAAGATGAAATTGTTCAAATGATTGAAGCAAATCCCGAAAAAGGATTTACAAAAGATGATTTTATGATAGCTCCCGATTTAGATGATGTTGATAACTTCCAAAAAGCAATTCAAGACGGTATTTATTATTTTGCAACATTTGAAAAAGATGAAGACAAAGGCACTCACGAATTCAAAACATTAGGCTGGGACGGACTTGAAGCAGGTGCGATTTCAGAAGTTTATGATAAATCTGATGATGCTGCAGCGCAATCTGAATATGATAAAGTTCAAAGCCAAATCGAATCTTTAGATAAAAAACTTGAATTACAGTTGAACAAATTAGAAACCGAAAGAAGCGCAATTGAAACAGAATTAGAAAGCGTTGAAAAAATTATCGGTGATAATATTGATTCATCATTTAAAATATTTAGTTAGTCCGGCACTTTATAAACACGAAAAAAACCTTCCTTTTAAAAGGAAGGTTTTTTAATTTGAAATCATTATTAACAGAAGTACGGCTTAAACCCGCTTCCTTCTATAGCGTCTTCTCTGTCTGATATATCAGGTATCAATTCACCTGTACCATTATTTATGGGAACATTAAAGCCGTCAAACAATGAACCTTCCATACCTGAAGGGACTGTTGTACCTATGCCTTCTGAACCGCCTCTATATGCCAGTCTTTCACTACTGCCAATACCGCCTGCACCGCCGGAACCACCGTTGGCTTGAAAACCTGCCTGCTTTGTCCTTACAGGTCTGACGTGCGAACCGAATATGCCGCTAATTCCTGAAGTATCTGCCATTTTTTTCTTGCCTCTATAAATATATTCTATACATTTATATAAAGTATTTATCCTTTATATAATTGCCAATTTTTTCAAATTACGTTAACATTTCTTAACACAATTATCTTTTTTTCAAAAATAAGCCCGAAAGCACTTTACCGGGCCTATTTTCTACAATTGTTTTTCTCCTTGGCTATTGTTTAAAGCCTCAGTCATACAAATTGTTGAACTTAACCTTACCTTAAGCACTAAATTCTATTGTTTGACGCGACACTATATAAACCATGCTGTCTTATATAAAGCCGGCAGTATTATCACCTACATAATAATAAAGTATTTTTGGTTTAAAAAATTGCTATTTTTTTGCAACAAATCCGAAAACACTTGAATTATCCTGCTTAGAATCGGCAATTATATTCCATTTGTGCGCAGAAATTAATTTATTTGCAATATTTAGATTAAGGCTC
Organism: Candidatus Gastranaerophilales bacterium; assembly: GCA_017475485.1. GTDB lineage: Bacteria > Cyanobacteriota > Vampirovibrionia > Gastranaerophilales > Gastranaerophilaceae > RUG14156. The sequence goes on along the minus strand of JAFVFO010000052.1, from coordinate 36,162 downwards.
ATGCCCAACTGGTTAAGGTCATTTGTTTTTTTATCTTCAAGAATATTTTTTATTTTTTCCTTTGTCATATAAATTGACTTATTTTTTGTTTTAAAAGAAATTTTATCCTTACTTTCTTTAACGGAAATTTCAATATCGCTATTTTCAAAACCATAAGAAATTGAGCTTGTTATAATATTATGAATAATTTTATTTATAAATAATTTATCTGCCTTAAGGGTAATATTTTTGGAATTTGTTTTTAATATAATATTTTGATTTTTATATTTTGCAAGGCTTTCAACGGATTTTTTTACTTCGCTTATAATATCTTCAATATCTATATTTTCAAGTTTTAAATTCTTTTTTTGTCTTTCGTAATTTGATAAGAAAATAGTATTTTTAACAATTTCATACAAAAATTCAGAAGAATTTAATATTTCATACAAAATTTCTTTAGGAGCTTTGTTGTTTAAATATAACTCCAATGCCTGAATTTGCGCTAAAAGCGCTGTTTTTATATCATGATTTAAAATAGAAATATATTTATTTCTCTCATTTTCTATTCGTATTTTGGATTTTTCATTTATTTTTTTTAATCTCGCTTTATAAATTTTTTTAAAATAGTTTTTGAACATGATACCCTCTAAAATAAATTTGCTCTGATTGCAATAACTGCAGCCTGTACTCTGTCTGCGGCCTCTAACTTTTCTAAAATACTTCCCACATGCGCTTTAATTGTATTTGTTGAAACTACAATTTCCTGCGCTATTTCGGTATTCGTTTTTCCTTCGGTAATCAATTTCAAAACTTCCAGCTCTCTTTGAGTTAATTTTTCCCTTAAAAGACAGTGCATTTCCAAGGCTTCCAAATTAGAAAAACTCGGTGTTACAATTTTTGAAAAAGCATGGCATGCCAGTTTGGAATCTATCCAAAAACCACCATTCATAACTATATCAATTACTTTTCCGATATCGCATCTTCCTTTTACAGCATAACCATTTGCGCCTTGCGACAAAGAAGCTAAAACTTTAGAATCATCCTCAAATGAAGTCAAAATAATTATTTTTACCTTAGGATAATTTGTTTTTATAAATCTGCAGGCTTCGATACCATTAACACCCGATAGCTCTAAATCCATAAGAATTAAATCGGGTTGTTTTCTTGCAAGCGCCTTAATGCAATCCTGCGCATTGCTGAATTCTCCAATAACCTTGATATTTGACTTGAATTCAAGCCTTCTTTTGTGGGAAATTCTGGTTAGCAAATCATCATCAACTAAAAAAAGAGTTAATACTGCCATGTCTTTTTCACCTTCTTTTTGTACCATCCGGAAGACTATAATAGTAGAACTCTTTATTTTTTCCTATTACCTGACTGGGCTATTAATTATATTTTGTAAATCTTGTATTTCGTATTTTAATTCGGGATTGTTATGGAATTTTTTATTTGCATTATTGAGAATTTTCCCTGCCGTATCTTTCTTACCTTCTAAAAGGTTTACTTTGGCAATATCAAAATAATCCCTTAATGTAACAGGCTTCTGCCTTAAAATGGCATTTAGCTCTCCATTGTTTTCCGATTTAGATATTTTATATAAATAATATTTATATAAAATTCTGTTTTTGTCAAATTCGCTGTTTCCCGCTATGAGTTCATTTGCCTTATCTAAATCATTTGTTTTTATATAAGAAGCTATTAAATATTCAATTGCTTCGGGGTTTTTTGCAATCGGTGTTAAATATTTTATTGAAAGCGCGTAATCATTTAAAATATAAGAGATTTTACCCCCTTCAAGAAAATATACGGGATTTTGTTCTTTTTGCACTGCAGTGTTTAAATAATCAAGCGCTTCTTTATATTCCTGATTATTGTAGCAAATTAAAGCCAGAAGATAATTAATTTCCGATGTATTTTTATTTAATTCGGTTATTGTTTTTATGTAGCTTTGCGCTTCTTCGGTTTTATTTAATTTTATTAATGAATAAATATAGCCAAAATACCCTTCATACATTGTATCGTCAACATTAGTAAGCATTTCAAAGTATTTGCTTGCATTTTCATAATCTTTTTTATCAAGGTAAAAATTGCCTAATTTTAAAAGAACATTTCTGTTATTCGGATTAATTTCATAAGTTTTTAATAATATTTGTTTATATTTTTCATCACTTTGCGCATTTTCAAGACGTTCCGTTTCGGCCGATAAAAGCATTAAAGATGTATTATTCGGGTTTATTTTCTGTGCCTGAATCAAGGCAGTTTTGGCATCTTGTATATTTTTATTTTTCAAATAGCAATTAATTAACATATTATATATATCTATGTTATTTTCATCAATCTTTAAATATTGTTTTAAATATTTAATACTTGCATTAATATCACCCTTAAAATAGGTTTTTTGCGCATATAAGGCACAATCTTCCTTTGACAGCTCGGGAACTTTATCCACCCCTAAAACACGCGCCAATTTTGTTTTCAGAAGTGAATTGTTAAATAAAATTGCCTTATTTAAATATTCAACAGCAAGAATTTTGTCACCTTCAATATATGCTATTTTTGATTTTATAAAATATGCGCCCGAAGAATCAGGGTCTATTTTAATCATCATATCTGCATAATTAAGGGCTTCTTTATAGTTTGCTTCTTCATAGTAGCTTGCCGCCATATCAAAATAATCTTCAAGATTATCATATTCATTGTTTTCAAAGTCAATTTTATCAATATTTTTATCGCTAAAAGCAAGCGCATAGGCTTTTTTAAAAGCGGAAACCGCCTGTTTCTCATTATTTTGCTGAAGATATGTTTTACCAAGCCAAAAATATCCGTCTTCGTCATTAGGATTTGCATTGATATAACTTGTAAAATATCTTATTGCACCGTCATAATTTCGTGCATTGAAAAGCCTTATGCCATTGTCTATTTTAAACAATATATCCGCATTTACAGATGTCATCAGTAATATAAAAAGTAATGCTAATTTTTTCATAATATTTCATCTATATATTTTTTTACTTCATCAAAAATTTCTTCTATGGTTTGGTTGGAATTAATTACTTTAATTCTTTTGTTATTTTTTGCTAATTCTAAATAGCCGTTTCTGACTTTATTATGAAAGTTAATATTTTCTTTTTCAAGCCTGTCTTTAACGTTTCCGATTCTTTTCTGGGCGGTATCGGTATCTGTATCAAATAAAAAAGTTATATCGGGCTTATAACCTTTTGTTGCTATTTCATTTAGGAAATTTATTTTTTCAATATCAAAACCCCTTGCATACCCTTGATAGGCAACGGTTGAATCAATATATCTGTCACAAAGCACAATATTACCTTTATTAATATTTTCCAAAATAACGCTTGCGGTGTGCTGGGCTCTATCTGCCAAATATAATAATAATTCACACATATCATCAACAAAACCTTCATGGTGAAGCAAAATTTGCCTTAAATTTTTCCCTATATCAGACCCGCCGGGTTCAAGCGTTAAAATTGTATTAAAATTTTTACTTTTTAAATAATTGTTAACAAGGTTAATTTGTGTTGTTTTACCGCATCCATCTATGCCTTCAAAGGTAATAAACAAGCCTTTTTTGTTGTTTTGCATTTGTTAAAATAACTCCTTTTTATAAAATTATATTACATTTTATAAAATTTTTGAAACATATTTTACCTTTTAAAAATTATACTCTATAATATATCATATATTGGTTGAACAATAGTTCAAAAGGGGAGAGAGATTCAAGTGCAAGAATCGTTATATGACACAGTAACCAAATTTCAAAAAGAGCGTAAAATAAACGTTGAGGAGTTAGAAGAACTGCTTGATAGCGATATAGAAGAAGTTGTTTCTTTATGCAAAAAGGCATGCCTTAAACCAAAAACAGACGACATGGGAAATGCGTATTTCACAGGTGTGGATGTTGATGTTTTAAGAAAAATGAAAGAACTTTATTCCCAAGCAAGAAATACTCAAAAACAGCTTGAAACGGAAGCAAACATTAAACTTGAAGCTCAAAAACAAGAGGAAGATTTAGTTTCCCCAAATCAGAAAGTTAATTTTTTAACAAGAGCTAAATCAAGAATTAAATCTCTTCCTGCGTTTGAATCTGCAGGTTACGGAATTCAAAACAGTCTTGAAAAACTTGAAAATAACCTTATTGAAAAATTTGCAGAAATTTTATCCGAAAAAATGGATGGTTTTGACGAAATTATTGTTGAATTAATCCGTTCTAAAACAGAAAATGAAAATTTAAGAGCTCAGGTTAACGACTTAAATAAGCAAGTATTCAACCTTAAAAAAGAGCTTGCATTATACACCCCGCTTCCTTTTGGATTTTATACAAGAAAAGAATCTGAAGAATTATAATTTCAAATTATGAGCAATGCTTTAATAAGTTTTTATCATAATCTGCAAGAACCGATTATTATATATGATAAAAAATCAGAGATTTTGTATCATAATTTATCATTTCAAAAAATGTTCGGTGAATATAATAATTCTAAAAACTACGATTGCCTGAACAAATTAAGCTACAAATTTTCATACCAGATGTGCTTTATTAAATCGGAAGATATTAGAACCTATAACCCCTTAATTAGTGCAATTCAAGGCGAAAACAGCTACACAAGCTACGTGGTTTATCAAAAAGAAGAAGATGAATTTTATCATTTTATAATTAAAGCCTTTAGCGTTAAAAAACGCTATAGAATTGTTTATTTTTATGACGTAACTTCAACCATTAATATCGAAAGATTAAAAGAAGAAAACGAACGACTCAGATTGCAGAATTTTGAATTTTCAAAAACAAATTCAAAAGCACAAAACCAAGCCGTTAAAATGGCATTGCTAAATAGAATTTCATTAAGCATTAAAAATGAATTGGATATAAAAACATTAATTGAAAAATTCTTAGAAGAATTATCAACCGTTTTTGGCGCTTCAAAAAGCTATTTTGCGGAATTTAACAAAGGCGATTTAACCATTAAATACACTTTTCCTTCTGTATATGCTCCGCAAATAGGCGAAAAAATTAAATATTCAAAAGAACTGACGGATATTCTCCATGCAGGTGAAAATTCAATTCAAGCATGCCTAAAAGAACACGAAGGCGCAAGCATACCTTTGTTAAACTCAACAACAAGGATAATAATTCCGATTTTAAAAAATGCACAACTTTATGGCGTTGCGGTTATTTTCACCCCTAAAAAAGAAATTTCAGAGCTTGAGCGCGAATTATTAGTCAGTATCTCCATGGTTGTAACTTCTTCAATAGTTCAGGCAAGCCTTTTCCACCAAATTTCAAAGAAAAAGGAAGAATTAGAAGATGCAATTCAAGAATTAAAAGAAACGCAATTGCAGCTTATAAATTCAGAAAAAATGGCATCTTTGGGACAATTAATTGCATCTGTTGCCCATGAAATAAATACACCTTTAAGCGCAATAAATGCAAATAATGAAATGATGCATACTGTTTTCAACAGCTTTGATATCAGTATGCTTACCATTTTAAAGGAAATGAATTCTACGGATAAAGAAGCTATTAAAAGAATAACTAATATTGTTCAATCCTTAAGACGCTTCGTAAGACTGGATGAAACAGAACAACAAGAAGCAAATATTAATGAGGAATTGAATTTAACTTTGGATTTGATACATCATAAAATTAAACGCGGTTTTGAAATTGAAAAAAAATATGGCGAAATCCCGCTTGTGAACTGTTATCCTAATATGTTAAATCAAGTATTTTTAAATATTTTGATGAACGGTATTCATTCTATAGAAGATATTAAAAAAGAAAATCCTGATTATTTGGGAAAAATTAAAATAGAAACAAAAATTGATAATAACTTTTTGAAAATTGAAATTTTTGATAACGGAAAAGGCATTTCGGAACAAAATCAAGATAAGATTTTTCAAGCAGGCTTCACTACAAAAAAGAAAGGACAAGGAACAGGCCTCGGCCTTGCAATTTGCAAAAAAATTATAGAAAAACATAATGGTGAAATTAATTTTAAATCAGGCTTGCTTGAAAATGAACCGAATTATAAGACAAAATTTATTATCAAAATACCAACATTTTAAAAAATGCTTGCAAGGTTTATTTTATTTGATATCATATTAGTATAGTTGATACGTTATGCGTCCGTAGCTTGGCTGCCATTGAAAGCGCTAGCTTTCAAAAAGATACAGCATTATGCTCTATCCGGCTGAGAAAATGACAATTAAATAAACAACAGATATGCGTCTGTAGCTCAGCTGCCATTGAAAGCGCTAGCTTTCAAAAAGATACAGCATTATGCTCTATCCGGCTGAGAAAATGACAACTTAATAAATATAACTTATGCGTCTGTAGCTCAGCTGGATAGAGCATCTGCCTTCTAAGCGGTGGGTCATACGGGCACAAAAATCGAAAATTTGACAATTAAATAAACATAAACTATGCGTCTGTAGCTCAGCTGGATAGAGCATCTGCCTTCTAAGCAGAGGGTCGCGCGTTCGAATCGCGCCAGGCGTATTTTTTGTGCCAAAAATTTAAAAAGTCGCAAAAAAGTTGCAAAAAATTTCAAAACAAGATTTATTGTAAAGGCATGAATAATTTATAGACTTCTAAATTAAGAGCTTTTGCTATTAACTCCATTCTTTTAAAACTAGGCGTTTTCTTGCCTCTTTCGATTTCTGACAAATAATCAGTGCTAATACCCGTTAATTCGCTTAACTTTTCTTGAGTTAATCCTTGTTCGTTTCTATAAAATCTTAAATTATTTCTAAAAATATCTATCGTGCTATTTGTCATAGTTAAATTTTATTGTTATAATCTGATTAAATTAACAGGCATATAGCACGATAAGAAGGCAATAATGATAGATAAATTTAAGAAAACAATATTATTTGATTTAGATGGTGTATTGAATACTTATGATGGGAAATACGATAAAACATATATCCCACCTATTAAAAACGGAGCATACGAACTAATAAAAGAGTTATCGCAAGATTATAAAGTTGTCATTTTTACAACAAGAAATTCTTTAATTGCTTCAAAATGGGTTATTGAAAATGGACTTGATGAATATGTTGAAAATGTAACAAATATCAAAGAGCCTGCATATTTGATAATTGATGATAGATGTATTAATTTTGACGGTGATTTTAATAAATTAAGAGAAAAAATTAAAAATTTTGAGGTCAAATGCTATTTTATATGATTTCAGCACCAACCTCGCAACGGTATTTTCTATTTCTTAACTTTTTAATCAGCACAAGGCGATATATATTTTATATTAAGAATTTTAAATATTCAATTTAACAAAATGAACATATTACATGATTATATCGTTTGGTATAATATAAGTATCACGAGGTTACAATTTATTTGCAAGAAAGGATTTGTAAATGAAAAAAAAATTAGTATTGTTAGTTTTAGGGTTGTTTATTGTCGGTTATTCAGGAGTAGTATTTGCTGATACAACAAACACAAGTTCAAAACCGCAGCCACCGCAATTTTCACAAAATGGCGGACAGCCGCCCCAAATGAATGGCGAAAAATTAAATAACAAAAGACCGAAATATAAACCCGATTCTCAACCGGGCGGAAAAATGACACCGAAAGAATGGGATAATTCATCAGATAACAATTTTCAAGGCGGACAACCCCCCGAACCACCACAGGGAACAGACACTAACAACTCAAACAGCAGACCGCCAATGCCGCCTAAACAAGATAATTCATCATCAAGCGAAAGTTAATAATAAAAAAGCCGCAATGCAAACTGAACTGAAACCCTAAAACTAGACAAGATAAAAAAACTAGTTTTAGGGTTTTAATATATAAGGAGGTAAAAATGAAAAGAAAACCTTATACAGTTCAAGAAAAAGAAGAATTGTTAAAATCAGCTTTTGCCTGTTTTGTGAAAGATATTTGATTTAAATAATGATTTTCAGGATATGTTAAAGTTTTAGGGTAATTTTTTCTTACATCTTATGCAGAACAACCGATACTGCTTTTTTTCGTTTTCAAGGCAATATTTTTATTAAATTTTAATGGAGATATAGTATTTAAATTCATATATGTTCAAAACAAATCAAAAAATATATTTGCCGAAATACCCATTTTATATTTTATTGTTAGATTTTTTCTTTTTTGCATTTCCGACTTCATAGCCTGTTCTGGCATAAATTAAAGGCAATAATTTATCTACCTGCAGTTTATTTGCATAAGGTATTTTTGCAAGCACTGCAAGATTTAATATATCATCAACATGCACCAAACAATCTGTGGGTTTAAAGTTTCTTGTATCTTTATCTTCTTTTTTCTTATTTTTATCAAAAATTAATTCATTAATTTTATTAGAAGCCTTGTTTGCAATAAACATACCGCCTGCAACGGATGATAAAATAATTCCCGCCTCAAGCGGTATGGATTTTGATTTACCGTTTTTTTCCAAAGTCTTAAGGCCAAGTGCAACAAGGGTTGTAGGGGTCATACTGTTCAAAAATTCAAATATGCTTTCTTTATATTTTGCTTCTTTATCTTCTTTATTTTTTGCAAATTTTAAACCGCCCAGCAATCCGCCAAAAACACCGCCGGTAGTTGTTGCAAGAATTTGAAAATAGTTTTCTATTTCAAACATTTTCCAAATATTTTTAAATTTATCCCTAAAGGGCAAATTATTCTTAAATGAACTAATTAAATCATTCATACGCCCTTTTTTAAAAGAATTTAAAATTACAACAGGGACAATAGCACCTAAAAACGCACAAGCAGCAATGTGTGCTTTTTGCCTGGGCTTCAAATCTGCATTTTGAAAATTATCGCAGTGTCTGAAACTTGGTACATTAAACATTGCAAATGTTTTATTCGGGTATGCTGTTTTTTGAATTTCCGTCATTTGGCCAAATAATTTATCTACATATATTTAAAGTAGGCTGAATATATTTTTTGCCTAAATTAAATAACATGTTTTTTCTTGCAATGAGGACAAATAACTATTTTATCTTTATACACAGGCGGTATTTTTAATTTTGTACCGCATTCGCAATCTATAGCGATGTAGCCTGCCAAATCACGAACCATGTCTTCAACTTCTCTATGTTTTTTAATATTTTGTTCTAAAATTTCTTTGTTATTTTTTATGGTTTGTACTTGTTCTTTATCTTTAACAGCACCGCCTAAAGCACATGCAAGCGCAATTTTAGGCTCTATTTTAACCTCTTTAACATTTTTTATGGGTATATTTTTTGCATTTTCCAAAGCACTTTTTGGAAGCAGATTTTGATTATTCAATCGTTGAAATTCCTTCTCATATTCTCTATAATCTGCTGTTTCCATATTTAAAAGAACTTTAATTCTGTTTTGCGTTGAAGGATGTGTCGAAAAAATACTATCTTCCAGCTTTATAAACGGAATTAAAAATGACGCGTTCAATAAAGAATCGGAATTATCGTAATCAAAAAATACGTCTTTATCATTTTCATATTCCAATTTTAATAAAGCATCAGCAAGCCCTTTAGGGTATCTTGTATAAACGCTTGCCGAAGCATCAGCTATATATTCTCTTTTCCTTGAAATAAACATAAAAAGAATAAAACATATTGCTTGCCCGAATGCACTTAAACAATATAACAAAAGACATCCCGCAGCTCCTCTGCTTCCACGTTTAGCTCCTTTTAAAAAACTTGCGCTGAAGGCGGCAGAAATAGAATACAAAGCCCCCGAACACAAAAGATAGGTTGTATCTTTATTTATAATATGGCTCATTTCATGAGCGATTACCCCTTGTAATTCATCTCTTGATAATATTTCAAGAAGTTTTTTTGAAATAACAACGCAAGATTTTTTCGCACTAAATCCGCAGGCATAGGCATTCGGAATATCTGAATTCAATATATATAATTGCGGGGATAACCCTGTACCTGAAGCAATTGCAATTTCTTCAACAATATTATAAAGCTGTTTATATCGGTCTTTTCCTATAGGATAAATAATGCAAGAACCCACTTTGTAAGGCTTATCTTTTAACATTAAAAATTGTATTAAAAATATCAAAAATGCTACTAAAACACCCGAAGCATAGAAGAAATTAACATTTTGAGCAAGATTTGCAGAGTCTTTAAACACAGATAATATAATTAACATGCAAATAAAGCCATAAACCATAGAATACCAAACCGTCATTGAAAAAAGCGCAATGACAGATTTGATTTTATTTTTTCTAATTACTTCCCACATAATAATTAATTAAAGTTAACCTTAACATTTTCTCTTTCTTCGGAGTTTTCAATTTCAAACATTGAAAACGATTCAAAGTTAAACATTGAAACTATCATGTTATTTGGGAAAACCTCTTTTTTAGTATTATATTTCATAACCGAATCGTTATAAAATTGTCTTGCAAAGGCAATTCTGTTTTCTGTTGATGTTAATTCTTCCTGCAAAGCCAAAAAGTTTTGATTAGCTTTTAAATCCGGGTAATTTTCACTCAATGCAAATAATGATTTTAGAGCACCCGATAAAACATTTTCATTTGCAGATTGTAATTTTGCGTCAGGAGAAATTTTGCTTGCAATATTTCTTGCATTAATTACTTTTTCAAGAGTTTCTCTTTCGTGGGTCATGTAGCCTTTTACTGTTTCAACCAAATTAGGAATAAGGTCATGTCTTCTTTTTAATTGCACTTCTATTTGGCTGTAAGCATTTTTAACCTGATTTTTCAATACAACAAGACCGTTATATATTCCGATAATTGCAAAAATAACAAGTACGATAAGTGCTAAAACTATTAAAATCGGCATTTTAAATCTCCTATTTTCTTTTATCCTCTAAAAACTTCACCTAAAAAAACTATTTGTTTATTTTTTTGTTTTGAATTCATTAAATTTACGCAAGTTGAAAACTCATTTTTATCAAACCAGACGCCATGTTTTGAAGGACACCTGTCAAGGAATACATCAAAAAGCATAAATTTTTCCATTTTTTTACCGCAAACAGGACACCTTCTCAGCTTTTCACCGGTAAGGACAGTCGGAATATTATAAATATCGGAAGGATTTTCTAAAAAATCTTGTGCAACAAGTTTTTTTGTCAAAATATTCCATTCACCATAGTCAAACCAGAAACCTTCGCAAAACATACAATAATCAAGTTCCACTTCGTTTCTTTCAACGACTATCATTTCTTTTTTACATTTAGGACAAAGCATAATATAAGATTGTATTTGATAATCTTATATTATGCATCAATTAATTATATTAAAAATTTATCTTATAAAATTTGTATAGACCGTTTCTTCTGTTTTCGGCATAGGAATACCGGCATTTTTTCCGGCTTCTTTACATTTTAAATGCCAAGCCATATTGCGCGCCAATATTCTCATGTTCTGCATGCCTTCAAGGTCTTTTTTAACTTCGTCAGATGTAGCCCCATGCACCATATTCCAATATCTGCCTGAAATTATTGGCATTTGGGTAATTGTAAAATATTTATTCAATTGATCTAATGTAGCAGTCGTACCCGCCCTTCTTGCGCTTGCAATTGCAGCTCCGGGCTTATGTAAAAAGATTTCACCCCTGCCTGAAGCAAATGCTGTGAAAAATGCTCTGTCTAAAAATGCGCAAACACCGCCACAAGCCGAAGCATAATGAACCGGAGAGCCGAAAATGAAGCCGTCAAAGTTTTTTGCATATTCCAAAAAATCGTTTACTCTGTCATTAATTACACATTTGCCGATTTTAGAGCAGGCATAGCACGCTCTGCAAGCGCCGATAGGCTCTATTCCTATTTGATAAATTTCGGATTCTATTCCTTCTTCTTTTAATGTCTTTGCAATTTCCTCTAAAGCCGTATATGTACAGCCCTGTTTGTGCGGTGAACCGTTAAATAATAATACTTTCATTTTCATCTCCTTAAAATAAACCGCTTTTAATATGCGGAACGTATGGTGCTTCAAGTCTTTTGATAACTTCATCACTTAATTTAATATCAAGCGCAGCAACTGCTTCATCAACATGGCTTTCTTTTGTAAAACCTACAATGGGCGAAGTTACATAAGGTTTAGATAACATCCATGCCAAAGAAACCTGCGCCATTGAATAACCGAGTTCTTTTGAAATTTTTTCGATAGTTTCAACAACAATTTTATCTTGAGTATCTGTTGAACCCCAAACCATTGGCGAAACTTCATCAATAGAATTTCTGTCTGTTTTTATTCCTCAAGGGTGGGCACATCTTCCGCCCGCTAAAGGACTCCAGGGCACAATTGCAACATGTCTATCCTGACACAAAGGTATCATTTCGCGTTCTTCTTCACGATAAATTAAATTATATTGATTTTGCATAGAAACAAATTTTGTCCAATTGTATTTTTCCGCTATGTTTTGCAAACGTTCAAATTCCCATGCCCACATAACAGAAGCTCCGATATATCTTGCTTTACCTGCTTTTACTACATCATGGAGCGCTTCCATAATTTCTTCCATGGGTGTCTCATGGTCTAATCTATGGATTTGGTATAAATCAACATAATCAAGACCCAGCCTTTTAAGCGAATGGTCAATTTCTGCCATAATATTTTTTCTTGAAGAACCTGCACCGTTCGGCCTGCCTTCTCTCATTGCAAAATGTACTTTTGTAGCAACTACAATTTCATCTCTGTCAAGTCCGAATTCTTTAATTAATCTGCCTGTAATTTCTTCACTCGAACCCAATTGATAAACATTGGCCGTATCAAAATAGTTAATACCTAAATCAATTGCACGTTTAAAAATAGTTTTAGCATCATCATAATCTTTTGCCCAAGGGAAAACTCCGTTTTGTATCCCAGGTTTTCCAAAACTCATACAACCAAGGCAAATTCTTGAAACATCAACCCCTGCAGAACCTAATTTTACATATTGCATATATTTCTCCTATTAAACCTTTTGGTTTATCTTTAAATTTATCAAATAAATGAATTTTATTCAATGAATATCATTCATATAATGCAACTTATTAAAACGACAAAAGGCCATAAAGCAGCTAGCTTTATGGCCTTTTACCTGCATTCTGTAAGGTCATTTGTAATTACATCATTCCCATGCCCGGCATACCGCCGCCCATGCCTGCGCCCATTGGAGCTTCAGGTTTTTCTTCAGGAAGTTCAACTACTGCTGCTTCTGTTGTTAATAACATTGAAGCAACCGAAGCTGCATTTTCTAAAGCTGAGCGTGTAACTTTAGCAGGGTCAACAATTCCGGCTTCAAACATATCAACAAATTTATTTGCCAATGCATCATAGCCGTAAGCACCTGTTTGTTTTCTAACAGCGTCAACTATAACTTCACCTTTAGCACCTGCGTTGTTTGCGATTGCTATTAACGGTATATCTAATGCTGCGGTTAAGATTTTGAAGCCTGTTTTTTCATCATCATCTGAGAATTTTCTTGAATTTAATTCTTGTTCAAGAACCTGTTGAACTCTTAATAATGCAACACCGCCGCCGGGGACTATGCCTTCTTCTTGAGCAGCACGGGTAGCATTCAAGGCATCTTCAATTCTTAATTTTGATTCTTTTAATTCAACTTCACTGGCAGCCCCTACTTCAATTACAGCTACACCGCCTGATAATTTTGCAACACGTTCAGCTAATTTTTCTTTATCGTATTCCGAATCACTTGCTTCGATTTGTTTTTTAATCAAAGCTACACGTTCTTCAACTGCACGTTTTGTAGAATCATCAACAACAATAGTTGTTTCATCTTTTGTAACCGTAACGCGTTTTGCATGACCCAACATTTGAACCGTAATATTTTCAAGTTTAATACCAAGTTCTTCAGTGAACATTTGACCGCCTGTTAAAATAGCGATATCTTCAAGCATTGCTTTTCTTCTGTCGCCAAATCCCGGGGCTTTAACAGCAACTGCACGAAGAACTTTTCTCATTGTATTAACAACTAATGTTGCAAGAGCTTCGCCTTCAACATCTTCTGCAATTAATAATAATGATTTACCGTCACGCGCAACCTGTTCTAATATAGGTACAAGGTCAGCAATTAAATTAATTTTTTTATTAACACAAAGTACATAAGCGTCATCTAAAGTTGCTTCCATACGTTCTGCGTCAGTAATGAAGTAAGGTGAAATATAGCCTTTATCAAATTGCATACCTTCAACTATTTTTTTATCTGTTCCGAAAGTTTTTGATTCTTCAACGGTTATAACGCCGTCTGTTCCAACTACTTCCATACAATCAGCAATTAAATCACCTATAAATTTATCATTGCCTGCAGATATAGCTGCAACTTGAGCACGCATTTCTTTTGAATCAACTGATTTAGACATTTTTTTAATTTCGCCATGGGCAACTTTTACAGCTTCTGAAATACCGCGTTTAATACCCATAGGATTAGCACCTGCTGTTAGGTTTTTAATGCCTTCTTTAAAAATTGCTTGCGCTAAAACACTTGCTGTTGTTGTACCATCACCGGCAACATCATTTGTTTTGGATGATACGTCTTTCAATAATTGTGCGCCTGCATTTTCTAAACCGTCTTTTAGTTCAATTTCTTTTGCAATGGTAACACCGTCATTAACGATTTGAGGTGTACCGAATTTCTTTTCAATAATAACGTTACGACCTTTTGGCCCTAATGTAACTTTAACTGCGTCAGCAACTGCATTAACACCTTTTAAAAGGCTTTCACGAGCAGTTGTATCAAATACTACTTTTTTTGCCATTTGTTTATCCTTTTTTAACTGTGATACGACCTAAAGGTAACAGGGAAATGAGGCAATAAGGCAATAAACTTTTAAAAAATTCCTCTTAGTGCCTTAGTGCTTTCATGCCTTAATACCTTATTCTATGATTGCAAGAGCGTCTTTCACGCTTATAATCTTATACTCAACATCCCCAACTTTAACATCAGTACCTGCGTATTTTGCAAATAATACAACATCACCAACTTTAACTTCCATGGGTTCTTTTTCACCGGAATCTAAAGTTTTACCTGCGCCAACAGCTACAACTTCACCTTTTTGGGGTTTTTCTTTTGCACTGTCGGGAATAAAAATTCCGCCTGATGTTTGTTGAACATCATCAATAACTTTAATAACAATTCTGTCTGCTAAAGGTTTAATCATAATATACTCCTTATCTTCCTTTTTATAATTTAATAATATAGGTAAAATTAAAAAAGAATGATTTTGTTAACAAAAAATTAATAATTCGTCTTAAACCTATATATTAAATTATGTAAAATAAAATTTTTTTTCATAATTTTTGTCATTTTTTAATAAAAAAATGAAATTTTTTAAAAAAAATTAAACCAATTAATCAATTTTTATGTAATTTATTTTATTTTTTAAAATTTTTATAGGATTTTTGAAACAATTTAGAAAACTAAACATTTAATTTTTTTTGACGTATTTGAAAAATGGCGCAAAGATATACTTATGTGCAGAATCGGAGCAATTAAATCACAACATTATATTCATCTTAGCGCTACATTAAAACTTATGCGCTCACAGCAAAAAGGCTATGATAATTCGGGCTTTGCAATTGTAGCGCAAGATTTGGGCGGTATTTTTGAAAAATATAAAAATTTTCCTATTCTTTCGCTTGCAGGCAATAATAAAGCAGTGGAAATTACGGAAAAATACACCCAATCTCTTGGTTTTTCAAAAGTATTCCAATACAAAATGGAAGTAAATAACAACGAAAAACTAAATATTGAACCTTTGGAAAATTATATTTTTATTGCTTATGAATATCCGAAAAACTATGAAAATTCAACAAAAGAACAAAAAGAAAATCTCCTTCTTGATACAAGATTAAAATTAAGAGAATTATTAAGCGAAAATGACGACGGATATGTTTATTCTTTTTATGAAAATGTAATTTCCCTAAAGGAAATAGGAAGCCCTGTTGATATAGGTAAATATTTTAACCTTTTTGGCGATAAAGTTGATATTAAAGCAAAAATTCTGACTGTTCAATGCAGGCAAAATACAAACTACGACATTGTACGCTATGCCGCACATCCTTTCTTTTTATCAGGATACACAACATTAACCAACGGCGAAAATACATTTTATGAAAAAAATAAACTTGCACTAAAGCCTTTATATAAGGGCTATATAGGCTTTGAATCGGATTCGCAGTGCTTTTTATATACCCTTCATTATGCACATAAAATTCTTAAATGGCCTATTGAATATTATAAGCATATTTTAACACCTCTTTCCTGGGATGAAATGCAAGCAAGGGAAGATAAGGAAGTATTAACAAGAATCAGAATGTCTATGGCAAATTTTGAAATAAACGGCCCTAATGCAACAATAGGGGTTCTGCCTGACGGCACAATGATTAATGTTATGGATTCCAAGAAATTGCGCCCTGTTGTTGTTGCAAAAGATAAAGATATTGCAATTATAACCTCTGAAATAACAGGCGTTAACGAATTACTGCCAAACAGAGATATAAATAAAGATATCTATACAAATGAGCGCGAAACTATTGTTATAGATAATAATCTTAATATCAAAAGGATTAAACAATGAAGTTCAACGTAAATACCATTTCTCAAGATGCACTGCCTTGGATTATAGAATACGACAGCTCAAAATGTATGCTTTGCGGAAAATGCTGTGCCGTATGTTCCTTTCAAGCTATAAAGGTTGATGTTCAAAAAAGAAAGAAAATACAAGCTATATCTAACGAGAACGGTTTTTCAATAGATTCTGACCAAAAAGCAATTCCCGTAATAAAACAGGTAATAGACGAAAAACATTTTTGCAGAGGGTGCGGAATGTGTACAAAAGTGTGCCCTAACGGCGCAATTAAGGCAAGAAGAAACAAAACCGAAATCTTTGGAACGCGCTACAGGGCAAAAACCGCACAATCCGTTAAAAGAGGAGGCAGAAACAACCTTCATTGCGAAAAAAGAACCCTTGATAAAATAAAAGTAGGAAGAATTTCGCAAATGACAGACCCTTCGTTGGATGCATTGCGCCATACTTTTGATATAAGAACAAATTTAGGAAGAATATTAAGTCCTGATAAATTAAATTTTTCGGTTTGCGAAAATGAACTTAAAATAAACGGCAATATGCCCGTAAATACTTCCATATACCCCGTTATTATCTCTGATATGTCCATAGGAGCACTCTCGCCCAGAATGTGGGAAGCCATTGCAATTGCAGTAGCATACTTAAATGAAGTTAAAGGAATTCCGATAAGAATGTGCACAGGCGAAGGCGGAATACCTGACAGACTGTTAAAATCAAGATATTTAAAATATATGATACTGCAAATTGCATCGGGACATTTCGGCTGGAACAGAATTGTAAATGCGCTTGAATACATGAAGGAAGACCCTGCAGGCATTTTAATTAAAATAGGACAAGGGGCAAAACCGGGGGATGGCGGTCTTTTAATGGCACAGAAAAACGTGCGTCTTATTCAGGAAATAAGAGGTGTTCCGCATGCGGATTTATTATCTCCGCCAAATCATCAGGGGCTATATTCAATTGAAGAAAGCGTTCAAAAAATGTTTTTATCAATGAATTGCGCTTTTAAATTCAGAGTTCCCGTTGCTATTAAAGTAGCCGCTTCTTCTACAAGCGTAAGTGTTTATAATAACCTATTGCGCGACCCGTATAACATTGTAGGCGGTTTTTTTATAGACGGCATGGAAGGCGCAACAGGTGCGGCGCATGAAATTTCCCTTAATCATACCGGTCACCCCATTGTTTCAAAGCTAAGAGATTGCTATCTATCCGCAGTAAAACAAGGCAGGCAGGGGCAAATCCCGATTTTTGCAGGCGGGGGCATAGGAATGAACGGTAATCTGGCCGCTGACACTTTTAAAATGCTTTGCCTTGGGGCAAACGGAGTGATAATAGGCAAATTAATTTTACAAATTGCAGGCTGTGTGGGTAATGATTACGGCAAATGCAATGCCTGCAATACAGGGTGCTGTCCCGTAGGAATTACGACACAAAATCCTAAATTAACTCAAAGGCTTGATATTGATACTGTTGCGCAAAATATTGCCAACTATATTATTGCTTCTGATATTGAGTTGAAAAAATTATTAGCTCCCGTCGGTAATTCATCTTTGCCTATAGGCAGAAGCGACGCTTTAATTAGTGTAGATAAAAATGTTGCAGACAGATTAAATATACAATATGCCTGCTAAAGTGGAAAAAATATGAAAAAGACAATAAATACAATTGAAAATAATGAAAGAATTTCAACCCAAGCCCTTATGCAAAAAATTCAAACAGCAATAGATTCAGGCTGTAATGATTTTGAAATTCATGCCTCAGGACAACATAATATTGCAGGTTCACTTTGGTCTAAAGATAAAAAACCTTTGAATTTCTACATAACTAACCCCGGCCAAAGGGTAGGCGCTATGGGGCTTTATAATACAAATATATATGTTGAAGGCTCTGTACCCGCTGATGCCGGCTGGCTTAATTCCGGAGCTAAGATAGTTATAAACGGTGATTGCGGTGACACCGCAGGACACTGTGCCGCAAGCGGGAAAATTTATGTATCAGGTTCAGTTGGCGCAAGAAGCGGTGCTTTAATGAAAAAAGACCCGAAATATCCCGCTCCTGAATTATGGGTGCTCAAAAACACAGGTTCATTTTCATTTGAATTCATGGGGGGCGGTATTGCCGTTGTTTGCGGAATAAATTGCGAACAATTGCCTTCCGTCTTGGGAAATCGCGCATGCGTAGGTATGGTAGGCGGAATTGTATATTTCAGAGGAAGCATTAAAGATATTTCAGATGAAGTATATGTTCTTGATTTGGATGAAAAAGATATTGAATTTTTACAAAACGGTCTGAAAGTATTTTTAAATGAAATAAATAAACAAGAATATTTAGAAACACTTTTAGATTTTTCAAACTGGAAAAAAATAGTTGCAAAAACATACGAAGAAAGAAATCTTCAAACGGATATTTCAACTAAAACATACCGCCTGAATGAGTGGGCAAAAGAAGTGGAAGGTTCTATTTTCGGCGATTTAATTCAAGATGATTTTACTGCTTGTGATTTGGTTCAAACAGGAAATTCAAGGCTTAGAGTACCGCATTGGAAAAATTATTTTTACAGTGCACCTTGCGAATATAATTGCCCGATTAAAATTCCCACACAAAAAAGATTTTCTTTATTGAGAGCAGGAAAAATTAAAGAAGCACTTGAACTTGTTTTAGATTACAGCCCTTTTCCCGCAAGCGTTTGCGCTCAGGTGTGTCCTAATTTATGTTTAAATAATTGTTCAAGAATTGATGTTGATAAACCCATGGATGTTAAAATGCTTGGCAGTTTATCAAAAGATATAAAACTTCCGAAATATGAAATTACAAAAAAGAAAAAAGTTGCGGTTATAGGCGCAGGGGTAGCGGGTATATCCGCTTCATGGCAGCTTTTAAAATCAGGCTACGGTGTTGATATTTTTGAACAGGATGAAGAAATAGGCGGAAAATTATATCAGGTAATTCCTTCCGAAAGATTAAACCCTGAAATACTTAAAACGGAAATAGATAAATTTAAAACATCAGGAATTAAAATCCACACATCTACAAAAGTTACAAAAGAAATATTTTCAAAATTAAATGAAGAATTTGACGCAATTATTGTTGCAATAGGTGCTCAAAGCCCTGTTGTAATACCTTTTGAAGGATATGAAAGATTAATAAAAGGATTGGATTTTCTAAAAGATACTAAAAAAGGTAAAAAATTTAATCTCGGGAATAATGTTGTAATAATAGGGGCCGGAAATGCCGCAATGGATGTTGTTTTGGAATGCTATAAACAAAACGCTAAAAAAGTTACGGCCATAGATATTCAAGAACCTTCTGCCTTTGAAAAAGAAATTAATAATGTTAAAAAATTAGGTGCTGAAATTTTATTCCCTTGTTTTACGAAAAAAATTGATGAAAAAGGAGTATATCTTAAAGACGGGAGATTTCTCGAAGCTGACAGCGTAATCATTTCGGTAGGTGATAGGCCCGTATTTGATTTTTTGGATAAAAATTATTTAGATGAGAAATCAAGAATAAAAATAAATAAATTCAACAACAGCGAATATAATAAAAAACTTTTTGCAATAGGAGATAGTATTTCATCAGGATTATTCACAAATGCAATAGCTTCGGGCAAAGATACGGCGCACAATGTTATAAGATTTTTAGAAAATAAAGAATTGGTTTCGGTTGAAAATAAAAAAATGATTCCCGAAAACAGAATTAAATCGCAATATTACGAATGCTACAAGCCTAATTGCGATAACGAACAAAACAGGTGTCTTTCATGCGGATATTGCAGAGATTGCGGTCTATGCCTTCAAAGTTGTCCGGAAGGGGCAATTGAGCGTATTGAAAAAGACGGAAAATTTGAATATATTTCAAACAGCGAAAAATGTATTGGCTGCGGAATTTGCGCAGGCTTGTGCCCTTGTGGAATTTGGGAATTGGAAAATGCGTAAACAGTCTTGAAAAAATATTATGTTTCTGCTATAATGTGCGCAGGAAGGGTTAAATATGTTAATTCAAGCACTACACAAACAAAATTTAATAGCTCAAAAAAATAGTTTGCAATACGGACTGTTGCAAAATTGGGCTTCTCAACGTTCAATGTTGAATGGCGGATATTCCCCGAGTTTTGGCAGTGCATTAGAACTTCAAGGCATTAGCGATTCAATTCAATTAATGGCAATTAATGCTGAATTAAATGCTTTAAATAATGCTAAAATGGATTATTTAGCATAGTTCCTTTAGATTGTTTATTTTGACCTGTTCACCTGTAGAAAGGTTTTTAACGCTGTAAAAACCTTGGTTAATTTCATCTTCGCCAAGTAAAATTGCGTATTTTGCAACTTTAGACGCTTTTTCAAGCTGCTTAACCCATTTGCGCCCCTGCATATCAAAATCGGCAGTTTTGTTATCTTCTCTTAATTTACGCGCAAGTTTAAGGGCTTCTTTAGTATTTTGCGAAACCACAAAATAATCTGTTTTGTTTTGTTCTATTTTATTAACAATTGTATAAAGTCTTTCTACCCCCATTGCAAAGCCGATTGCAGGTGTCGGTACACCGCCGAGCATTTCAACAAGGCCGTCATACCTTCCGCCCCCGCACACAGCACTTTGAGAGCCTAAATTTTGCGATTTTATTTCAAAAACCGTGCGGTTATAATAATCTAAACCTCTTACAAGAAGTTTATTTCTGGAATATTTAATCCCGAGTTCATCTAAATATTCCAATAATGTTTCAAAATGTTCTCTGCAATCGCCGCAAATATAATCAGCCAAAATTACCTTTTTAACCTCAGGCAATTCAAAGATTTTTTGGCATTCTTCATTTTTGCAATCTAAAATTCTTAAAGGATTTTTTTCATAACGCATTTTACAATCGTCACAAAGTTCATCTAAATACGGTTTTAAGACCTCTTTAATCGAATTTCTGTAGTCATTTTTACATTTATTGCACCCCAGTGAATTTAATTCAACCTCTAAATCCCCCAGACCTATTGATTTTAAAAATTCAACAGCAGATAAAATAACTTCAGCGTCTGCAGAAGGTTCTTTAATTCCAAACATTTCTACACCAAGCTGGTGAAATTGCCTTTGCCTGCCTGCTTGGGGACGTTCATAGCGAAACATGGGCCCAAAATACCAAAACTTTTGAGGCGGACTTTGGCGGTTTAAATTATGCTCTATAAAAGCTCTTACAACCCCTGCAGTGTTTTCCGGACGCAAAGTAATTGATGTTGAATCTTTCAAAGCCCCGCCAACGCAGAAAGAATACATTTCCTTATTAACAATATCGGTTGAATCTCCCACACCGCGCGCAAAAAGTTCGGTTGCTTCAAAAATAGGGGTTTTAATTTCCTGAAAACACGCATTTTGAAAAATTCGTTTTGCATTGTCTAAAATCCACTGCCAAGTAGGTATTTCATCACCCAATATGTCTTTTGTTCCGCGTTGAGCCTTAATCATAACTTTTTCCTTTTCTAACAAAAATATTTTACTATAAAAAGACAATTATTAAAGTTGAGATAAAAATAAAAAACTCTTATAATAATTTTATGAAAATAAAAACAATAGCACTTGTTGCGCCAAGCGGAAATATCAGAGATTTTGAAGATTTAGAAAATAAAATTAAAATTTTAGAAAAAAATTTTATAATCAAAATACGTCATTTAATTATTTGTCAGATACGGATGAAAACCGTGCAAAATATCTTGAATCGGCCTTTTTGGATAATGAAGTCGATTTAGTTTTATCTGTCAGGGGCGGTTATGGCGCATTAAGAATTGTTGATAAAATAAATTATGATTTAATTAAAAATTGTAATAAATTTTATGCAGGTTCATCTGACGCTACAATTCTTTTAATGGCATTAAGCAAAAAAACAAATATAAAATGTTTCCATTCGCTTATGATGACAAACGGATTTGTTGAAAATCTTGATAAAAATATTGATATTATTGAAAATAATAAGTTTAATTTGAATTTATGTTCAATTAAAAAAGGTTCTTGCAAAGGAAAACTCCGGGGCGGGAATTTATCAAGCCTTGTTTGCGTTTTATCAGGCAAACAATACTTGCCAAATGAAGATATAATTTTATTTTTAGAAGATTTGAATGAACCTTTGTATAAAGTTGATAAAATGTTTTATGAAATTTATCGCTGTGAAAAATTAAAAGAAAAAATCAAAGGAATAATTTTCGGAGATTTTTACTTGCCTGATGAAGATATCAATCCTTTATTAAAAGAATACTCTGAAATTTTTAATGTGCCAAGCGCAAAAACATCTGATATTACGCATAAAATGAATAATGTTACCATACCTTACGGTATTGGTTTATCTTTGAAGTTTTAGTTTATTTTATTTATTTTTTTATTTTTATATTTTAAATTTATATACTTTTAAGTTGAATTATAATGCGATGGGGGATAATGATTCTGCATATTCCGTAATCCCTGCTTACATTGTTTATCTTTTCTTCAATTTCCTAACCAAAAAATTTCCAACAGTATTAAGTTGAACTGAATTAATTTTTTATTTTTTCCAATAAACAATAAAATTGTTTTATTTTAAATTTTGTTTTTGTTATCATTATTGTATATGCGCAACATAATACATTTTGATGAACTGGATTCTACGAATATCTATTCTCATGAACATTTAGAGGAGCTTAATAATTTCGATATTGTTTCTTGCGATATCCAACCTAATGGTCATGGGCAGTTTGAACGCAGTTGGTTTTCAAGCAACAGAAATGGCGGTAATTGCTATATATCAATTATTTTAAAGCCTGAAAATATTAATTTTCTTGATGAATTAACCCGCTATGTTGCGCTAAGAGCAGCAGATACCCTGAAAGAATACGGGCTTAAACCCAAATTTAAACACCCTAACGACATTTTAATAAACGACAAAAAAATTGCAGGTTTCTTATGTGAATCAGAATTTATCGGCGACAAATTAAAGGGTGTAATTGTCGGCTGCGGTATTAATTTAAACTTAGCACAAGATGAAATTAAACATATTGATATTCCTGCAACGTCAATATTTTTAGAAACAAATAAAAACGTTGATAAAAATGAATTTATAAACAGATTTTTAGATAACTTTATAAATAATTATGATGAATTTTTAAATTACGGTATAAAAGGAGAAGTGTTATGCTAGATAGTTCTTTATGGGCAACAGGTTTAACCACAATGATTGTCGGAATGGGAATAGTATTTTCATTTTTGGTAATCTTAGTTTTTGCAATTAATATCATGGTTAAATGTGTTGAAATAGTTAATAAATTATGCCCATTGCCTGTTGAAACACCAAAGGCAGTGAAAAAAGCAGGAACAAATGACGCTGAAATTGCACTTGCAATAGCAATTGCAAAAGCACAATAATTTTCTCTTAGTGCCTTAGCGCCTTAGTGCCTTAGTGCCTTTTGAGAATAAAAAGACGTACTAATCAAAAGAGGAAAATAAAATGAAACAAATTAAAGTTATGGATACGTCATTTCGTGACGGTTTCCAATCAGTTTACGGGGCAAGAGTATTTGTAGATGATTTCATCCCCGCTCTGCAATCTGCAGTTGCTGCAGGTATTAAGCATTTTGAAACAGCGGGCGGAGCTCGTTTTCAATCGCCGATTTTTTATTGCAATGAAAATGCTTTTGAAACCATGGATAAAATAAGAGCTGCAGTCGGCCCCGATATTAATTTACAATCACTTTCAAGAGGGGTTAATGTTGTAGGGCTGGATAGTCAACCAAGAGATATGATTAATCTGCATGCCAAAATGTTTAAAAAACATGGCGTTACAACAATCAGAAACTTTGATGCTCTAAATGATGTTAATAATTTAATTTATTCAGGTCAATGTATTAAAGATAACGGCTTAAAACATGAAGTAACAATTACTATGATGGAATTACCAATCGGATGTAAAGGTGCTCATGACGTTGAATTTTATGAAAGAGTATTGCGCTCAATACTTGATGCAGGTATTCCGTTTGATAGTCTTGCTTTTAAAGACGCATCCGGAACTTCTAACCCTCGAAAAGTATATGAAACAATTAAAAGAACAAGGGAAATTTTAGGATCTGACGCTCATATTCGCTTCCATTCCCATGAAACAGCAGGAACAGGACTAGCCGCATATTTAGCAGCGTTAGACGGCGGAGCAGACGGTATTGACCTTGCTATGAAACCGGTTTCAGGCGGTACTGCTCAACCCGATATCGTTTCAATGTGGCATGCTTTGAAGGGTACTGAATATGACCTTGGAATAGATATTGAAAAAATATTAGAAACAGAGGAAATCTTCAAAGAATGCATGAAAGATTACTTCTTGCCGCCCGAAGCTATGGCAGTTAATCCTATGATTATTCAATCACCTCTGCCCGGAGGAGCGTTAACTGCTAATACCCAAATGCTTCGTGATAATAATTTAATGGATAAATATCCTGCCATAGTGGCTGCTATGAAAGAAGTAGTTGAAAAAGGCGGTTTTGGTACATCTGTTACACCTGTATCACAATTTTATTTCCAACAAGCATTTAATAACGTTATGCACGGGGCTTGGAAAAAGATTGCAGAAGGCTACGGTAAAATGGTTCTTGGCTATTTTGGACATACCCCATGTCCTGCTGACCCTGAAGTAATCAAGATAGCTGAAGAACAATTAGGACTTCAACCGACAACAGAACATGTTGTAGATTTGAACGATAAAGATGAAACAAAAGGTATTAAAGCAGCAACCAAAATGCTTACTGACGCAGGCTTAGAAGTTAATGATGAAAATATCTTTATTGCAGGCGCTTGCAAGGAAAAAGGTATTATGTATCTTCAAGGTAAAGCTACAATCGGCGTTAGAAAAAATGAACCCGCTAAAACATCAACTTGTTCATCCGAAGGTTGTACGGTAACCGTAAACGGTAAAAAATATGCAGTACAAATTAATGGCGATAAAGCAACTGTTAACGGTAAACAATATGATATCTCGGTTAAAGAAGGTATCGAACAAACGGCTTCTGCTTCCTCAAAAGAAGGCACACCTATTAAAGCGGCTTTACCGGGCGTAGTAATCAGAACCGAAGTTAATGTAGGAGATGAAGTTAATGAAGGTGATGTATTATTAGTTGTTGAAGCTATGAAAATGGAAACGGAAATTAAATCACCTCAAGCAGGTAAGGTAATTTCTGTTGATGTTTCTCAAGGCGACAAAGTTCAAAACGGTCAAACATTGGTTGTTTTAGGTTAGGAGAGTAGATTATGACAGTAAATATAGGTGAAATTCTAACTCAATTATGGCATGAAACAGGTTTATATAACTTTGTTCAGCCTCAAGATCCTAATATAACCAATTGTTTTGAACAATTTTTACATCAATATGGTTCACCCATAATGCTTGTAATATGTTTGTTTTTAATGTGGCTTGGTATAAAAAAACAATATGAACCATTGCTATTAATTCCTATTGCATTCGGGGGTTTCTTATCAAACATTCCAAATGCAGGTATAACTGACCCCGGCGGATTTTTATATATCATTTATGAAGCAGGTATTCATCAAGGACTTTTCCCGTTGATTATATTTATGGGAGTAGGTGCTATGACGGATTTTGGCCCGCTTTTGGCCAATCCGAAAACAGCACTTTTAGGCGGTGCTGCTCAATTTGGTATATTTGGAGCATTGTTATTAGCTCTTTGCTGTTTTGGTTTCACTTTGCCTCAGGCAGGTGCAATCGGTATTATAGGCGGAGCGGATGGCCCTACATCAATTTATGTAACTTCAAAGCTCGCTCCTGAATTATTGGGCGCAATCGCAGTTGCAGCATATTCTTATATGGCTTTAGTTCCTGTTATTCAACCGCCTATAATGAAACTTTTGACAACAGAAGCTGAACGTAAAATTGAAATGCGCCAATTAAGAGAAGTTTCAAAGCGCGAAAAAATTGTATTCCCGCTTTTGGTTCTTTCACTTTGTATTTTATTTTTGCCAAGCGCATGCCCATTAGTTGGTGCTTTAGCTTTTGGTAACTTAGCTAAAGAATGCGGAGTTGTTGATAGATTATCAGACACTATGCAAAATGCCTTAATCAACATCGTTACAATTTTCTTAGGATTATCGGTTGGTTCAAAATTATCGGCAGATCAATTTTTAACCCTTCAAACATTATTTATCTTAATCCTTGGTATTGTAGCATTTTCGCTGGCTACAGCAGCAGGTGTTATTATGGCAAAGATAATGAACCTATTTTCATCTAAAGAAAACAAAATTAATCCGCTTATCGGTTCGGCAGGTGTATCTGCAGTTCCTATGGCAGCCAGAGTTTCAAACAAGGTAGGTTTAGAATATAACCCAAATAATTACTTATTAATGCATGCTATGGGCCCGAATGTAGCGGGTGTAATCGGTTCAGCCGTTGCGGCAGGTGTTTTGTTAACTGTCTGCATACATTAATTAATACTACTAATGAAATTACCCTCTTTATATAAAGAGGGTAATTTTTTATTTTTAATTATTTTTTGGAAATGGCAAAAATATACAAGTCAAGGCAAAATTCCATTCACAAAACTTAAAAAACAGCGTCAATATGAACAATTTTATTTATTTTTAGTTTTATATATTGTGAAAACAAGGAGAATATATGAAACAATTGTGTGTGTTATTTGCTTTTATCTTGCTTAGCGCATGCTGTAATGCGCAGGATATTATAATTCAAGTTGCAAGAAACGGAAATTGCGCAAAAGAAACAAGATACGATTATGTCTATTACAACCCGCCCCGTCAAAGCCTTGAAGCATGGGGAAGATACATTTACTCTAATTCAAGAATAAGATATGTTAATTCTCCTTCTAAATTAAAACGCGCAGCCCATGCGGCAAGAATTGACGCAAATAACTTTGAATACAACAATTAACATGCTTGTAATGCAAAAATTATGAGCTAAAATTAGTATATGGACACACTTTCAAAAGAAAACCTTTTATATTTTCTGGATAACAAACCATATATTAATATGACAAATGCTTGTACAAATTCTTGCGTTTTTTGTGTGCGCAACCAAAAAGAAGATGTACAGGGCGCAAAACTTTGGCTTGATAAAGATAATACAACATCAAGCGATGTCATAACTCAAATTGAAGAAAATATTAAAAAAGTTTTAACCGCAGGCGAAATAGTCTTTTGCGGATATGGCGAACCGCTAATTAAAATCAATGAAGTTATTGAAATCTGTAAATATTTAAAAGAAAAATATCCGTCTTTAAAAATAAGAATAAATACAAACGGTCATGCAAATGCCATTCATAAGCGCAATGTAGCGCCCGAATTAGCTCCTTATATTGATATAATTTCAATCAGCCTGAATGCCGAAAACGAGGAAAAATATAATCTAGTTTCAAAACCGAAAATTGATAATGCTTATGAAGAGGTTAAACGTTTCATAAGAGCATGTGTTGAAGAAAAAATATATACTATTGCTTCAATTGTAGATAAAGTTCCGAATTATCCCGTTAATAAAGAACGCTGTGAAGTAATTGCAAAATCATTAGGTGCAAAATTCCGCTCAAGAGATTTTATTGAAAACGGATATTAATATGGGAAAAATAACCTTAACAAAATTATCTCAAGATGAACTAATTGAATATATTGAATCTTTGGGCGAAAAAAAATTCAGAGCTAATCAAATTTTTTCTTGGATTTGGGCAAAAAATGCCTCAAGTTTTGATGATATGACAGATGTCAAAAAAGAATTCAGAGCTTTATTACAAGAAAAATGCCAAATTTTTGACTGCAAAATAAAAACAAGACAAATTTCAGCTGATAGCACAGTAAAATATTTAATAGAATTTTCAGACGGTCTTTGTGCCGAAACTGTTTTAATGCGTTTTGACAACCGTGCAAACCTTTCAATGTGCGTTTCAAGTCAAATAGGTTGTAAAATGGGCTGCATTTTTTGTGCAACAGGCAAAAACGGTTTTAAAAGAAACCTGTTGCCCCATGAAATCGCCTCTCAAATTCTTTTGGCGCAAATTGATACAGGCCTAAAAATAACAAATGTTGTATTCATGGGTCAGGGTGAACCTTTAGATAATCTCGAAAATGTTAAAGGCGCACTTGAATTAATAAATAAAAATCTTCAAATATCAATAAGAAGAATGACTCTTTCAACCTCGGGCATTGTTCCTAAAATAAATGAATTATCGGAAAATAACTTAATTCCGACATTGGCGATTTCTTTACATGCGCCAAATCATCAAATAAGGGAAAAAATAATGCCCGTTGAGAAAAAATATAATATTAACGAACTTAAAAAAGCACTTTTAAATTATTCATCCAAAACAAAAGACAGAGTTACAATAGAATATATTTTAATTAAAAACTTGAATGATTCAAAAGAATGCGCAAAGGAATTAATTGAATACCTAAAAGATTTAAAATGCAATATCAATTTAATTCCATATAATTCAATCGACAGTCAATTTCAAAAACCCGATAAAAAAACCATAATGAAATTCAAATATTTATTGGAAGAATCAGGCAAAAAAGTTACCGTCAGATTAGAGCGCGGTGCGGATATTGACGCTGCATGCGGGCAGTTAGCAGGCAAAATACAATAATTATATGATAACAAAACATCTATTTTTAGCAATAATAAGGCTATAATAGGAGTTTTATAAATAATGGATTTCGCAGCATTAATTGGTACTTTTCTGGGCGAAGCCTTCATCTTAACAGGGCAAGCCATGGAAGGCGGAAATATAGGACAGTTGCTTCAAATAACCGCTCTGTTTATTGTAGGGGGCGGTACATTAGGTGCTGTTGTATTAAGTTTTCCCATAGAAGACTTCAAAACCGCAGGTCACTGTATCGGGGTTGTATATCTTGGAAAACCGCCAAAATTTGAAGATTTAATCCAAGAAATTATAGGATATGCCCAAAAAGCAAGGAAAGAAGGGGTAATTGTTTTGGAAAAAGAAGCAAAAAATGCTTCTCATCCGTTGTTAAAACTTGGGCTTGAAGCTGTTGCAGACGGCGCTGACCCCACATTAGTGCGCGATATGATGGAAACACAATTATCGCAAATTCAGGAAAAAATTAATGCAGGTGCAAAAGTATTAGAATCTGCGGGCGGTTATTCTCCGACACTTGGTATTATTGGTGCCGTATTAGGCTTAATTCAAGTTATGCAGAACTTAAACGACCCTTCTAAACTTGGTGCAGGTATTGCGGTTGCATTCGTTGCAACAATTTACGGTCTTGTTATTGCAAACCTTTTATGTATTCCGTATTCAACCAGAGCAAAAAGAAAATATGCAAAAATATTTACGGCAATGGAAATAATGATAGAAGGCATATTGTCAATTCAGGCAGGCGAATCTCCCGCGTTAATTGAGCGAAAATTAGAATGCTACATTGTAGATAAAAAAGAAAAAAAGGAATAGCGTAGAATGGCAAAAAAGAAACCTGCTGAAGAACACGAAAACCTTGAGCGTTGGCTTGTTTCTTATGCTGACTTTATGACGCTTTTATTTGCAACTTTTGTTGTATTGTACGCATTAGCCCAAACAGACGTTAATTCATACAAAAGCCTTGAAGAATCTTTAAAAAAGGCCTTCAGCCAGAATATTTTTGACGATAAGCAAAATATCATGGACGGACAAGACTCAATGTTTGAAGGCCAGCAAGGCGCAACAAATCCTTTAATGCTTGAATATATGAGCCAAAAATACGAGCAGACCTCTTATGAAGAAATAAAGGATAACGTAGAAAACCTGAAACAAGACGGATTATCGGCAGAAGTTGACGACAGAGGGCTTGTTATAAGAATGAATGAGCAGGCATTGCAATTCAAACCGGGAAGTGCCGAATTAAACGAAAAATCTTACGCAATTTTATCAAAAGTGGCAAAAATTATTAAAGAAAAATTCTCAATTCACTATATAGAAGTTGAAGGCCATACCGATTCAGACCCCTTAGCTTCAGGCAAATACCCTTCAAACTGGGAATTATCTTCTGCCAGAGCATCAAGTGTCATCAGATTTTTAATTCAAAATCACGGCTTCAATAAAGATGTCTTTATTGCAACAGGTTTGGCTGATACCATTCCTATTGTTGCTAACAATTCACCTGCAAACAAAGCCAAAAACAGGCGTGTTGAAATAATAATTCTAAAAAATAAAAATAAAAATTTATCTAAAAAGAATATGGCAAAAATCCTGAAAGATACCCAATTAATGCAAAAGAAAAAAGGTATCAAGGTTGAAACAGACCCGACTAAAGACCTTATCAAAGGGGATAGCGAGCTTTTGAAAAACGTTATAGATATGACAGACCGTTATGAAACAGAAACAAAACGCTTGAATTCGCTGGATAACAATGACTTTATGCATGACGGTGAAAAACCCGAATTTCTCGAGTAAATATGGATAATGAATTAAATAACAAATACTTTGTAATATTTGGCGGAGGCGGTATCCGCGGGCTTTGCTACTGCGGAGCTTATCAGGCATTAAAGGATAACAATATCTCGATAACGGGATACGCGGGAAGCTCTATCGGCGCTGTTTTTTCAAGTTTGATTGCTGTCGGATACAATTACAAAGAAACTTATGAAATGCTGTCTGATACAGGTTTTGAGCTGTTCCGCGATATAAATATAAATATTAAAAAAGAAATCGCTTTTTCAAAAGGCGAAATATTTTACGAATGGATAAAAGAAAAGATTGAGCAGAAGTTTTACGGTGAAAACTATAAAAAAGGCAAAATGAAGCCGGTTTCATTTTGTGATATTAAAACCAAACTTATAATTTATTCGGTTGATTTAACAAACATGAAATTTAAAGAGTTTTCATGTTCTGAAACTCCCGACTTTGAAATTGCCCGCGCAGTAAGAGCTTCTGTTTCCATGCCGGGGCTTTTCACTCCTTTAGAAATCGGCGACTCCTTAATTGTGGATGGCGACTTATTAAAATCCACACCTTTGTGGAGAGTTACAAATTCAATTAAAAATTTAGAAGAAAAAATTATAGAATTTCGTCTTGAAGATAACGAAACTCCTAAAAAAATTGAAAATCCGATTGAATATATTAACAGAGTCTATAACGCAATATGCGGTTTTGCAACAGATTACATAATCGACCTATATAAAGAAAAAGATAAATTTGACTATATTAAAATCAATACACCCGATGTCAGCGTTGTGGATTTTTTAATTCCGAAAGAAAAGAAAAAAGAGCTGTATGAAATAGGCTATAACACCACTAATTCATATTTCAAAGAATTTTTCCCGCAGAAAATGCGAAAATTATCTATAAAATATGAAAACTTATTAAAACTGCTTATAAAATTTCAAAAAGAACTTTTAAAATCCAATATTATTAATTCTCACCTTGCTTTATGCGAAATTTTTGTTTTTCTTTGTGATGAGAAAAAATATTTAGATATGAAAATATATGATAACATATCTGATTTTAAAACCAAATTCCAAAATAGCTACAATACATACAGCTTCTTAGGTTTTAAGGGTGCAAATGTTAAAAACAAAGAAGAATTGTTATCGGATATTTTGGATATAATTAAGGTTGTATCTGATAAAATTTAACTACTTAAAAATCTGATTATATGCATTAAATATCGCCTTAACATTAGCATGAACAATTGAAGTATCAATTGCCCTGCCTATTACAAGATTTCCTTCCTTATCAAATACAGATATAGCACTCATTGCACTTGCACCTGAACCTTTATCATCACTGTCAAGAGAATATTGTTTATAATCTGATAATTTAGCTTCAAAGCCCGCTTTTCTAAGTGCATTCAAACACGCA
This sequence comes from Candidatus Gastranaerophilales bacterium, assembly GCA_017475485.1. Lineage (GTDB taxonomy): Bacteria > Cyanobacteriota > Vampirovibrionia > Gastranaerophilales > Gastranaerophilaceae > RUG14156. The sequence goes on along the minus strand of JAFVFO010000052.1, from coordinate 3,846 downwards.
TCAATAGGGCCGTTACCCCTTCCTATAACTTGTTTTCTTTCTCCCTTAAAGTTGAATAACAAGTCATATAAATCTTTTTCAATAGGTCTGAATACAATTAATTCAAACGCACCTTCAATATTACAAACTTTATCAAAATATAAGCCTAAAACTTCTTCGGGGGTTAATTCACCCTTAGTTTGGGCAATTTCTTTTGCAAAAGGTGTTAAATATATTGATTCTTGAATTGTTATCGGATATTTAAGCGATTTTACAATATCATAGATTGCGGTTTTGCCCGATTGAGAAGTAAAACCTATTTTTTCATCGTCATATCTGCCTATAATTGCAGGGTTTATCGGCCTATATGCACCGAATTCCATACATTTTGTTTTTATTGCACCGTCTTGGTGAATACCGGAGCGGTGCGCTAATGCTTCAGAACCGATTAACGGCGCTTTTTCATATATTGCAACGTTAGCCATAGAGCTTATTGTAAGCGCTGTTTCATATATTTTTGAATAATCTATGCCTGTATCAATACCTGAATTTTTAAGCGCAAGAGCCACTTGATAAAAATCAGTATTCCCCGTTCTTTCGCCCAAGCCGTTCAAACAGCACTCGAGCTGGCGAACTCCTTGAAAATACGCTTCAACAGTTGTAGCAGTAGCCATTCCAAGGTCATTATGATTGTGAACGGATATTGTAACATCACTCGGAAGATTATCCTGCACTTTTTTAATCATATCTAAAATTCTTTTAGGACGGTATCTTTCAACGGTATTTGGCAGATTAATCGTTGTAGCGCCTTTTTTTACAATTTCTTTCAGGGTATCTATAACAAAATCAAGATTATCATAGCAATCCCCAAAATGTTCTATAGAAAACTCAATATCGGCATTTTTATTAATTTTATAAATATTATCCGCTATATATTCAACAGCTTCAATTGCGGTTTTTGCAACCGTATCGGGGTCTTTATTTAGTACATGCTCCATGTGAAACGGTGACATTGTAATAAATGTATGAATTCTCGGAGTTTTTGCATTTTCTATTGCTTGAAGCGCCCTATCTATATCACCTTTATGACATCTTGCCAAAACAGAAACCCTGACATCATCAGGGGCTTTTTGCGCTAAGGTAATACAGCTTTCAAAATCCATTTGAGAAGAAGCAGGAAAGCCTATTTCGACTGCTTTTATACCTAAGTCCGTAATTTTATCAAATACAAAAAGTTTTTCTTTTAAACTCCATGGCTTTTTAAGCGATTGGTTGCCGTCACGAAGCGTAATATCATAAAAATAAGGTCTTTGCATATTCTTAATATCCCATTTATTCAAATTTCATACATTTTTTGCTATAATTATAACACATCATTATTGAAACCTAACTTTCTTTTATTGGAGTATTATTGTAAAAAAATGTAAAAGACCGACCTAAAAATAGCAAAAATGTTTTTTCACGCTTTTTGAACAAAATGGACTTATATGAAAATACAGAGCATACAACAACAAAATCAGAATTTTAAGGGCATAGATATCTCTAATGTCACTAATTTTGTCGCAAAACATCCGGGCCTTGTTTCCGGAGTTGCAAGCTCATCCGTTGTTGCGCAAAAACTTGTTATGTCAGGTTCCGAAGTGAGCCTTGCGCCGTTAATAGACTTAGGTACAGGCAAGGCAATTACAACAATTACAAAAGAAAAAGACGGCAGAACAAATCAAAGCGCAAAAGTTCAAGCCGTCAGAACCGTTTCTCAAACAGTGGGCGGTACAATTACGGGTGTAATTATAAGAGCACTCTGCATTGGCGCTATGACTGCTTTATTGGTTAAAGCAGGCGGAAAGGCAGGGGAAGAAATTTCCGCACAAATCAACAAAAGCGGAAATAACAACGCTTATGAAATTCAAAAAAATGCTGCCGCAATAGGAAAAAATATCGGCGGTTTAATTGCAACTTTTGTTATGATGGGAACAAACTTCCTGCTTGATGTTCCTATAATCAATTTTATCAATAAGAAAATATCTGATGTTGTATTTAAAGAAGATAAAAACAAGGAGGTAAAAAATGGCTAACATTCTTTCTTCCTTAGCAAAAGCATCCGACCCAAAACATGCCGGCGTAGCGCTGCTTGCTCTTAATGTTTTTTCAACCGCCTTGGCTGCAGCTACAAATACCTTCGCTGCCGCAACAGATAAAAATACTTCCGCAGAAGATAAAAAATTCCTTGTACCCGCAGGCATTGCAACAGGTGTTGCAAATGTCGGATTGTATTTGGCTCTTACCTTAAAAGCAATTAAAGGTATGGAAAAAGTAGCCAATAACGTTATTAAAAATATGGCATTAAAAGGAACATTAAAAGAAAATGCTCTTAATTATGCGAATAACGCTATTAAAAAAGCGGAAACCAAAAAATTATTTAAAAAAAGCCCTGAATATATTGCCGATATGAAAAGTTACCTTTTCAGAAACGGTAAACTTTCTAAAAATGCAGTTGCGGAATATAAAGACAACATAAAAGGATGTGCCTCTGTTGCAGGTGCATTGATAGGTGTTGTTGTGGGATATGGTGTTTTATCTCCTATTATTCGTGATGTAAGTGCTTATTTTGTACAAAAACACATGGAAAAGAAAAATCCGAGCTATAAAGATAAACCATACAGGCCCTATTTTGACCCTTCGCATTTTAAAATAGGCTATGCCCATACAAAACAACCCCTTAACTTAAACAGCTACATGGCATTTACCCGCAAAACACCCGCAGGTCAATTAAAAGTTTAGGTATTGTCTTTTGTTAATTTAATAAGTTCAACAAATCTTTTAGATAATTCGATTTGCGAAATCTTCATACTGCGTGCAATTTCCGTTTGATTATATCGTTTTATGTATCTTAGTGAAAAAATATCGTAATATCTTTTTTTAGGGTACTGTTTGTCAATCATTTTAACTATTTTTACTAATTTATCAACCGTATTTTCACTAACTCTTTTTTGAGGGCAGTATTCAAGCGGATCAATCAGATTATCAACGGCATTATATTTTTCGCTTCTTTGAATTTCTTCTTTAAGATTAACTATACCTGATTTATTTCGTTTCGGTGCAAGCTCTGTATTTTCTCTGTCGTACAAAACATCATCTTTTTTCAGGCTTACAATGTCTTTTTTATAATTTGCTTTTTGTATTATTTCATCATAAAGCCTTGATTCATCATACTTTCTTTTTTCTTTTATAATTTGTTCAATACAAGAATCGCTAATCATTAAAAGATGTCTTCTTAAACGCGACATATCACGAATTGCATCAATTAAAAGATAAGACTTTTTATAAATTGCATCACAAAATGCGTCAATAAGATACTCATGCCCTTTAAATTGCGAGCTTTCTCTGATGACGGATTCAATTAACGCTCTATGTTCTTTACTTATTTGTAATTTTTTCATAACAGCCCTTAATAAAATATTAGTATAAATAACACATTTAAAAAACTTTTTTATAATTTTTGTAACATTTCATACATATATAATATTATTTTTGAACATACAAACAATTTGATATATAATTTTAAAAGATATATATTATCGAATAACTTTTTGGAATAAATGAAAAGATTTTATATAAAATTACTTATTTTAGTTCTTTTTTCTTCGTTTACAAACCTTCAAACATTTGCAGACGAAGGAATAGATATAGCTGAGCTTAAAAAGATTAAAAACGTTAAATCGTTATTCAAAAGAAGCCCTAAAAAAGAAAAGAAAAAAGTTGACTTCAAGGAAGTTCCTTATGACGATAACCCGATTAGCGATATAACGCCTGATTATGATGCAGATATGATGTCTGACAATTTTGACAGCTCGGTTGTTAAGCAAG
>JAFVFO010000051.1 GCA_017475485.1 Candidatus Gastranaerophilales bacterium | reverse complement strand
GGGCGCAAGCGCCCACGTCGCCTGAGAACGGTTTCGCCCTGTCCGCCGGACTTCATCAGTCCGCCGTCACGGGCTTCACACTCTTTTGCCCTCGCCTTCATTCGCTAAGAACTTCGTTCTAAGCTCACTCGGCTCGGGTTTGCTACATCCCGAAAGATTTTAATATTTATTCTATTGTAGTACAAACTACACGCAAGTTTTAAACTGCCCTTCAATTCTACCATAAAAAAATTTTACATCAAGCCTAAAATCTAAAATAAATAAACGGATTATATGTATCGGAAGCTAATTTAATTGTCGAAAAGAAAAACAAGAACAAAAGCCAAATATTAACAAACGCTTTCAGATATTTATTTTCAATCTTAATTATATTTTTAAATACAGGTATTGCACATAAAATTGCTATTACCATAATTATAATTGTTAAATTATCAAAATAATAAGATATGGAATAAACAAAATCTTTTTTATGTACATGCAAAAGCCCAAACATGTTTAATAAATAATCGCATGCGTATTTTATATTATCTGCTCTGAATATCACCCAGCCTGTAACAAATATAATAATACAATATATATGCCTTAAAATTTCCTGCCATAAAGGGTGAGTTTGTTTTTCATATTCTTTTATGTTCAACATTTTTTCAATTATTATAAATAACCCATGCCAGATACCCCACAAAACAAATGTCCAGCTTGCACCATGCCAAATGCCTGTTAATAAAAATACTACTCCTAAATTTCTGCAGGTTGTCAATTGACTTCCCCTGTTGCCTCCAAGCGGTATATAAACGTATTGTTTAAACCAAGTAGATAGTGAAATATGCCATCTTCTCCAAAATTCGCTAACACTGCGCGAAATATAGGGATAATTGAAGTTTTCCATAAAATTAAACCCCAAAATCAACCCCAAACCTATTGCCATATCGGAATATCCTGAAAAATCGAAATATAGTTGAAGCGAATACGATATTGCACCCAGCCATGCTGTTGAATGTGAAAAACAATGCGGATTTTGGGCAAATATTTTATCTGCAACAAGACCCATAGTATTTGCTATTAAAACTTTTTTAGATAAGCCTATGATAAATCTTTTAACCCCAATATTTACCTTGTCAAAATCAACTTTGCGGTTTTCAATTTGAGCTTCTACATCATGGTATTTTAAAATTGGGCCGGCTATTAGCTGGGGAAATAAGCAAATAAATAGCGCTAATTTATAAATATTTTTTTGTACCTTAACTTCTGACCTATAAACATCAATGATATAAGACATTGCTTGAAAAGTGTAAAAAGAAATACCTATAGGCATAATTATATTCAGCGGTTCAATTGAACCATTGAATAAACTATTAAAGTTATCAATAATAAAATTAAAATATTTAAAATAAATCAAAAAACTTAAATCGCAAATTATCGCTGTTATTAAAATCGGGGCTTTGTATTTGTGAAATTTGTCAATTAAAATTGCACCAAAATAATTAATTAAAATTGTTAAAAACATTATTACAACATACTTTGGCTCACCCCATGCATAAAAAATTATACTTGCCAAAAGTAAAACATAGTTTCTATATTTTGGTTTTAATACAAAATATAAAACCAATACTACGGGTAAAAATAAATATATAAATGTCATTGAAGAAAAAAGCATTATTTAATTCCCTTTACTTTTTTAGGCAAAGAAGGCAGTTCTCGCTCAACTATTTCCAATATAACCACATCATAATTTTCAATATCTTGCGTTTTTATATCATACTTCCAAATATAAGTTGAATTTTTAAATGAATATGATAAATAAGAAATTAAATTAAGAGAAAAAGAATCTCTATACATAAGCAGATTTAATTCTTTTTTTGAATTAGCGCATTTTGTAATAGTTATATTATCGGGTTTAGTAGTTTCGCAAACTGTATTGATATCTGATATATCAGGAATAGCGTATTTATCTGACTTTTTAATTTGGAAACTTTTATTCAGCATACCGTTTAAATCGCCGAAATTTTCAACAGTTTCATATTTTTTAACCCGATATGGCTCTATTTTAAGTGCGTTTGCAATGTCTAAATACCCCCAATATGCGCCGAGCAAATTCCAGTGGGTATCTTGTTTAAAATAAAGCAGGTTTTTACCTTTTTTTGAAATAAGCGTATCTTTTAAATATATTGAAGGTGTTTTTGAATGCTCCGAAATATAATCAACAAGCTGCTGTGCGGTTGAATAATCACCCTTTTTCTTAATCTTATCATTATAAAACTCCGGATATATTCTTGATTTATCGGGAGCGATTACAAATAAAAATTTTTTATTATTTTTAATACAAAAATCGTTTATATTTTTAAGATATTCATCAATTTCTTTTAATTCTTTGTCAGATAACAATCTTGCATTTTGATAACTTTTTATCGAGGCTTTCCAACCCAAAAACAGCCAATCTTCTTTGCCGAAAATAACACCGTTGACCATAATCGGTTTTTTATTCAAATAAAAAATCTTGTATATTTTAGAATGCAGAGCAATAAATTGTTTTCTTAAGAAAAATCTATCATTAAACCAATTATTAACAGAGTTTGTAAAATTAAAATTAATTTTTTTATCTTTAATTAAAGGTTCAACAACGGCAAGTGTCCTGTTTTCTTCTTTGGAAATTTTTTCATTATTTATATGGCACATCGGTATAAAAAGAAATGTAAAAAATATTGCCAAAAATACTATATCTACCTTTGATTTCATAAATGAAATATTATCATAAAATTTTTATGGTAATATGTTTTTATGAAGAATTATAAAAATGTTTTATTTATTAATTACGGCGGAATAGGGGATGAAATACTTTTTTTACCCACAATTACGGCATTTAAAAAGCAATACCCCGATTGCAAAATTACACTCGCACTGGAAGCACGCTCTACAGCAATTAAAGATTTGACAACATTAATAGATGAAGTCATTACAGTTGATATAAAAGCGCAAGGTGTACAAAAATATATCAACGCATTAAATTTCATTTTAAAAGTAAGGAAAAAAGGATTTGATTGCGTAATTTCAAGCGGCAAAAACCCTCTTGTAGCCGTAATATTATTTTTAACAGGTATTAAAGAACGTGCAGGATACTCCGGCAATACAGATTTTCTTTTAACAAAAAAAGTTAAATTAAATGAAAATCAATATGCGGGCAAGATGTATCATGACCTTTTAAAACCTTTTAATATTACCGAATATAATAACCCTGAAATCAACGCTCCCGACACATTTGAAACAGATAATTTTATTGCAATACATCCGGGGGTGTCAAAAATGTCTGTTTTAAAAGGAATTTACAAATGTCCTGACGCCGTGTTTTGGCGCTCTTTAATAAAATCGTTACTTTTAATTAAAAATAAAAAAGTTCTTCTTTTAGGAAGTGAAGATGACAAAGATTTAGTTTGCGAAATTTTGCAAGATTCAAAAATTATTAACAATTCCAATTTTATTAATTATTTCAATAAAACAAAAAACATAATGCAAATGGCATCCATTATGAAAAAAGCACAATATGTCATCTGCGTTGATTCTGCACCGTTGCATGTTGCCTGTGCACTTAAGGCAAAGGTTTTTGCAATATTCGGCCCGACTAACGAAGAAAAACTTGTTCCGAAAAGCGAAAACATTACAATAGTTACAAATAATTGCGATTGCAGACCTTGCCTATGGCACAAAAGAAGCCGTAACTGCGAAGAATCTGATTGTTTAAAAATTGATTATAATTTGATACTGGATAAAATTAATTGATTTTGACGGTTTGTTATTGTAGAATTATTTTATGAATTTGATTAATTAATCGTATGAAATAAGAGGTACTAAATGAAAAGATTTCAAAAGTTTTTAGTTGTCACCATGGCAATTTTGCTTGCTAACTTCGCATCCGCTTTAGAAATCAGCGACGTTAAAAGCAATCACTGGGCAGCACAAGAAATTATCCATGCTATTCAAAACGGATATATTCAAGTTGTTGACGGCAACAAATTTAAGCCCGAAGCTACAATGTCCAGAGCCGAATTTGTAACTTCATTATTAAAAGTTATCAGACGTCAGGATGAACCTATTGTACAAAAAACAACATTCAAAGATATAAAATCTTCTACACCTGATAAACATGATATTGTTCTATCCGAACAAATTCGTATGGCCTTCGGTTATCCCGATAAAACATTTAGACCAAACAGAAATATCAACCACAACGAAACAATGGCAATGATTGCAAACATTACAAAAAATGATTTTTCCGCAACAGATATTTCTCGTTTTGACGATTACAAAGAAATTCCTGTATGGGCTACACGTTCATATATTAAAAACGTAGCTAATAATTTATATATTAATTATCCCGACGAAATGAAGTTTAAACCTTCTCAGGATTTAACAAGGGCAGAAGCTGCCGTTATTTTTGACAGAGTTGCGGAAAACGTTGATAAATTCTTAGATAAATATAGAGATATGTATGATTCTCTTTCTTCATCAGACGGCAATGGCAACGGTAGCGATTGGGATGATTTTAACAAGTCTGAATTCCTTGCAGACAATACCCTTGCATTAGCACCTTTTGCAACAAATAACAAAGTTAAAATTTACGATAACAAAAAAGTTATTGAAGCAGGCAATATTTTAATTGCTACAGATATTACAAAAGTTGCATCAAGAAAAGATTATGTTGGCGATACTTATGTTTTTACCGCACCAAATGATGTATATTCCGTTCAAGGCGAATTCTTATATCCAAAGGGAACGGAATTCTACGCAAGAGATGAGAAAAAAGGCTATAGCGCTTGGAGGTCAAAACCTGAAAAATCTAATGTAGTATTCTTCAGATATTCTATGCCTACAGGTCAGGTATATGATATGGCTGGTGTTCCGTTCACAAAAGATGATAAAATTATCTATGTAAACAGTGTAAAAAATGCTAAACAAGCAAAAAAATACTCTGCTGATAAATCTTCATCTAAAAATTATTTAATCAAATGCGCACATCAAATGAACCCAATTCTTGATTATAAAATGGTTAAAGGAAAAACAATTTATCTTCTTTTGACAGGCGATATGATTATTCCTCAAAATGAAGAATACTATAACCTAAGAACAAAGAAAAAGAGTGTTCTTGAAGAAGAAATATAATATAAAAAGTATATAAAGTAAAAAAGGAAAGCGGTGAGCTTTCCTTTTTTCGTAATATTTTATTAAAATCTATTAAAATTCAACTCAAAATTAAAAAACCCAAAAACCCTTGTAAAATAAGGCTATAAACAATTAATCCACTTAACAAAATACATAAAATGTTAAGTGGATTAATTATATTTCTATAAATATATAATACCACATTATTTCATTTTTTCAAAAAAACTGTAAAAAATGCTAAATTTTGTGTATTTTTTTGTTTTTTAAATTCCTCAAAAACCTCATTACATCTGCACTTTGAGCTTCCACTTAACATTTTATGTATTTTGTTAAGTGAGTTGATACCAAAAATCCAAAACCAAAAATATTTTTTTCAGGAATTGGATAAAGGAGTTCTCAAATGAAACGCAGAGATTTAATAAAAACAGGATTATTAACATTAGGAGCAAGTTCACTTGCTCTATCAGGGTGTAAAACATGGCTATAGCTGCACTAAAAACTGTATGGCTGCATGCAATTATTGTGAATTATGTGCAAAAAGAACAGAAAATTTCTTATTTGGATAGAAAGAATTAAAGAGTAATGAATACAAAGTATAAAGGAAAAAAGATGTTTAAGAGAATTATGAAATGGAAACCTGAGCCGAGTGAGGCTAGCAATGCTTTGCTTGCCGAACGAAGGCTCGGGC
>JAFVFO010000050.1 GCA_017475485.1 Candidatus Gastranaerophilales bacterium | reverse complement strand
TGTACCTCGACGTCTTGTTCGACACAAGCCGTCTGCGGCACTATATTGTTTAGGTGTACCTCGACGTCTTGTTCGACACAAGCCGTCTGCGGCACTATATTGTTTAGGTGTACCTCGACGTCTTGTTCGACACAAGCCGTCTGCGGCACTATATTATCAATTTTCTAGTAGAATCTTTATTACTTCACCGTCACGATGCATTTCTATCGCACGTTTTGCGTATTTCATATCCATGTGGCGGGTAATCAATTTATTGACATCCATTTTATCTGAAGCAATCATTTCAAGAGCTTCTTTAAAATATTGCGGTGTATGATGAAATGAACTTATAATTTTCACTTCGTCATAATGAAGCCTTTTTGTATCAAGTTCTATTTTACTGCCCGAAGCACATCCGCCAAAGAAATGAACACAACCGCCTTTTCTGACTAACGAAAACATCTTTTCCCACATCTCAGGCAAGCCCACACATTCAATTGCAACATCCAGACCGCGTTTTTCATTAGTGTTATTTATAACAACTTCTTCCAGATTAGGGCATTTGTTAATATCAATAACAATATCCGCATGCGCGAATTCACGAGCCATTTTCAGTTTCAAAGGGTTTCGGCCCATAGCAATAACTTTTGCACCTTTTAATTTGGCAAGTCTTGCAAACATAAGACCAATCGGCCCTATGCCCATTACACCTACAACATCACCTTGTTTAATGGGTGTTTTTGAAATTCCATGAATTACATTAGATAAAGGCTCTGTAAATGCAGCCTGCGCAAAAGACAAATTTTTTGGTATTAAAAGGGTATTTTTTTCAACAATTAAACGCGGAATTGTGATAAATTGCGCATAAGCACCATTTAGCAATTCGAGATTTTCGCAAAGCTCATATTCTCCGCGTTTACAATAAAAGCATTCACCGCATGGTGCTGAATTAGCGCATACTACCCTGTCGCCAATTTCAAATTTTGTAACTTGCTCATCTTTTTGAACAATCACGCCTGAAAATTCATGCCCGAAACCCGAGGGGGTTTGTTTTATCAACAAAGGATGACCGCGCCTGAATGTTTTAACATCAGTTCCGCATGTCAGCGCAGCTTCAACCCTTACGACAATTTCGCCTTCTTTAGGTTTTGCCAGTTCTACTTCTTCATACCTTATATCATTAGGCGCCCAGAAGCGCACTGCTTTCATTTTCATATTTTTATATAAGCCTTATACGTTTTATTATTAAAACTATCATCAACCGCAAGCGCTAAATTGTCAAGCGGATAATACTTAGATAAACCCTCTACATTAATTTTTTTGCTATTTAAAAAGTCAGCAGACAATTTAATATCGCATGGGGCGGGCGAATAACTTGCTATTACGGATAGTTCACGATAATATATATCGTTATTATTAAAACCTTTTAAATCATTTTCTACAGATGAAAACACAATAATTTTTCCGCCATCAATAACATATTTAAGCGCGCTTTCAATCGCCCTGGAACTTCCGGCTGTTAAAAATACACAATCATATTTCTTATTAAGGTTAAAATTCGCTAAGCGCGCACGTTCAGGCATTAAATCAAAACCATAAGCGCTAACTTTAAAGGCACTAAGTGCTTTTGTCATTAAATAGCCGATTGAACCAAGCCCTATTACAAGACTTGAATATTTTGAATTATCCTCACCATACTTAAAACCTGCACGTCTGACGGCACGAATACAGCATGATAACGGTTCCAGAAATGCCATTTCGTCATAAGTCAAATCTTTATTCATTTTATAAACGGTGTATTTTAAATGATTTTCATCAACCCTTATATATTCACAAAAACCCGCAGGATATATGTTTGAGCGTTTAAATGTTCTGCACATTGAATAAGATTCATTTTTACAATATTCGCATTCAAAACAAGGATAATGATGTCCGAGCGCAACAATATCACCAACCTTAAAATCACATTGCGAATCAATTTGTACAATTTCACCAACAACCTCATGCCCCAAAACAACTTCTGTATCAGGATTTAATTTAGCATGTTTAATCTTTACCAAATCAGACCCGCACAAACCACAGCCAATAACCTTTATTATTGCACCTTTTGAAGTTAATTTCGGAACTTCCGTTTCAATTATTTTAATTTCACCTTCGACTAATTTAGCACACTTCATTTTCAATTCCTTACTTTTAAATTATACTATAAAATATGCTTGATGATGATATTAAAAATAATATAAAAAAATGTTCCAGATGTGCGCTATGTCTGCAAAACTGCCCCATATACGACATTAAAAAAGACGAAAATAATACATCCCGCGGGCTGATTTGCAAATTATCGGGGTTTAATAACGGTGTTTTAGATGAAAAAGAAATAAAAAAAGATTTTAAAATTTGTCTTAATTGCTCAAAATGCAAGTCAAACTGCCCGTCAGGCGTTGATACAAGCTATATTTTTGCATACAAAAATGCTGTTTTATCTCCTTCTAAAATCAGCCAAAGAATTCTCCTTATTTTAAAACTTTTACCCATAAAAATTCTATACTTTTTGAATTTCTTTAATAAAAAAACCGTTAAAAAATCGGGTGATATTCTTTATTTTAAAGGCTGTATAGCGCGTTCCCAGCATAAAACAACTTTTCTTGACAAAATGTTTAATTCTGCAGGTTTTCTATGCTGCGGTCTGCCATATTTAACATCAGGCGATATTAAAAATTACGAAAAAGTCAAAAAGCAAAATATTGAACTGATTAAAAAATCTCAACAGGTTGTTTTTGATTGTGCAAGTTGCAAAAGCGCAGTTATGGATTATCCCGAATTATCACAAAACGAAAAAAGAAAACTTATTTTTATAAACGAAATATTAAACAGTAAATATAAATTAAAACCAAATTCAAAATACAAAAATATTACATTTCATAAGCCCTGTCATCTTTCTAAGTTTGACTTTTTGCAAATTGAAAATTTCTTAAAAAATATTGAAGGAATTAATTATATCCCGCTTGATAATCCTGAATTATGCTGCGGCTTCGGGGGAAGTTATTTTATATTTCATCCCGTTATTTCATCATTAATTGCACTCAAAAAGGCAAAATCAATTAAAAAAACAAATACTGATTTAATTCTGACAGCATGCCCTTCCTGCACCATGGGGTTAAGATTCGGGCAACTTATATCGGGGCAATTTAAAAAAACATTAGAATTGAGAGATTTTATAGAACAAGAATTGTTTTATTAAATAAATTCAATATCTCTTTCAACATTTAAAGAAAGCAAATATATTTTTTTAGAATATTTTGCAAGCAAAGCGGTTAAATTAGGTATATCGCAAGGATTTAAATTGTCATCACCATTTTGTATAAATTCATCTAAAATCCTGTTAAAACAATCAACATATTTTGAATAGTAAACAAGTTTATGAATATTTTTATTTAATTTTTTAATTTGTTTTTTGTTCATCTTAATTAATTACTCCGTATAATTCAATAAATATACATATATGTCAATAAATGTTATCATTAATCTCCATATTTGTCAATATAAAAACAAATATGTATTATTTTAGTATGAAATTAAGCTCTAAAGAAATTATAAAAATATTAATTACAAAAGAATGTATAACTCAAAAAGAACTATCAAACATTCTTAATGAAAAATCCAGCAAAAGATACTCGCCTGCAAGTTTTTCGCATAAAATTAACAGAGGCACAATTACTTTCAACGATATGGTTGAAATCATTGATATTCTGGGGTATGAACTGGAATTAAAAGAAAAAACATAGACGCAGTCAAAATTGCTTAAATGAATTACATATCAATTGAATTCATTATTTCGTCACTTGCTTCAAAGTTAGAATAAACATTTTGAACATCATCATGTTCATCTAATTTTTCTAACAAAAGCATAACTTTTTTAGCAATTGAAACATCTGTGATTTCGTTTGAATTGCTTGGTATTCTGGTTAATTCGGCAGATTTTATGGTATAACCTAAACCCTCTAAACCTTTTGCAACTGTTTCAAGAGTATCGGGTGTTGTTTTTATTTTATAATCACCTTCATCCTCATCTTCATAAACATCCTGCGGGTCAAATTCCATAGAATCTTCCAATAGCTTATCAAGGTCAAACATTTTTACTTCTACTTTATCGCGTTTTCCGGCTTCTTGAGGTTTATCAATAGAAATCAAACCGCAAGGTTCAAAAATCCAACCCACGCAACCGGTTTCACCCAAATTACCGCCAAATTTAGTAAAGTAGCTTCTGATATCTCCGGCTGTTCTGTTTCTATTATCTGTTGCAGCTTCTATAAACACTGCAACTCCGCCTGCTCCATATCCTTCATAAGTTATTTCTTCAAAATTATCACCTTGTGAATTACCGGCACCCTTGTCTATAGCGCGTTTAATAGTATCATTCGGAAGACCGCCCGCTTTTGCTTTCTCAACGGCAGTTCTTAAACGAAAATTACCGTTTAAATCCGCACCGCCGATTTTAGCAGCAATTATTATTTCACGCGAAAACTTAGCAAAATTAACACCTCTTGCAGCATCTGCTTTTGCTTTTTTGTGCTTAATATTTGCCCATTTAGAGTGTCCTGACATAATTAGTTCCTTTATTTCTGATAATTCAATTAAAACACAATCAATGAGAATTTTGCAATATAAATTGCATTATTTATTTACAAGTCCAGAAATGCGCCCAACGGGATTCAAACCCGTAGTCTTTGGCTTCGGAGACCAATGCTTTATTCAATTAAGCTATGAGCGCATACTTTACTTTCATATTATACACTTAAATATATCATTTTTGATGTTGGATTTTTTTAAAAAAATCATTAAATTAAAAAAATGTTAAAGAGTTATTATGAAATTTTAAATTTATCCCCGAATGCCACAAAATCAGAAATAAAAAAACAATATAAAAAACTGGCAAAAATGTATCATCCGGACATAAATTCATCCCTTGAGGCAGAATTGCGCTTTAAGGAAATCAATAAAGCTATTGAAGTGCTTTTGGATGATGAAAAAAGAAAAAATTATGACGCATTAAGAACCGTCACAAAAACCATTTACAGAAATACTGCAAAAGAACCAAAAGAAAAGCAAATAACACCCATAAACGGAGAAGATATAACCGTAAAAGTCAGTATCGATTATAGAGAAGCCCTTCTTGGCACATATAGAGTTGTAAATATAGCCCAGTCTGAAGTTTGCCCAAAATGCAAAGGCAGAAAACTTGCAAACGGAAATAAATGCCCGCTTTGCAACGGTTTAGGCGAAATTACCAAGAACAGAAAAATAACCGTTAAAATACCTTGTGCAATAAAAAACAATACAAAATTAAGATTAAAAAACGAAGGCCATGAAGGCAAATTTGGAGGTAAAAACGGCAATTTATATGTTATTGTGAATATAGAAAACGAAAACGAGCTTAATATTGTTGATGAAACGGTTTATTATAATGCGCAAATCAGCCCTTATACCGCAATTTTGGGCGGAGATATAAAAGTTCCGACCCTTTGGGGAGAAGCTACAATTAAAATACCGCCTTTGACAAAAAGTTTTCAAAGTTTTAAACTTATGAATGTCGGTATTTTAGATAAAAAAACCAACAAAAAAGGTGATGAGATTGTAAAAATCATCATTCAAATACCGACGTCAATCACAGATGAAGAATATAATTTGTATAAAAAATTAAAAGAAATTAATCTCGGAAAGAAAAATGCGTCAATCCTTAACTAAGGCAAAAATCAAAGAAATTTTTACATCCCTGCAGGGTGAAGGGCCTTATGTCGGAGAAAAACATTTATTTATTCGTTTTTGTTATTGTAACTTAAATTGTCATTATTGCGATACCGATTTTAAACCAAATGACGCAGAAGAATATACCGTTGACGAATTATATAATAAAATTAAGGATATCCCTTGTAATGCAATAAGTTTTACGGGCGCTGAACCTTTAGTTGAAAAATCTTTTTTAAAAATTTTTTTAGAAAAATATAAATCTAAGTTAAACAAAAAAATATATTTAGAAACAAACGGAACTTTACATAAAGAATTATCTGAAATTATTGATTTTATTGATATTGTATCTATGGATATAAAATTACAATCTGCAACTAAAGAAGAAAATAAATTTCATGATAATGAAGAATTTATCAATATTGCAAAAGAAAAAGAATTATTTATTAAAATAGTTTTTGATAACAAAATCACTGATGAAGAAATTATTAAATGTGCAAACCTTGCAAAGAAATACAATCTGCAAATAATTCTTCAGCCAAAAATGCCTTTAGAAAACGATTTGGCAATGATAAATATTTTTGATAAATTTTTTGATATTTACCAAAATATACGTCTTATTCCACAAACGCATAAATTTTTAAATCTTGCATAAAAAACATATTTTTATGCGATAATAATTATCATGTTTAATCTTTTCAATAAAAATAAAGATAACGAAGCACCTTTATTGAGTGCAATGTTTAATTATAAAAAAGCCCCTATGACAGGTTTTCATATCCCCGGTCATAACAGAGGACAAGGTATTCATCCTAAGTTTAAAGAACTTATAGGAGATGACGCACTAAGGCTTGATACAACAGATGAATTTGATAATTTAGGTACACTTCACCCTGCAAGTGGTGCTATAGAAGAAGCACAAAAAATAGCAGCCAAATGCTGGGGCGCAAAAAGAACTTTTTTTGTGACAGGGGGCTCTACCATTGCAAATCTGGCACTCGCTTTTTCAATAACATCTCCGAATGATGAAATATTAATCGGAAGAAATTGCCACCGCTCTGTTTTAACAGGGCTTATAATTTCAGGTGCTAAGGTAAATTGGCTTATTCCCAAAAAACTTGACGATTGGGCTATTTTTGGAAATATTGAAGCGCAAGATGTTGAAAATAAATTAAAAAATAACAGAAATATTAAACTTGTTTGGATAACAAATCCGACTTATGAAGGTGTTATTTCAGATATTGAAGCAATTTCTAAAATATGCAGAAAATATAAAGTTTCTCTAATTGTTGATGAAGCCCACGGAAGCCTTTGGAACTTCAATTCCAAACTTCCAAATTGTGCACTTCGCTACGGGGCAGACGCTGTTGTTAATTCGCTTCACAAAACAGGCGGAGCAATGACCCAATCAAGTATGCTTCATTTATCAAAAAATTCTTCTTTTGATGAAAATAAAGTTGAACATGCACTGAAATTACTGCATACAACAAGCCCTTCTTTATTGCTTTTAACAAGTTTAGATGCCTCAAGAGCTTATTTATCATCTTCAGAAGGCAAAAATAAACTGCAAAACGCAATAGATAATGCTCTTTATTTCAGAAAAGAAATTCAAAATATTAAAGGCTTATCTATACTTGAAGATAATATTGATATAACAAAACTTTTCATTAAAATGCAAGGCTTAACAGGCCTGCAGCTTGAATATATTTTGGAACATGATTATAAAATAGAAGTAGAATCCGCTTCTGATGAAGGAATATTGCTTCTTTCAAATCTTGGAAACACAAGGGCGGAATTTGAATATTTAATTAAATCTCTAAAAGATATTTCTTATAAAAAATATGAAGCAACACAAAAAAATGTTAAAATTATGCCTTTAATAGACCCTGAAATAGTTATGAACCTTAGAGAAGCATATTTTGCACCTAAGGAATATGTCAGCAAAAATGACTCTGTAGGAAGAATATCCTCGGAAGTCATTGCACTTTGTCCGCCGGGCATTTCAATATTGCTCCCCGGTGAAATAATTAAAAAAGAACACATGCCGTTTTTATTTAATTACGATAGATTAGAAGTAATTAAAGAATAACAACATAAGGCTCATTTATATAAACGTAATATTTAATAACCATAAAATTAATATATTAACTAAGGTTGAAATTCGCATTACACAACAATTCGACAAAAAGCAGAGTTACAATTTGCCTTATAATTTTAATCTCGCTATGATTAAATAAATGGACAGTACAAAATTAAAAATTATACTCGGCATTTTAATATTGATGTTTTTGTGCACAACAGTATGCGCATTCAAGTACAAATCAGATATAGATGCCGAAAGATATTATAAACAAGGGGCTTCGTTTTACGCAAAGTCCAATTATTCAGACGCTTACTATAATTTTAAACAAATCAGCAGTTTTTCAAAATTGTACAAGCTGTCTTTACTAAAGCAATTCATTTGTGCATATAAATTGGAAGACAAAAAAACAGCCCACTCAAAACTTCTTGAACTGGCAAAATACACAAAAGACGATTCAATTTATCCTTATGTTTTATATAACGAAGCAAATCTTGCAATGGAATTGGGGATTAACTCAAAAGAACAAAGCCTCAGAAAATTTAAAAGAATTTTAAAAAACTACCCTGACAACGATTTTTACTACGCAAGCGCATTTAAATCCGCAACATTATCCGATACCAAATATTTTGCTAAAGAAAAATACATAGAATACCTTGAATATGCCCCTATCGGAAAATTCTCACAACTTACACTTGAAAATATCAAACAATACAAATCTTTATTAACAAAAAAAGACAAAGAAATTGTAGCCGACAGTCTTTTTTTGAATTCAAGGTACGAGGAAGCTCTTGAATATTATAAAGATACCGAATTTTCAAATAACTGGTATAAAATATCCAAATGCTACAAAGCGCTAAACAAAAGAAAAGACGAAGAAACAGCCTTATTAAACGGCTTATTTTTAAATTACTCGGACGTTAAAGAAAAAGATATTTATACCGCACTAAACAGAATTATAACGCTATCGGGCGATAACAAAATAAAAATATTGCAGGAAATTTATAAAAGATACCCTAATAAATATATCTATCCTACAGTTATTTTTAATTTGGCGGAAGCCACAAAATCTATTCGCGCAATCAAACTCTATGAGCAGCTTGTTAATGAATTCCCCGATTCCGATTGGGCTTCAAATTCTTTATGGGAAATTTTTTGGTATAACTATTCCCAAGGAAGATACAAAGCATGTATCCGTTTGGGCGAAATGCACAGAAAAAAATATTCAAAAGCCTCTGACGCTCCGCGTGTAGCTTATTGGACAGCACGCGCGATGCTTAAAGAAAAGAAAAACCAAAACGCGCGCGAAGTATTTTATAGAATTTTAAAAGATTACCCCCTAAGCTATTACGCATTTTTATCCGCAAGACAGCTTAAAATTTCAAAAGCTCCAAAAATCATCTCCAAAAAACCCATTGCGGATTTTAACATCAATTCTTTAAATAAATTTTTATTTAAAGAAGATAAAATGCTTTTATACCTTGCAAATAAAGATGATTACGAAACAATAGACGAATTTAAAATAAACAATGAATATGTAAAAGCATGGCTTATGTTTAAAAAAGGAAACTACCCAAACTCAATTAACACTGCCAAAAACGAATATTTAAAACAACATGAAGAAAATGAAGAATTAAAAATTTCATATTCCGATAAAGAATTAAGATTAATTTACCCGATTTTATACAACAAAGAAATTAACGAACACGCACAAGAATTCAAGCAAAGCCCTTATTTATTCATGAGCTTAATTAGAGAAGAAAGCCATTTTAATAAAGACGCAATAAGTTCGGCAGGTGCAATCGGCTTAGCCCAGCTCATGCCTGCTACGGCAAGTTTTATTGAAAAAGGCCCTATGACTACAAATTCTATTAAAAACGACAACATTAAGCTGGGGCTTAAATATTTTACCTATTTAACAGACTTTTTTGAAGGTAATGAATATCTTGCAATTTTAGCCTATAATGCAGGGCCGGGGAATGTTAAAAAATGGATTAATGACCCATTTATACAAAGCAACGATATAGATGAATTAGTCGAAAATATCCCTTATCTTGAAACCAAAAACTACATTAAAAAAATACTATCTACATACTGGATATATTTCAATATAAAGATATAGCAGAAGGCCTAAAACATTGTTTCAGGCCTTCATTTATTATATATACTAATGCAACTATAATTCTATTGAGCAGATACCGCATCAACTGTTTCTTGTGCAACTGCTTTAACTTCTTCATCTGTTGAATTTAATGCTTCAGATAAAACCGATTTAACAGTAGCTTCATCTTCCGGCTGTGCAACATGTCTTAGAGATTGAATAGCCGCAACCTTCACTTCAGGACGCGGGTCGTTTTTAATTACATTTACAACACCGTCATAACCATATACATTTTCAAGTTTTAAAGGATCAATTGTTTCTTGTCCGTTTGCTTTTTGAGCTGCAATGTACTGGTCAACTTCTTCTCTTTGGAATTTTTGAAGCATTGCTAATGTGTATAATGCGAACATTCTGTTTTGATTTGCTGCATCGCGGGGTGATAATTCTTCTGAAATTTTATCTTCTTCAGGAGTTAGAGCTTCACCTTTTGCAACTTTTTCCGCAACTGCAACTTGTTCATCTGTCGGCCCTTGAAGCCCTGATGTATCTTCTGAAATTATATCAACAAGTGTTTGCATAATGGGTTCTGTAATAACTTGTTTAATAACATCTACATCTTCATCTTGTGCATATTCTGCCAATTTATTAATTGCGGCTTCGCGAGTTTTAGTATCTGTGCTTTTTAAATTATTGATTAATGTATCTGTGTCAACATTAACTGTTTTTTTTTCATCCGGTTGAGCCGTAACTTCAACATCTGCTGTTGGTTGAACAGGCTGTTGAGCTTGAGGAACTTCAAGAACACTGCTTGGCATTACCTGAGGGGCAGGAAGTGCTGCAGGAACAGGCTGTTGAAGAGGGCTTTGCATATATCCCTGAGGAAGTGCTTGAGGAGTATATCCTTGAGGTATCATTTGAGGAACATATCCTTGAGGCATCATTTGAGGAACATATCCTTGAGGTATCATTTGAGGAATATATTGCTGGGGATAATATTGTACACCTTGGTTATATACTGAATTCTGAGGAATACCATATACAGAATTTGTATAATCATAAGGAGCTTGTTGAGGTGCAGAGCCATAAGCCTGCGGATTAAAAATGTTAATGCTTACCGCATTAGCACCGCCTTGTTGAGGAATTGGTAGTTGAGCATTAGTTGGTTGAATCATTTAGTTCTCCTTTTTGTGTAATCTCCACACGGTTCTATAACGCATGTGAATATAATAAATTGCCAATTTTAAGTATTTTTTTAAGTTTTGTTTTTATATATTACCAAAAAAGCCATTAATTAGCTATTTTCAGCTTTTACATTTTGTTACATTATTTTCTTTCAAGATAATCGGTACGCTCAAAAAGCCCTGTACCATGTCTTAGAAAATCCCACGCTTCCATACCGGCAAGCGCAACAGTGGATAGATAAGCCAAAGTTTTACATCTTGTTTTAGGAATTATAGCTAACGTTGCAAGAGCAAATTTTGGTATATATCGGATTATTCCCTGAACAGCACCCTTTACATATCCCTTAACAGAAGCTATTGTTTCATTTGCATTTGATAAGAAATGGTGCTTAGCTGTCCAGTTTTTTCTTTGTGCATCTTTAAAAGATACATTATCAGCCTTTTGATTGCCGATTGAACTTGCCACAACCGTATCACCCATTGCCTTGTTATATTCTTGTTTTGAATATATCATTGCCGTTTTATGGATGTCATATAACGAAGCTATTATGCTTGCTGTACCTGCTATTTTTGGTATAACGGGCATTGTTATTTAACCTCTGTTACCTTTGGTGCTGATAATTTAAGCAATACTTCAGAAGCTAAAAGTGCGTCTTCGCCTAATTTATCTCTGTTGCTTGCCTGAATTTCTTTTAATATGCCTACAGTTTCATCATCACCTACACTGTAGCCAAGTTGTAATGTTGTAAGGGCAAGAAATCTCACAGAAGGAGAACTGTCCCTTAACATTTTGTTTAATAAAGGAGTTAAGCTCGGATGAGCAATTCTGGAATCATCTTCTTTGAAACGTTCCAGAACCTCTTTTGCGCCAATAAGACGCACTTTTGGATTATCATCATTCAAATAATTTTCTAAAGATTTGACATAATCGTCCGTTAAAATTGTTATTTTTTTAGGTTCATCATCTTTTTTCTTATCGTCTGTTGTTTTTTGGGCTTCCTGCGGTTGTTCTGCGGGCTGTTCATTTGGTGTTTTTGAAATCAAATTTGTTTCACCGTAAGCATTTGCACTGTTATTCAAGCCCTGTTGCGGCTGTTGGGTGTATGGTTGGGCAGAGGGCTGCTGGAACATATTATTGTAATTCATTGGGTACAAAGGCATTGCAGGATTTTGATTAGTTTGATACAAAGGATAATAATTCTGCATTGGCTGCGTAGCACCCTGACCCGACGCAAAGGCTTGAGGCTGTATAATATTGATACTTACAGCATTAGCACCCATTGCAGGCATTTGCGGATACGCATTTTGACAATAATACGGATTAATATTTTGTTGCATAATTTTCCCCTTATATATAAACAAAAACAAAACCGCTTAAAAATTGCCATGAAAAACCATAGAAAAATTAAAATTTATTAATAATTAGCAAAGCAAAAATTTGTTTGTGATAAAATATTTTTATCAATCAAGGAGAGAAGATGTCTGTTAATTATAAAGATAAATATGAAATGGTAATTGGTTTGGAAGTCCATGCCCAATTAAAAACAAACACTAAAATATTCGGTAGAGAAGGCTGTGAGTTCGGGCGCGACCCCAATACGGAAACAGGCCCTGTTACATTGGCATTCCCCGGGGTACTGCCTGTTTTGAATAAAAATTGCGTAAATATGGGTATTTTGGCGGGTTTGGCACTTCATTCCACAATTGCAAAACGCTGTAAATTTGATAGGAAGCAATACTTCTATCCTGACTTACCAAAAGGATATCAAATTTCTCAATATGATGAGCCAATTTGCCTTGGCGGATATGTACAAATTTCCAATAAAAAAATAGGCATAACACGCGCACACCTTGAAGAAGACGCAGGAAAACTCGTACACGCAGGCGCTGCAGGTTTATACGGTTCCAGCTATTCTTTGGTTGATTTAAACAGAGCAGGAACTCCGCTGTTAGAGATAGTTTCGGAACCTGATATGCGCTCAAGCCAAGAAGCAAGAGAATATGTTGAAAATTTAAGAAATATTTTAAAATATGTCGGTGTTTGCGACGGAAACTTAGAAGAAGGTTCTATGCGAGCAGACGCAAATATATCTATAAGGCCAATCGGCGAAAGCAAATTCGGAACTCGTGCGGAAATTAAAAACGTTAACAGTTTCCGCTCTTTAGTCCATGCCCTTGAATATGAATTTGTTCGTCAGGCGGAAATTATTGAAGAAGGCGGAAAAGTTGTTCAAGAAACGCGTCTTTGGGATGACGCTACAGGTACAACAAACTCTATGCGCGGAAAAGAAGACGCACATGATTACCGTTATTTCCCCGAACCTGATTTAATGCCTTTAGAAATATCTCAAGAATGGATTGATGAAGTTAAATCAAAAATGCCGGAATTACCTGATGAAAAAATGGCAAGATATCAATCAATCGGCTTAAGCGAATATGACGCTTCTGTTTTGGTTAATCAAATTGACATGGCATTATATTTTGATAAATTAATTGATTTAAAAGCAGACGCAAAAACAGCTTCTAATTTCCTAATGGGCGAAGTTGCAGCATTCTTAAAAGAAGAAAAAATTTCAATAGAAGATTCAAAACTTACTCCCGAAAATTTTGTGAAATTGCTTGAATTATTGAAAAAAGGTACTATTTCAAATAATATTGCAAAAAGTTTAATAATTGATATTCTAAAAACAGGTGAAGACGCAAATGCGCTTGTTGAGAAAAAGGGATTATCGGTAATATCTGACGAAAGCTCGATTTTACCTATTGTTCAAAAAATTATTCAATCAAACCCCGAACAGGTTAGCGCATATAAGGGCGGTAAGGATAAGCTCTTTGGTTTCTTTGTAGGTCAAGCTATGAAAGAAACAAAAGGCAGAGCAAATCCTCAAATGTTGAATAAATTATTAAAGCAAGAGCTTGATAAATAGTATTATTTTGACATTGACTTGTTTTTTTGATACTATAAATGAAGCCAAATGCCAATGTGGCCCGTTTTGTATTTTACGAAGTAAAATCAAAACAATAAGAAATACTCCAATTTCGCCACATTGACAGAAACAATTTGACAATTAAATATGCCGGTGTGGCCCGTTTTGTATTTTACGAAGTAAAATCAAAACAATAAGAAATACTCCAATTTCGCCACATTGACAGAAACAATTTGACAATTAAATATGCCGGTGTGGCCCGTTTTGTATTTTACGA
>JAFVFO010000049.1 GCA_017475485.1 Candidatus Gastranaerophilales bacterium | reverse complement strand
ATCACCATAATATATGATTGGAATTCCGGGAAGCGATAACAAAACAGAAAAAGCCATATTTATATGTTGATAATCTTCATCCAAAAAATTTGCCATTCTGCCTGAAACTCCGTAGCCTTTTCTAAACGGTGCACCTTTTGGTGCAAGCGAATCATAAATAAGATTTCTTAATTCAGGTGTTACCATTTCAAGAGTAAGTTCATCATGAACTCTTAAAAATGTTGCCCAGCTTACTGTATCAGGAATTTTTGGTAAATCTGCAGCAGACTTTTTAAAATATGAACTATCTTCCGTAATAAATGTTGCCCAAAGAGCAGGCATTTCAGGGAAATTGTATGCAATTTGAACTTCATCTGTCCTTTTTAAATCTTTTTCACGGTTGTTTACTATAACAGTATTTTTGCGTTCAGTTCCAAAATACGGAATAACGTCTTTCGGTAATTGACAAGCTTCTGCTTGCATAACGGTTCTTGGGGCTACGGCTTGAAGATAAACACTTAAAAGTTTTATAACTTCATGAGTTTTTTCCAAATTTTCAGCGTTAGTTCCTTTTTCTTTAATTAAATACGGAATTGCATCAAGCCTAAAAATATCAATGCCTAAATTTGCCCAATAATTTAAAGTTTCAAGATTGTAATACAGAACTTCAGGATTTTGCCAATTTATATCTAATTGGAATGGGTAAAATGTATGATAGAAAAAGTAATCCTTTCCATTCACTTGGACTTTTCTATAGTGGTTTTCAGATATTTCCGGAAAAATGAGCCGACGTTTTGATACACTGCCGTCATCTTCCTTGTATTCTACGATATGACCTAATTTTTCATCAACATATTTTTGGTATTCAGGCATTGTTTTTGTTGAGATAAAATAGTTTATTTTACTTTCATCTCCGTTTAAAATATCCTGAAACCACTCGTGTTGCTCTGAAAAATGGTTTAAAACTAAATCTGCTTTAATCTTAAAACCTTGTTCTTTTGCTTTTTTAATAAATGATTCAAATTGTTCTTTCCCGCCTAAATCTTTTCTTATATCGGTAGGATTTTTTACATCAAATCCTGAATCTTCCATGGGAGATTCCGCAAAAGGAAGCATATAAAGAGTTGTTACTCCCAAATCTTTTAAATAGCTAAGCATATTTTCTGTATCTTTAAACTGATTAGGTTTTCCATCAGTAATTGTTCCAAATTGATCCACATAAAACATATAAATAATTTCATCTTTATACCAATCGGAATTGCGCTTAAAATCATCACGTTTTAAATCTAATGAACGATTATTAATTGCATTTTGCGCTATTTCTGATATTTTGTTATAAATATCTTGTAAATTTTCTTCCCCATAAATATTTGTGATATGAGATTTTATTTCGCGTTCGGTTTTAGGAGTAAATACATTTGGTTTCACATCAACAACTGCAATATTTGAAATATCTTCCGGCGGCAGCTCTTCGCAATAAGCACACAAACCTGTATTTACGATTAATAAAAATATTAAAAATGATATTATTTTTTTCATATTAAACACGATCGGTTCTTAAACACACTCCCCTTTTAGAATCTTTTATAAATTGAACCATTTTTTCTACGTATTTGTTATCAGAAGAAATTGCTTCTCTTATTTTTTCTATAGCTTGGCTTGTATTATACTCATCAGAAACTAACAATTTATAAGCTGAATTTATCTCTGTTCTAACAGCTTGTTCAATACCGCGTCTTTTTAAAGCTATAACATTTATTCCGACAGGGTGAGCAAGCCTTCCGTCATATTTTGTATAAGGCAAAAGGTCTTGTCTTGAAGCAGCAAAACCGCTTACAATTACCATATCTCCAATTCTTATATTTTGATGAAAAACAGTCATTCCTCCTAAAAATGCACCAAACCCTACATGGACGTGTCCGCCTATTGTAGCAAGATTTGCCATTATGACTTCATCTTCCAACACACAATTATGTGCGACGTGAGAACCTACCATTAAAAGACACTTGTTTCCGATACGTGTTGTAAAATCTCCTGAAGATGAGCCCCTATGAATTGTTACATTTTCCTTGATTATAGTATCATCTCCAATGATTACATTCGTTTTTTCTCCGTTATAACTTAAATCTTGCGGAGCGGAACCAATTGTTGAGAAAGGTGAAACCGTACATCTTTTGCCGATTCTTGTGTGTTCTATATAACAATTTGCAATAATTTTAGTTCCTTCACCAATCTCAACATCTTCACCTATAATTACGTATGGTCCTATTGAAACATTGTCAGCAATTTTTGCAGATGAGTGTATTATAGCCGTTTTATCTATCATATTTCGTGTCCTATTCTTAATTCACCTTTATAAAAATCTTAAATCGCAATTGTTAGTTTAAAGTTAGTGAATAATAGTTTTAAAGTCTCTTAAAATACTAACTTTGAGTTAGAACTTCATTTTTTCGCCATTTAACGGTTTGTCCGTCTTGAAGGTCGTCTGTAATATTTATTATGAGATTTTCATCCCCGTTGAGTCCTTCCAAAACTTCAACTTTATCTCCAAAATCTCGACCGGTAAGGACTTTTTGAAAATGAATTTTCCCGGATTCGTTTACGGTTATGACATATCTTCCGGTATTTAATGTTGTTAAACATGAAGGGTTAACAGTTATCATCTTTTCTTCTCCCTTAATATAAATATCGGATTTAACGTACAATCCCGGATATAAACCGGATTTATCGTCATTGTTTATAATTGCAACAACCTCCATTGTTCTGGAAATTGGATCTAATTTTTGAGAGTTTTGAGTAATTACGCCTTTGAATTTATTTTTTGGATTATTCGGTGTATATAAATCTACTGTCATTCCGATTTTTACATAAGGAACATAGTTTTGAGGAATATTTAAACTTACTCTGAATTTATCGATTTGTTGTATTTCAAATAAACTTGTACTTGTGCTGCTTCCACCAGCTACAACATTTGCACCTGCATCAATATTATATTTGCTTATTACACCGCTAAAAGGAGCGTTAACATTTTTATAGTTCATAAGAGCCTGAACTCTGTTTTTCATTGCCTCTGCTCGTTTAACTTCTGCTTTGGCGGCTTGATAATTCATTTCAGCAGTTTTAAATTCGTTATATTTTGCATCAAGTTCTTGTTTTGAAATTGCGCCGCCTTGGGACGATTGTTTATACCTGTCATAACTCTGTTTGCTAAAATTATATTGATATTCTGCTTCCATTAGCCTTTTTTGTGCGGTAATCAAAGCCGCATTTGCACTTCGTCCTTCTTCATCCAAATCAGGAGATTCAATAGTGGCAAGCAATTGACCTTGTACAACTTTATCTCCTAATTCAACATAACGTTTTTTGATTATACCGTTAATTCTTGAAAATATTTCTGTATGTAAGTAAGGTTTTAATTCACCGCTAAGTTCAAGAGTATCATCCCCGTTCTCAATTTTTGGATTTTCGTAAAGTGCAACATATTCGTAACTTTTAGCATTTTTCCACGCAATAATATCTCTTGTAACTTTCGGTATAAAACCGACTAAAAACATAAAAACAAATATCCCGATAACACTTGATTTTACTTTATGTTTTTTTATTGTTTCTAATATATTATTCATCATAAACCATATTCCTCACTGTATTTTTTATTTTTATTCATAATTGCAAATAGCATTGGTACAATTATCAAAGTTGCAAATGTAGCAAAGAGTAATCCTCCGATTACCGTTCTGCCGATTGGAGCATTTTGTTCTCCGCCTTCTCCTAATCCTAAAGACATTGGTAACATTCCCAAAATCATTGCTAAAGCTGTCATTATAACAGGTCTTA
The DNA here is from genome assembly GCA_017475485.1 of Candidatus Gastranaerophilales bacterium. Taxonomy (GTDB): domain Bacteria; phylum Cyanobacteriota; class Vampirovibrionia; order Gastranaerophilales; family Gastranaerophilaceae; genus RUG14156. The sequence continues at coordinate 85,626 of JAFVFO010000049.1, read as the reverse complement.
TTCTTGTAAACCCTGCATCAACTGCCGCTCTTACTGAATTAAAACCTTTTTTCATCTTATCTGTTGCAAACGAAACAACCAATATTGAATTTGAACACGAAACCCCGATAGCCATAATTGAACCCATCATAGCTTGTATGCTAAATGTTGTATCAGTTGCATATAACATCCACAATATTCCTGCTAAAGCCATTGGAACAGGTGTAATTATAATAAACGGATTTCTCCAAGACTGGAAATTAGTAACAATTAAGAGATATACCAAAATCAATGCAAGTAATAATCCTGATAGTAAAGCTGAAAATGCCGATTTCATAGCATTGGCTTGTCCTAAAATATTTATAAATGTTCCGTTTGGAGCCTGTTTTTCATATTTTTTAACAATCTCATGAATATCATCAGCAACAGAATCTAAATCTCTATCCTGAATATTTATCAAAATATCGTAAACCGGCATAATATCGTAATGGTTTACAACACTCGGTGCTGTACTTTCATGTATCGTTGCTACATTAGACAAGCGAATTGGCTTATTGCCGTTAAATGCAAGCGGAACATCCATTACGTCGCTGACCGAATTTATCCAATATGGCGGTACTTGTAGTGCCAGCAAATAATTAACACCATTTTCCGGATCAACCCAATATGCAGGCATTGCCTGTGCACTTGATGAAAGGGCGATAATCATGTTTTTAGCAACATCCGCTTGTGTTAATCCCATGTTAGCTGCTTTTACCTTATCAACTTCAAGTTTTATCTCCGGATAATCGGTAATTTGATGAACATGAGCATCTGCTACCCCTTTTACCTTTTTAATATCCTCAAGCATTTTAATTGCGAGTGCATAATTCCCTTTTGTATCTTCACCTTGTATTTGAACATCAATAGGGGAAGCCAGTCCAAAATTAAGAATTTTCCCGACCATATCAGCACTTTGGAAGAAAAACGTCATATTAGGATATTTTTCATTTAAAACTTTACGAAGTTTTTTAATATATTTCTGTGTAGGTTTGTGATGTTTCTTTAGGGAAATTAAAATTTCACCATCACCCATTCCCAACTGTGAATTATCCATAAATGCGAGATTTAACATACTTACAGGAATTCCGATATTATCAAGCATTGTATCAATTTCTTTTTCAGGAATAACTGTTTTAATCGTTTTTTCTATATCAGAAAAAGCTCTTGCGGTATCTTCAATTCTTGTTCCGTGTTGAGCATATACATGAAGCCTGATTTGCCCTGCGTCAACACTTGGGAAGAAATTCTCTCCGATAAACGGCAACAGACAAAAAGAAATTGCTATAACAAGAGCGGAAAATTGCAGTGTCTTTTTGGGATTTCTCATAACCTGTTTTACTAAAAACTGCTTGTATACCCTTCTTAATTTAGCAAAACTTTTATTTACTGTTTCATGCAAATTATATAATAATGTACCCGGCTTAAGCACTTCTGTTTTCTTTAAAAGTTTATCAACCATAACGGGAACTATTGTATTAGATAACAAATAAGAACCAATCATTGCACATATTACGGATAATGCCATTGGTGCAAATAAGAATTTTGTAGCACTTTTCATTAAAAATATAGGTGCAAAAACCATACATATCGATAGTGTTGAAACCAAAGTAGGTATTGCAACTTCTGAAGCAGATTTACAGATGATTTCCTGCAAAGTCATTCTGTTTTTATAAATTTCTTTATTTCTTAAAATATTTTCAAGCACAACGGTTGAATTATCAACAAGCATACCGATAGCCAGAGCCATACCGCTAAGTGTCATGATGTTTAAAGTTTGTCCGCATAATGCCAAACAAATTATTGCAAATAATATTGATAGAGGAATAGAAACCGCAACAATAAACGTAGAACGTTTACTGCCTAAAAACAGTAAAATCATTAATGCTGTAAGAATAGCAGCAAGTGTTCCTTCAAAAATAACACTATGAATAGAACTTTTAACAAATATGGATTGGTCAAATAATTCATTCATTTGAATTTCTGACGGAACCATTTTTTTTATTATCGGAATTATTTTTTTACATCCGTCAACAACTTTAATAGTTGAGGTTTTTCCTGCTTTATAAACAGTCATTAAGCTTCCTGCTACTCCGTCGTGGCGAACAACATTTTCTTGAACGGCATTTCCGTTATGAATGTAGGCTATATCACGTAAATAAACAGTTTCTCCTTCTTTTGATTTTATTGGGAATTTATTCATTTCATCAATTGTTCTTGTTGCATTATTCAAGGTAATGTAATAATCAAAGCCACCAATCTTGGCATTTCCTGACGGTAGTATGACATTTTGTTCCGCAAGAGTATCCGTTATCGCTAAAGGTGTAAGAGCTCGTGCTTCCATTTTTTGCATATCCAAATCAACCATTATTTGGCGGTTTAATCCACCCATAGGTAATGGTATTTGTGAACCTTCGACTTTAGACATTTGCACTTTTATTATGTTTTGAGCTAAATCAGATACATCTAATAAAGGTATGGTTTTTGAAGATACAACAACCTGTAATACTGGTATCGTTGTCGGAGTATATTTTACAACCTGTGGTGGTCTTATACCAAGCGGCATATTATTTAATGCAACTTGTGATGCGGAACTTAATTGTGTTATTGCAGTATTAACATCAGCTCCGGGATGCAAAAATACTTTTATTACCCCGACACCATATAATGACTGGGATTCAATATGTTCAACATCATTCATATTTGCGGAATACGCACGTTCTGCAATTGAAACAATACGATTTTCTACGTCTTTAGCCGGCATCCCGTTATAATTCCACACCGCAACAACTGCAGGAGTATTTATTTCAGGGAAAATGTCAATTGGAGTAAAAAATATTGCTACAATACCCAGAATTAGAATAAAAAGACCAAATACAAATACTGTATAATAATATTTTAAAGCTGCTTTTATAAATTTACTCATGAATTCTGCTCCCCAATGCCTTATATAAACTTACCGTATCTATTAATGATGCAGCTTTTGCTTTATTCATTGCATTTTCATTTATTAAATATTGACGTCTTGCATCAAGTTCATCTATTCTGTTTCCAATACCTGTCAAATATCGTGTATGTGCAACATTGTAATAGTGTTGTGAATTTTCCATCATATCTTTAAAATCAACGTATGCCTTATAATCAGTCTTATAGCTTGATAGACAATCTTCCGTTTCTCTTACGGCATCAAGTATTGTGTAATCGTATTTGTGTAATTTTTCAAGAGCAAGCTCTTTATTATATTTTAGAAAGTGTTTTTTATACCCCCCTGTGTATAAATCAAGCAATAATCCGGCACCAAACTGATAAACAATACTTTCCCAGTTAAATAATCTGCTTGCTCTAAAACTCTCAAAGCCAACAATTTCATTCAAATTAAATGAAGGAAGAAACATTTTTTTTGCAACTTTAACATCAAATGCAGCTTTTTTTATTGCGTATTCGGCTTGTATAACATCAGGTCTGTTAAATATTAAATCTGAATTGATTTCCGTATCAGGTAAAAATGGAAGAGTCATTTCTTCCATAGTTCTGTGATTAATATCTTCTTGAGGTGCAGCAGCTCTTAAAAATGAAAATGCATGCGACAAAATATCTCGTTGTTTATATAGTGAATTCAATTCATTTTGGGTATTTATTTTTTCATACTCTGTAATATACAAATCATCATATTTTATTATGCCGCCTTCGTACAGTTGTTTTTTTAGTTTAAGAACTTCTTCAAGATTTTTTAGAATCTCTTCCTCATTTTCTATCAGCTCATCAGTAAGAATAATATTAAAATACATAGCACAAATTTCTGAAGTTAGAGATAATTTTTGTATATTAACATCTTCTTTTGCTATTTTAACGTCATACCTGCCTGATTGAACCTTGTCAGAAAGCTTACCGAATATATCAATTTCCCAATTAAAAAATAAAGGCATGGTTATATCGTTGTGTGAACTATAGGTTTTCCCTGAGAGAGATTTATAGGGATAAACACTTGGTTCAATACCGATATGCGGCAGCCTTTGTGCATTAACCATACCAAGCATAGCTTGAGATTGTCGCAATCTGTCACTTGCAATTTTTAATGACGGATTTTGCTCTAATGCTTCTAAAATATATGAGGATAAATATTCATCCGAATAATCTTTCCAAAACAGATTTAATTCAAATTTTCTATCATCTTCTTTATTTTTTTGTTGTTTTGAAATGTCGGAGTCTGTTGTTTCGGATATTGCATAAACAACATTATTTGTTCCGACAATTCCTAACAACAGTAATAAAATGATTGTGCGTTGTATGTATTTTAACAATATATCTGTAATCTTTTTCATTTTTTATAAATTAAACTGTTCTAATATAAATGCTAAAACGAAATTGTTAGTTTATGGTTAGGGAAGTTATTTTTTTGTTCAAAAATGAGCAATAGCGGATTATCCGCTAAAAAAAATAACAAAATTATTTATTGCTCAACCCATTGTCCTGAAGGATATTTGAATGTAGAACAGCATAAAATTATGGAATTATAATTTAATTTTAGTTATTTTCTAAAAACCGATAATGGCATATTATCGGTTTTATTTATGTTAAACTAAGGTACACGAGGTATAATATGTTCAGACCGTTAAGAAGAATAAAGCAGCAATTAACACAGGAAGAATGTATTTCTGTTCTTAAAAATGAAGTCAGAGGTGTGCTTTCTGTTTTGGGAGATAATGATTATCCCTATGGTTTACCAATCAATTATTGGTATAGTGAAGATGAAAATAAAATTTATTTTCATGGGAGCCGAGAAGGTCATAAAATTGATTCAATAAAAAATTGCGATAAAGTGTCTTTTTGCGTGTATGATAAAGGGATTCAAGTTGAAGGTAAAATAGGGCTTGATTATAAAAGTGTTATTGTTTTTGGCAGAATAAAACCAGTTGAAGATTTTGATAAAACTATATATATTTGTAGAAAATTGAGCCAACAATTTGATTTTGGCGATGATTATATTGAAGAAGAAATCAAAAAATTTGCAAAATTTGTTATGTGTTTAGAACTTACTCCTGATCATATTTGCGGTAAAAAAGTTAATGAAAGTTAATTAGGAGATATTAAATGAAAATTCATCAAATCAGAAATGCAACAATTATAATTACTTACAACGACAAAAGATTTTTAATCGACCCGTGGTTAATGCCAAAAGATTTTATGCCGGGGTTCGAGGGGGCAATGAATTCTGAGGTCAGACAACCGAGAGTTGATTTGCCAAAGGATTTTGATATAAATAATTTACCCCTTGATGCGGTTATATTGACCCATTTTCACCCTGATCATTTTGATGAATTCGCTGTTAGTGCCCTGGATAAAAATATTCCGTTCTATGTTCAAAATGAAACGGATTTGAACATTATTAAAAATTTCGGTTTCAATGATATTCGTATTATTTCTGAAAATGGAACAGATTTTGAAGGAATTACTTTATATAAAACTCAATGTCAGCACGGCAGACGTGAAGTAGTTAAACCAATGTGCGAAAAAATCGGAATGCCTTATGACGCTATGGGAATAGTGTTCAAATCGGACACGGAAAAAACGTTATACGTTGCAGGCGATACAATTTGGTGTGATGAAGTAAAACAAGCTATTGATAAATTTAATCCTGAAATAATTGTTATAAATGCTTGTGGAGCTACTGTATTAGTTGGTGAGGGCGAAAGGTTGATTATGGATATTGCGGATGTTAAAGCAATATCAAATTACGCCAAGAATTCAACTATAATTGCAAGCCACATGGATACAGTAAGTCACTTAACCGTTACAAGAGATGATATAAAAAATCTAAAACTAAACAATGTTGTTGTCCCTGATGATAATGAAATATTAAGTTTTTAAATTTTATCAGGGAGTTTTGAAGTTTTTATCTTTTCAATTTGTTATGTCTATTTATAAAAGCTGGTGTGAATTTTGTACAGGAATTGACAGAATAATGAGGACATTTTAACTAAATTTGAACGATAATGTTGCCCGTTTGAGTCAAACTATCCGTTCAAAGAAATCATTCCATGTGTTACTTTACATTTATAATCACACTAAAACCCTATTCGATTTTTCCAAAAATATTATCAAATTTAATGAAGCTCTTAGGGTGGCCTTTATCGTCTTGCTTATAGCCTAATATGCGCATTAAGTCAGCTTTTAATTTTCCTAAGTCTTCGTATTTTTTCAATATTCCGTCAATTGCAACACTGACATCTCCGGTTTCTTCAGAAACTACAATGCAGGCACAATCAGGATATGCTTCGGATACACCAATTGCCGCTCTATGTCGCGTTCCGTAGCGCCATGATAATTTAGGATCTTCAGTTAAGGGCAATAAAACACCTGCCGATACTATTTTATCCTTATGCACAACTACAGCGCCGTCATGCAGCGGGGTTTTCGGGAAAAATATTGTTAATAATAATTCTTGAGAAATATCGGCATTCAATTTTACCCCAATATCTGACTGCGAAACAGAGTTTTGTTCTTTTTGCAATACAATCAATCCGCCTGTTTTAGATTTAGACATATATTTAATTGCTTCAATAAGTTCTCTTGCAACATCAATTTTTTTCTCGTTCGTAAAATCTGAATCATTTGCAAATATTTTCTCAAAAAGATTTCCCTGCCCGATATAACCCAAAAACCTTCTTAATTCAGGCTGAAAGATTACAATTAGGGCAATTGCGATAACGGAAACCAAAGTTTTTAGAAATACACCAAAAATATTTAAGTTAATTCTGATTAATAATTCAGATACACCCCACATTACAACAAGCCATAAACAGCCTCTAACAAGGTTTTCAGACTGTGTACCCTTAATAAATTTTTGATATAAGTAATAAAGAAGAAATACCAGAACCGATATTTCAAATATATTAACGCTAAGCGCAACTCTATCAAGGTCATGCAAAAAATGCTGAATTTGAGATATCAAAATTACATCAAAATTAGTAAACATTTCATTCCTCTAACAAAACATCATTTTCAACAAGCTGATTTAGTGTTTGTCTTTTAATAATAATATCTGATTTTCCTTGATTAATCAATACCATTGCGGGTTTTAGAATTCTGTTATAATTAGACGACATTGAATAACAATACGCGCCCGTATCATAAACACAAAGAATATCTCCGGATGAAGGAGAATTTAATTCTATATCAGATATTAAAATATCCCCCGATTCGCAAAATTTACCTGCGACAGTTACCTTTTCAGGTTTATTTTCTTCTTTTTTATTGGCAATTTCAGCATAATATTTTGCCTGATACATGCTCGGGCGCGGATTATCCGCCATACCGCCGTCTATTGCTATATATTTTCTGATTCCTTCAATTTCTTTAGATGAACCGATTGTATAAAGGCTAACACCCGCAGAACACACTAAAGACCTGCCAGGTTCTATATATAATACAGGTTTTTCAAGATTAAACTTCCTGCAATGAAATTCAATAGACGAAATAATTGTATCCGCTATTTCATATACACTTGGCGGGTTATCTTCCTTGGTATAAGTTATACCCAAGCCTCCGCCTAAATTAATTTCAGATAATTCTATATTAAATTTATCTTTTATTTTTTTAACAAGTTCTAAAACAACTCCTGCTTCGTCATAATATACCTGCGTTTCAAAAATCTGAGAACCGATGTGTGCATGAAGCCCTGTTAATTTTAAATTTTTATATTCATTTAAAATAAGTTCAACCGCTTTATCAATTTTAGATAAATCAAATCCGAATTTAGAATCAATTTGCCCTGTTTGAATGTATTCATGGGTATGACATTCAATTCCGGGGGTTATTCTTAAGTGGATTTTTTGAATTTTATTTTTAGATTTTGCAATTTCATTTAAAAGTTTCAATTCACAAAAGTTATCCACACTGAAATGGTCTATTCCGTTATCTATTGCAAATTCAATTTCATCGGCACTTTTATTATTTCCGTTAAATGAAGATTTATTGAGCTTTATATTTGCGTTTAATAATGTATAAATTTCACCCATGGAAACAACATCAAACCCAAAACCAAGCCTGTTAAATATTTGTGCTATAGCACCCGTCATAAGGGCTTTTGAAGCAAACAAAATATTTGCCTTTTCGTATTTTGAAAATGCCTGCTTATAATCAAGCGCCATTTGCTCTAATGTAACTCTATCTATTACATATAAAGGGGTTTTGTATTTATTTGCCAAATCCACTAAATCACAGTTTGAAATTTCTAAATTACCTTTAGAATTAGTTCTTGTTGTTATCGGCTTAATATTTTGGTTTACATACATGGTTTTATTCACTATCTCTATTGCTAATTGATGTGAAAAATTATATCATGAAAAAAAGAGGAAAGAAAACGAAATGGAAAATCAGGGAAATATAAGCATAAAAAGTGTTATAGCATTTATCATTGTAATTGGTTTAATCACGCTTGCCATTTTTTCAATGGATATTTTAATGATGCTTTTTGCCTCTTTTGTTATAACCTGTGCAATTGCGCCGACTGTTAACAAAATGGAAAAACGGATACCGCGTGTATGGTGTGTGGCGCTAATGCTTCTTGCATTAGTTTCTGTCAGTTTTTTAATTATTGTACCTTTATTAACAATAATTATAAGAGAAGCAATCACGCTTATCGGCAATTTTCCTTCAATTATTGATAATTTAGACAAATTATTAAATTTCCAAATTTTTAATAAATCATTATCAACATATATTACCTTTGATTCTCTAAAAGAACCGCTGGCACAAGGCGCACAAAGCCTAATTGAAAATTCGATTACCGCAGGGAAATTTATTGCAAATCTTTTAACAACTTTGCTTGCAATATCTATTATGGTATTTTATTTTGCTTATGATGAAAAAAGAATTAAAGATAAATTTATAGAATTTTTCCCCGTTAAATACAAAGAAAAAGCATCTTCAATATTGGCAAATATAGAATCCAAAGTAGGAAATTATATTTTTGCGCAAGGCATTGCAATGATATTTGTAGGCACTCTAACCACTATAGGACTATTGATAATCGGAAATGGCCATGCGTTTTTATTGGGGTTTATTACCTGTGTATTTGATATAATACCCGTTATAGGGCCTTCAATTGCAGTTGCTCTTGGGTTAATAACAAGCACTTCGGGCGGAGTAGGGTATGTTTTATTAACATTTTTAATTTATATGATTGCTCAATGGGCGCAAAACCAGCTTCTTCGCCCCATATTATTCGGCAAAATGCTAAATATGCACCCTTTAGTTATAATTGTTTCCTTGTTAATCTGTTCAAGGTTTTTGGGCTTCTGGGGCATTATTTTAGCACCTGCAATTGCAAGCGTAATATGCGTTTTAGTTGATGAATTATATCTTGATAGGATAAACAACAGAGAATAATGGAGCGATTTTTATACAAAAGAAATCTTCAAAAAAGTCCGAAAATAAACCTTTGGTTTTGCTACGGGGCAATTGAAAATTTTGCTATGGCTTCTTTGGGGTATTTATCTATTTTCAAAGATTTAGATTTAAACCCTAATTTATTTGTTGAAAGAGTTTATCAAGATACGCACACTACCCAAATACCGCCTAAAGATGTTGATTGTATGGGCTTTTCAATTAGTTTTGAGCTTGATATTTTAACAATTATAAAAATGCTTCAAAAATATAATTTCCCGCTCAAAAGCAAAGACAGAACCGAAAATGACCCTATAGTGTTCGCGGGCGGGCCTGTTATGATGTCTAATCCGTTTCCTTATGAAGAATTTTTTGATTTTATCTCGATTGGTGAAAAAACAGCCCTAAAAGAAGCCTTCAAAATACTGGAAAATAAAAATGAATATGCCAGAGATGAAATTTTAAAACAATTATCAAATGTTGAGGGTATTTATGTGCCAAAATACCCGAAAAAGGTTGAAATAACAAGAGATAATCTGGAACAAGAAATTATATACACACCGATTTTATCTGATAACAGCTTTTTTAAAGATACATTTATAATTGAAATTGAACGCGGATGTCCGAAAATGTGCAATTTTTGCCTTGCAAGCTGGTTAAATTTGCCCGCGCGCTTTGTTCCTTATGAAAAAATTATTGAAGCAATTGATTTAGGCCTAAAACATACAAATAAAATAGCTCTTTTAGGGGCTTATGTTGCAGGACATCCCGATTTCAAAAAAATTATAAAATACATTGCTTCAAAAGAAAATGTGGAATTATCGGTTTCTTCACTAAGGGCTGATTTAGCAGATAAAGATTTGATTGAAACTTTGGTTAAATGCGGACAGAAAACGGCAACAATAGCCTTAGAAGCAGGTTCTCAGCGCCTTAGAGATTTAATTAAAAAGGATTTAACTTCAAAGCAAATTTTAAAAACCGTTTCCGATATGCAAAAATACGGCCTTAAAGGGGTAAAAATCTATACTATGCTGGGGCTTCCCGATGAAAATGATGAAGATATAGAAGAATTAATTAATTTAATCAAGGAAATGAAAAATAATTTAAAGGGCAAGGGAGCTTTTAATATTTGCGTATCTTCTTCAACATTTATTCCGAAAATACACACTCCTTTTGAAAATGTTGAAAGAGCGGAAAAAAATATATTGGAAAAAAGAATTAAATATCTTAAAAAGACTTTCCATAAAATGGGTATAGATTATAGAAGTTCAAGCGTCGAATGGGATATTATTCAAAGCATTTTATCGAGATATCCCGATAGTTTGGCGGATTTTTTAATTGATGTTGTAAAAGAAGGTGCGAACCTTGGAGCATTCAAAAAAACATGGCGCGCATACAATAAAAAAGGGCTTCTGCCTGATTTTGAATTTTGCGCAAAAGCCCCTTTGAATAACATCAAAACTCTGAAATGGGATTTGATAGAAACCGGTGTGGTCAATCTTAAGGAAAAAAGATATGACACATTTCTTGTATCGTTACAGTAAATTAACTTGATTCATAACGGACAAGTTATTTAACTGACTGCCTATTGGGGTTGTAAAATCAATTGTACCTGATGAATTTTGGGTGAATTTCAAGTAAAGATTTTCTACATAAGATTCTAAATCTTTAACTTCTTTGTTTAACTCGTCATCCGTCACGCCTTTAGTTAATTTTGTAAGCTCGTCTTTAATATCCTGAATATCATCTTTAGGATTTGGGTTAAAAGAAAGCCCTAACTGGTACATCAAATCTGCCCATGGGCGCTCTGAATAGGGAATTTCTTCTTCTTCAGATTGTGAATTAATGTTTTGCAGATTTTTTGCTCTTTGAAGCATTGAAATGTTTAACTGTTCGTCATCAGTAGGTGTTAACCCGTATTTTTTCATTTCTTCTGCAATTGGGGAAGTTTTCTTTTTTTCGCTGTCGCGGTTTATCGTATAGTAATATTCATACAATGAAACACTATTTATTGCGTTAATAGACATAACCCATTGTAATCCTTCGTGTTACATGTTTAAAATTCCCTTTCTTATTTAAAAATAACACTTTTTTGATTTTAGAGTTATAATATAATACACATACTAAGATTGGTGAAAGATATGGATATTTTTGGAAATTTACTGGAAGATGCAAAGAAAGCAAGCAAGCACTCATACTCACCTTATTCAAAGTTTTCTGTAGGTGCTTCTATTTTATATGAAAGCGGAGAAATATATACAGGCTGTAACGTGGAAAATGCAAGCTACGGCTTATCTTTATGTGCGGAAAGAAACGCCATGGCATCTGCCATTGCAAAAGGTGAAACATCAAAAATTAAAGCTATTGCGATATATTCGCCAAATCAAACCCTATGTATGCCATGCGGTGCATGCAGACAGTGGCTGAGCGAATTTTGCATAAATGAACAAGAAACAAAAATAGTTCTTGAAGACAAGAACTATAGTGTATTGGTGCTTAATTTAGGGGATATTTTCCCCTATGGTTTCAAGTTTGACGAAAAACAATAATTAATCGTCAGATAAAACTTGTTTTAATTCTATATCAGGCTTGCCTAATACTCTTACAAGTTCAAGTACGGAAGCCTTCATTTGGCATTTTTGACTTGAATTGTTAAAGAAATCAGTATAAAAACAACCTTCGCAATTACAGCCCCTTTTATAGCATTCTATCGCAGTTTGTGTCCATCTTCTAACTGCCGTGGCTCTGCCTAAATCTCTACTTTTTAACACTTATAAACTCTCCCTAAAGTCTTTGACTTGCAAAAGGACAAAGGCTATAGCCTTAGTGCCCCTTGGCTTTAATATAATTATAGCTTTTCAGTATCAATTATCAAGCAATTTTAGGGCAATTATTACGACTTTTAACAATCATGATAACGCGCTTTTAGCCTATATTTCAGGGTTACGGCTATGCTGTATTGCATGATATGACATGGTTTCCATGAATAGAACGTGCTAAAACCCATGATAGAAGCATGATAAAGTCACCTTATAGTTGTGTTAAGTGTGTAAACAATTGTAAATAATACAATAATAAGGCATGCCCCATTATCTGAAAAACTAATTGAGCGCGCTTGAACCGCCTATGATTTCAGTAATTTCTTGAGTAATATTTGCTTGACGTGCTTTATTATATTCGATTGTCAAAGTTGAAATCATATCTGTAGCGTTATTTGTAGCAGCACTCATCGCGGTCATTCTTGAAGCCAATTCACTCGCTTGCGCTTCTAATAACGATTGGAAAATAACATTAGTTATAAACATAGGAACAAGTGTTGATAATACGGAATTTATAGAAGGCAGATATTCGCTTAACGGCTCAATTTTATGCTCATTATGTTCTATATTTAATTCCTTATCAAGTTCCTTATCTTGAAATTCCTTGATTTTGTTTGTATCGGTAATAGTTGGAAGCAATTGCCAGCTTTCGGTTTTATAGGTCATCATATTTTTATATCTTGTTGTAACAAGATGAATTTCATCAATTTCCCCTGCTATATAATCATCTGCAAGGTTAGATGCCACAATAAAAGCAGAAGATGAATTTATACCGTCTAAAATATTTGTATATGTTTTTTTGATTTTAAAATCATATTGCGCTTGAGCGCTCTTTATTGCAGGTACAGCCTTTTGCCCGACAAAATATACAACTACTTTTTTACCTTGGGCAATGTATTCTTTTATCATATTTAAGCTATAGCGTACAATATTGGCACAATATGCGCCCGCTAAGCCCTTATTTGATGAAACTACAACAATGCCTATTGTCTTGGCATCTCTTTTTTCTAATAAAGCAGGGTAATTTTCAAGCCCCGAGGAAGTTTTTACTTTATCAAATTGATTTTTAAGAGCTTCCGAGTAAACCCATGAAAACATTTTATACAATTCTAAAGTAAATGGACGTGAGGCTTTAACCGCATTTTCCGCCTTTTTTACCTTAGCCGCTGCAACCATTTTCATAGCGCGGGTAATTTTCTGCGTATTTTTAATACTTGTTATTCTGTCTTTTATGCTTCTTAAATTCGCCATGGATTATCCTTCGCTGCCTTCTTTGTTCATGTTGAGTATATGTCTTATAAATTGAGCTTGAATATCATTAAATACCATTTGAATATAAAAATATAAAAATGGCAGGAATACTACTCCTACAATTGTTATAGCACATAATACAACCGCAATAATATAAGGGATTGTTATACCTATTGATATCAAAATAAATTTTAAGTAATTAACAAAGTTATCAACTAAAATTAATTTATATTTTTTAAAGTTGAAAAAAGAACTAAATTTTAAATCCGTAATAAATGCCAAAGTTACAGCATAAATTACAAATATTGCCAAAAAGAATAATATTAAAAATAATGCTATACTTTTAATTTTAACTGCAAGAACGCTCAACAACGCAATAGGAAGCATATATACACAGCTTCCTATAAAGCCTTTAAAGCCTACTGAAAATAACTTTTTCTTGTTATGCCAGCCAAGCAGTTTTTCATCAGGCAGCATTATTCTTAAATTTGCATTTGAAAAATAATAACCGAGATATAAAAAATTACACAATAATGAAACAATTAAACCAAGCATTAATAACACGGCAAATATAAGCGCAACCCTTGGTTCAATATAACCTAAGGGATTGGCATTTTTTACGAATGATTTAAAAACCGAAGATAATATATTCATTACCAAAGGAATGCAAACCACAAGGTATGCTATTGCAAACTTTGAAATGCGTTTTTTATCTTCAAACATATATGTCAATGCTTGTTTAAAATTATATTTCATATCTTATACCTTAAATACGTTTTGCTTAAAGTTTTCTATATGTTTGGCAAGTTCTTCTTTATCATCATCAGACAATTTAGCACCTTCGTTTAAGCGATTTTCAAGGTCAGAACAATTTGATGAGAAATATTCAAAGAATTGTTTTTTAAATTCTTGAATATCTTTATTTTCAATATCGTTAATATAACCTTCATTTCCGCAGAAAAGTATTGCAACCTGCTGTGCCGCAGATAAGGGGTTGTATTGTCCTTGAATTAGAATTTGTGTTAATTTTCCGCCTTTTAACAATTGTGCTTTTGTTGCGGAATCAAGGTCTGAAGCAAATTGAGCAAACGCAGCCAGTTCTCTATATTGCGCTAAATCTAATCTCAATTGACCTGCAACCTGCTTAATACCTTTAGTTTGAGCAGCGCCCCCTACACGAGATACCGATAGACCTGAGTTTATTGCAGGACGCTGACCTGCGTTAAACAGGTTTGATTCTAAGAATATCTGACCGTCTGTAATTGAAATTACGTTTGTCGGAATATACGCGGAAACATCCCCTGCCTGTGTTTCAATGATAGGGAGTGCCGTAATTGAACCTGCACCACGTTCATCAGATAATTTACAAGCTCTTTCCAATAAACGTGAGTGTAAGTAGAATACATCCCCCGGGTATGCTTCACGTCCCGGAGGTCTTTTAAGAAGCAAGCTCATTGCACGGTAGGCTTGTGCGTGTTTTGTTAAATCATCATATATTATTAAAACATGCCTGCCTTGTTCTAAAAATTCTTCACCGACCGCACAGCCTGCAAATGGTGCAATATATTGCAAAGGTGCTGAGTTATCTGCTGTTGCGGAAACTATAATAGAATAGTCCATAGCGCCATGTTCTTCTAAGGTTTTTGCAATATGCGCTACGGTTGAAGTTTTTTGACCGATTGCAACATAAATACAAATAACATCTTTACCTTTTTGGTTAATTATTGTATCAATTGCAATAGCAGTTTTACCGGTCTGTCTGTCACCGATAATTAATTCCCTCTGCCCTCTGCCGATTGGCGTTAAGGCATCAATTGCGGTTAGTCCTGTTTGCAGAGGCTCATGGACAGATTTTCTCTCAATAATCCCCGGTGCAATACGTTCAATTGGGCGGGTTTTATCGGTATGAATTTCACCTTTACCGTCTATTGCAACACCTGTCGGGTCAATAATCCTGCCTATTAAGCTATCTCCCACAGGAATTGAAGCGATTTTACCCGTAGCTTTTACATTCATACCTTCTTTAATTTTTGTATATTCACCTAAAATAACGGCCCCGACGTTATCTTCTTCTAAGTTAAGAGCTATACCCAAAGTTCCGCTGCCGTCATCAAACTCGATTAATTCAGATGACATAACATTTCTAAGCCCGTATATACGGCAAATACCGTCAGATATTTCAACAACGGTTCCCGTATTATTAATTTGGGTTTTAACGTCATAGTTTTCTATTTTTTCTCTAATAATTGAACTGATTTCGTCAGGTCTGATTGCTACCATTATTTTATCCTCTTATTTAATTAATTCTTTTTTTAGTTCTTCAAGTTTGTGCAAAAATGAAGTATCCAATACATCATCTTCAATTTTATATATAAGCCCTGCAATAATTGAATTGTCAACTTTATAACTAATATCAATTTCTTTGTTTAATTTTTCTTTTAATTTATTTTGTATTTCTTCTTTTGTATTATCTTCAAGCTCAATTGCGCCTGTAACCTGCACTTTAACAATATTATTTATTTTATTGAGCATTTCATTAAAAGTATCAATTATTTGAAAAATTAAATTGAAACGATTTTTTTCAACAAGAAGTTTCAAAAAATTTCTTGTAGTTTCTTTTGTATCACGTTCAAAAACAGATGAAATAATCTGTTCTTTATCATAAGCAGACACAACAGGGTTAGTCATTGCGGAATTTAGGTCAGGAGAATTTTTTAAAATTTCTTTGACATTATTCAAATCTTCCCTGATTTCTGCTTGCGTATTGTCACTTTCAAGCATAATTTCAATCAATGATTTTGCATATCTTTTTGCTATAGATAAACTGTTTTTATTGTTCATTGTTCAGCCTGTTTATTTCTTCGATACTTTCTTTAATAAATTTTTGATGATAATCCGGATGATTATTCAATAAATTAATTACATGACGACGTGCAACTTCAATTGAAGCCAGAACTGTCTTCTTAGAAAGAGTTGAAACAATTTCTCTTTCTTTAGCGGTAATTGTTCTATCCGCACTTCTTTTAATCGCTTCTATTTGTTTTTCACTGTCTTGAGCTATTTTTTCTTCAAGATTAGAGATATTTTCTTGCGCTTTATCTTCAATTTCAATTATTTCAGATTGAACATTCTTTGTTTTCTCATTTGCTTCTTTTAATTCTTGAATTGAATTTTCATTAGCAAGCCGGGAATTGTCTATTAATTCCTTAACTTTTGCTACTGCATTATCAAGTTTTTGAGATAACTTTGTGCTTTTAATGATAAAAGCAAAAAGCAACACCATTATAATGAAGTTAAATGTATTTGATTTTACAATTAATGTCCAGAGTTCCATAAAATCTTTCTAGTTTTGCATAATTTCCTGTATAGTCGCATTATCCACATCTGAAATTTTATCAGGTGAATCAATAAATTTATCTGAAATAATTTGAGCTAAATTAATAACATCATTTTTCAAAACCTCAATTGCCTCTTGCTTATTATGATTTAGAGCATTGAGGTTTTCTTGTGTTTTTAATTTTGCTTCCGATTTTGCACTATCTTCAAGCTCTTGTCTTTTCTTTTTAGCTTCATCTAATGCCGCTGTGGTTTCTTCCTTAACTCTGCTTCTTGCATTTTGAAGTTTATCAAGCCTATCCTGTAAAATTGCAGATGACTTTTCTTTATTCTTTTTTGCATTGGAATAATTTTCATCAATTATGCTTTTGCGCTTTTCAACTATTTCGTTAATCGGCTTATACAAAATATAATTCATAATTATGATGAAAATGATGAAACTTACAAATGCAACTATAAACGTAGCATTGAATTCCATTTATGCACCTACTTGATTAGTTGTAAAGCAATAAATAACGCATAAATTGCAGTTGCTTCCGCCAAACCTAAACCAATGATAAAGTTCATAAATAATTTAGATTGTACTTCAGGTTGTCTTGCTACTGATTCCAACATACCTTTTGTAGCTAAACCGATACCGATACCGCCGCCGATTGCACCAAAGCCGATTGCAATACCTGCACCTAATTTGCTGTAAGCTAAAACATCAGCTGCTAATTGTTCTACTGCCATAATTGTTAACTCCTATTCTTCTTCATGATTTACCGCTAAAGCTATATATGTGGTTGCAAGCAATGTAAATACAAGCGCTTGAACCAGTGCTACAAATATTTCAAACAACATAAAAGGCAAAGGCAATAAATATGCGCACATTCCTAAAAATGTAAATACCAGTATTTCGCCCGCCATAATATTCGCAAAAAGTCGGAGTGCCAAAGAAAACGGTCTGACAAACAATTCCAGCAAATCAACAAGAGCAATCATAATGCCATCTACTCTAAAATTTTCTAAGAAAAATTTGAAACCTTTCTTTTTAATTCCGAAAAATACATAATATATTGAAACCACAATCGCCATTGCAGCCGTCATATTAATATCGTTATTCGGAGAAGCCAATTCTCCTTGTGCTAAATGCACCAAATGCCAAGGTAATTGCCCTAGCAAATTTGCGGTTAAAATAAATAAAAATAACGTTAATAATAAAGGCAGATGTTTTTTTGCTTCCCTCTCTCCCATATTTGAAGCCGTAATATCAGAGAAGTAATTAATAATACCTTCAAATACAAGTTGTAATTTAGAAGGCACTATCGATAATTTTCTTGTTGCAAGCAAAGAAACAACAATTAATAATGCCATTGAAATCCACATGGTTATTAATGTATCCATGTTCACGCTTTGATTAAATATATTTACTATCCAATGATGCATAACTATTCCTATGTATTATGTACGTCTATCTTACACTAAATTAAGATTTTTCGATTAATCTGTTTGGATGATTTTAGAAAATACATAAAAATAGTAAGGTGTTAAGACTTTAGGGCAATAAGGCAATAAGATGAATGGTGTAATTAATGATAAAAGTTTCTTAATGCCTTAATACTTTATTGCCTTAATGCTTTATTGCCTTAATGCCCTAATGCCCTGCCCTTATCTCAATCTTAAGATTTAGACATTAAGATGCACACTATATGATGCAAATTCAATCTTACTATTGATGAAGTAATAAGCTAAAAGAAGTATATTCATGATATCAAGCTACGCAAATTAGATTAAAATTTTAAATAAAAAATATGGTATTTGGAGGAGTAATGAGAAGAGCGCTAGATTTTAAAAGAAAGCAAAAAGTCATTGTAGTAGATGACAAATACGAACACGCATCAGGCGTCAGAGAATTAGTTAACCTTGAAAATGATTATGAAGTTATTGCAAATGCAGGCAATGCTTCTGTTGCTATTTCCTTGATTAAAAAATATCAGCCTGATATTGTCTTAATGGATATCAACATGCCCGAAATGGATGGTATCAATGCAATTGCCGAAATTCAAAAATTGAATTTAAAAACAAGGATTATTGTTTTAACTGCTTATGATGACGCTGATTTAATTTATCGCGCAATGAAAGTTGGTGCTTGCGGATATGTATTAAAAACTATGGTATCTGCCCAATTAATTAAAGCGTTAGACGAAGTATCAATGGGTAGAATATATTTACCGAATGTTTTGTGTTCTAAGTTCTTTGAATATTTCCAAGATTTTGAAAAGAACGGCCAGGCGAACCAAGAAAATGACGGGGAAGAAAACCTGCTTCATTATTTAACAAACAGAGAAGAAGAAGTGTTATCGCTTTTACTTGAAGGCTCAACCTATAAAGATGTAGCAAGAGAATTATTTATCTCGGAAACTACGGTTAAAACTCATGTTAATAACATCTTCCAAAAACTTCAAGTTAAAGAAAAGACACAAGCCGTACTATATGCAATCAATAAAGGCTTCAAACCTAAAGCAAGAAAAATAGCCGTATAAGGTACTAAGGCACTAGCATATCCCGAGCCGAGCGCGCTTAGCAACAGCTTAGCAGGCAAAGGCGAGGGCAGATTGCAAAAATTTGGTAAGTTATATGAAAACAAAAAATTTCAACACCTACTTTGAAACTCAAGATTTAACAATTCCTGAAACTTATTCATTTCCAATAGTCAAATCAATTATTAGAAGCATACTTGAACCTATTGCTTCTAATAATTGCATAGGTGTGATTTTCACCCACCTTAATGATATTGAAGGAATTGAAGGAATAATAAAACGTCTTGAATATTCAAAAAACATAATTTTAAGGCCTGTAAGCGATTTTGAATTTTCAAAGTTTAATGTTGAAAATATAGGTTTTGTTGTTCTTACAACAAAACGCTACAATTGCGCTTTTTTGTTTAAAGAAATTGAAAAAGACAGATATCAAATATATCTTAAATTAAATTCCAAACTTGTTTCAAATGTTTATGAAACAATCAAGTCAATCTTTTTATTAAATTACGACAAAGAATTTTATGAATACAAGCCCGAACGTCGTGAAAATGACCTTATGAATGACGCTGTTTGCAATATAATCAAACATTTTGAAGAAAATATTAAAGACAACATTTATAATTCAAAAATTCAAGAAAGCTATAAAACAGTCAATGAAACAAATACAACCTTTAGAAACGAAATTTATCAAAATGTAAAACAAATTGCCCATGAAATCAAAAATCAATTAAGTATTTTAGATATTTATACAAGAATTTTTGAAAAGAAAACGCAAGACTTTGAAATAGTTGAGCCTATTAAAAAATCAATTGGGCTTATAAAATCCCAGCTTGAAGCGTTCAAAAACTTTGATGTCGTTAATCTTCAAGAACATGATGTTAAATTAATTATACAAGATTGCATTAAAACGTATTCGCACATTCTGAAAGAAAAAAATAATAAAATAATATTTATAGACGAAATGCCCGAAATTACCGCAAATGCGTTTGTTGATGAAGAAAAATTTGCAATTGTGGTGAATAATATTATTAAAAATGCGCATGATTGCACCCAAAATGACGAGATATTAATTAAATTAAAATTATATGATGAAAAAATAAATATATCTTTCATTAACCATGGGCAAAAAATTGAAGCAGATATTAAAGAAGATATCTTTGAAAAAGGATACACAACCAAAAGCGAAGGCTGGGGGGTAGGATTAGCAGTTTGCAAAAGGTTTATAGGTTCTCAGTTCGGAACTATAGAATTAGAAAAAAGTGATGAAAATGAAACTATTTTTACACTTTCGCTTCCTTTAGTTCAAACTAAATAAATCTAAAAAGGATAGAATTATGGATTTTATTAACAATAGAACACGCAGTATTTTACACATGTCATTAGACGGATTATATGAACGCTCAAAAGCAATTGCAGCGAATACTGCAAATGCACTTACGCCCGGATACAAAAGAAAAGAAGTATCTTTTGAAGAAAGTCTGCAGGGTGTAATTAAGCGCGAAAATGAAAAAGAAGAAATGAAACTTCAAAATGCAATTGAATATCAAAAAAATCCATCCGAAATTATGAAAGGACAATCGCTTGAAAGACTTGCTTTTTTAAATACCGATATCAATAAAAATTTCTTTATTGATACGCAGGAAGATTCATCACAAGGCTATGAAATAGACGGAAATAATGTCAACATTGAAACAGAAATGATGGATGAAGCTAAAAACGGTATGCAATATGCAACTGTAGCCAGCTTGTTATCTAAATCATACCAGCAAATGCAAAACATTATAACAGGTCAAAACCAATAGGGGGATAGAAAATGAGTTTTGAAGTATTTGATATAGCTGCAACGGGAATGCACGCACAAAGAATTAAAATGGATACGGTTTCATCAAATATCGCAAATATCAATACTACAAGAAATTCAAAAGGCGAAAAAGAAGTTTATCACAAAAAACAGGTAAACTTCAAAGAAATGGCTATTGAAAAAGGTTACGGCTTCCCAAAAGGCAATGTATCCGTTGCATTTGACCCGCCTCAAGAACCTTATTTAGTTGGCGGAGTATCTATGGGTAGCGGAAGTATTCCAAAAGGGGTTATGGTTGATTCGGTTGTTGAATCGGAAAACCCGACAAAAATAATATACGACCCAACACACCCTGACGCTGATAAAGACGGATATGTTGAAGTGCCGAACGTGAATATTGTAGAAGAAATGGTAAACATGGTTAATGCTTCGCGCGCTTATGAAGCAAATATAACCATTGCGCAAACAACAAAATCCATGATTTCGGCTGCTACTCAAATATAAGGATAAAATATGACTAATTTCAGTATAAATCCAAATTTTCAAATGGGTAATTTCGATAATTCAATTAATGAATTTAATAAAGTTTTTAATAA
Organism: Candidatus Gastranaerophilales bacterium; assembly: GCA_017475485.1. GTDB lineage: Bacteria > Cyanobacteriota > Vampirovibrionia > Gastranaerophilales > Gastranaerophilaceae > RUG14156. Next base: position 63,896 of record JAFVFO010000049.1, on the reverse strand, counting down.
TTCAATAAAAGACGCAAATAAAGCGTTTTCAGAGATTGAGCAAGGGGATTTTCAAAAAATACTTAACTCAATATCACCTCAAAAACCCATGGAAGCAGGTGTTGCATACAATGTAGGTATGGATTCAATTTCCGCACAAAAAATTGATAACTTATCTCCTGTAGCTCAAATGGCTTCTGATATTGGTCAGGGTTTAAAAAACAGCATTGAAAACTTAAATTCCGTACAAAAAGATTCCGAAAGAAAGACTGAATTTTTTGCCGCAGGCGGTGATATAAGCATTCATGATGTAATGATTTCCGCCCAAAAGTCTTCTCTTGCAATGCAAATGGCAATTCAATTAAGAAACCAGATAGTTAACGCATATAACGAACTTAAAAACATTTCGGTATAATATTAATTTTTGTTAAGAAATTATTTCAAAAAAGTAAAAATTTCCACTTGTATGTTTTAATCTTATAGTGTATAGTAAAATTTGCATGTAGTTAAATAAAAAATAAGGGGGAATATGAATTGGCAATAATGACACCTATTAAGCAGACGACTGAGAAGCACTCACAACAATATCTTGGAAGGCATATTTTAGCTGAATTTTTTGAATGTGACCCGAATGTTTTAAACAATCCGGAATTAGTTGAAAAATATATGTTGCAAGCGGCACTTGAATGCGGTGCAACGGTCGTTAATAAGTGTTTTCATTTATTTGCCCCTCATGGCGTATCAGGAGTTGTTATTATCTCTGAAAGCCATTTAGCAATTCATACATGGCCTGAATACGGTTATGCGGCAGTTGACTTATTTACATGCGGTGAGCAATGCGATCCTAAAGTATCTTATGAGTTTTTAAAAGAAAAATTCAACTCAAAAGACGCTAAATATTCGCAATTAAACCGCGGTTTAATGGATACAAATACAATCATAGAACACAAACCTTTTGTTGTATCTGAGGCATTTTAATTGCCTACATCGGCGGACGTCCGCCTTTTGATTGTTTTTTGGAATTCTTAGAGTTTTCTGAAATGATAACTTTATCATGCTCTTGAATTTCAGATGACTTAATTTGCGTTTTATTATCATCAGATAAACCTAATTCAACGCTATAGCGCTTTGCCGTACCGTTTTTAAGTATCCAAATGCCTTGTTTATCATATTTTTCTTTATTATCGGAAGGTGTAAATTTTAAGGCTTTATTTTCAACACACAATACATCTCGCGCTTCGCCCACTATAACGGAAACATTTGCACTCATCCCCGGTATTACAAGTCCTTCCGAATTATCAACAGAAATTATTACCGTATATGTTACAACATTGTTTGTGGTGGTAGATGCAAGTCGAACCTGTGTAACTTCGCCTTTAAAAGCCCTATCTTGGTAGCCGTCAAGCGTATAATCGGCAACTTGTCCTACTTTAATTTTACCGATATCAGCTTCCGATACACTTGTTTCAATCTGCATTTTTGTAAGGTCTTTTGCAACTTCAAATAATGTCGGGGTATTGAAACTTGCGGCAACCGTTTGACCGACATCAACTTCTCTTGAAATAACCGTACCGTCAACAGGAGAAACGATTTTTGAATATCTTAAATTTGTTAAATTATTTTCCAAACTTGCTTTTGCAGCGCTGACTTCCGCGCGTGCGGCGTCAAGCTCTGCCTGCGCTTGAAGATAATTAGACTGCGCAAGTTCAACATCATCCCTTGAAACATAATTTTTTTCATATAGATGTTTATACCTTTGGTAATTATTTTTCTTATAAGTCAATGTTGATGTTGCTTTTGATAAAGCAGCCTGTGCATTAATCAATTTTGCTCTTGATTGATCAACATTAGCCTGAAACAAACTAGGGTCTAATTCTGCAAGCAAGTCGCCTTTTTTAACAACAGAATTATAATCTACATATATTTTTGAAACAGTACCTGAAACCTGAGTACCGACTTCAATAGTGTTAACAGGCTTAATTGTACCGGATGCTTCAACATATTGTACAATTGTATCTTTTTGTATTTCTTTTGTCGTATATTTTGTACCTTTTGTTTTTAAAATGCCTGAAAATATTACCAGCAATACAACTACCGCAACTGCTACAGGTATTATATATCGTTTTTTCATTTAACCCCCATTGATTTTAATAAGGTTTCTCTTGCTACATTATAGTTAAACACAGCTTCAACAAAATTCAATTGTGCCGTATTATAATCTTTAAGTGCGTCTTGAAGCTCTACATAATTATTTAAACCGACTGAATATCTGCCGTCTGCCAGTTCAAAATTTTCTAAAGTTGCTTTAACTTTTAAATTCATCAAAGGAATTTTTCGCTCTAATTGACGCATATTAACATAATTTTGCTGCACTTCCCAATAAATATCGGATTTTGCAATATTCAAATTATGAAGCGCGATATCAAGATAGCTTTCGCCTTCTTTTATCTGATAATGAATTCCGTAAGGATTAATAGAACCTAAGCCCATGCTTGCGCCAACTTGCAAGGGGCTTGAATAGGTTGATTCTGTTTTAGTATAGCCCCAGGTTAAATCTCCTGAAATTTCCGGCATATATTGTCTTTTGATTGCTTTTAAACTTTCAGATTGAACATTTACAAGCATTTCACTTGATTTTAAATCGGGACGAAGCTCAAGCGCCTGCTTAACGGCTTCTTCTTTTGAAATTGTATATGGTTTAAATTCAAAATTTTGAATAATGTCATTGTGCTCAATCCCGCTTGAGAGCATAATTAAACCATCTTCATTTCTTTTAACGGTATGTTCCATGGGTTTGACAATTGTTGTACTTTCGATTTTTTTTCTGTAATCAGCACGCAAAAAACCGAAATTCTCCGTATTTTTAACAACAAAAGGGTCATCTTCCTGATAATACATTGAATTTTTAAGAGCTATAATATTTGTTTGAAGATTATTCTGCCCTTCGACCAGTTGAATTTTAGCATCTGTTAAATTAACTTCCGCATTAACTACATCAATCTTTGATTTCAATCCTTCATCAAACATTGCTTTTGTACGTTCGTAATTCAGGGTTTGAATTCTGACATTTTGTTCATAAATATCAAGGTCTGCTAAAGACATTAAAACTCTGTAATAATTGGTTTTAACTTCATAAATAATGTTTAATTCTTCCCAAGTATGGTCATACTCTGATGATAAAGTATCATATTTTGCCATATTTATTTTGGCTGTAGTTTTACCAAAATCCCAGATTGTATCAGAAATTCCTACATTAAAACCGATAGAATTTTCCTGAGTATTCATAATTCTTGTACCATGGTTTGTATTATGGTTATATGAAACTCTGCCCGTTAAACGCGGTGCATAATTAGAACGCGCTTCGCCTATACCTGCTTTAGCGGCTTTTACACGTTCTAAAGAAACCTTTAAATTGGGGTTGTGAGCTATTGCATAATCAACGCAATCTTCTATTGTCATAACGCTTAATTGGCTAAAAGGAATTTTGGGCCTGCCTTCAACTACGGGGGGAAGTTTAATTTCTTCAACTCTTAATTTTTTAGATTTTATTTTTTTATTAGCGTTATTGTTACTTTTTTTAAACCAAGAAAAAAGAGATTTTTTAGGCGGATTTGAATTATCTTCTATAGCCATAGTGCAAGGCATTAAAAGCGTCATGGCCAAGAAATATACAATTATTTTTTTATTTTTATCCAAAAAACCTCCAAAACTTAATCAACATTCTACCACTTATTCTTCAAAGTGTCTAATTTTCAGTATTTTCTTCATCTTCAACTTCAATTTTCACCTGTTTTTCTTCTTGCTGTGTTGTTTCCTCTTCTTCTTTAATTATGGGGGTATTTGTTTGCTGATTTTGCGCTTCTTTTATTTCTTTTGTTCCTTCAAGACGAATATATCTTGAATCTTCCCACCTTAAATCAATGTATTTTGTTTTTTTGCCGTATTTTTCAGCCTGCGGAAGAATTGAAGCAATCCATTTTGCGCGCGATTGCGCCGTATCATTAATTTCGCCAAAACGAATTAAATAATCTTTAAGCATAATATAAATATCTGATTTATCTCTTATATCAATGTATTGAACCTCTTGATTAGAGTACATTTCAATAGCTTTTGTCAGTTTAATTAATTCATCAACTTTCTTTTTATCCCAAACCTCATCTATTCCGTTTCTGACACCATAAGTCAATAATTTCTTAGCTTTTACGGGTGTTTTAAAAGGAAAATAATCATGATCTATTAAAATACCGTCTGTTGTAAGGGCGGAATTTGGTTCTGATTCTAAATTAGGAGCAAGCAAAAACGCAGGTACTCGTTCATCAACCGCCACATTAAGCCTTGCAGGAAACCAATAACGCCTTATAAATACTTTTTTAATGGTTTGAAGCTGCATAATATTATCTTCAAGCTCTTTGGTATTAAGCCTGAATATCTGAACATTTGGCAATTGAGTTTGCCTTATAATATTTGTAATTTTATAGTCAGGTGTAATATTGTTGCCCTGAATAATCAATACACTTTTATCCGCATGAGATAACTTATCAAAATCCAAATACCACTGGGGAGATTTTATAACTTTTGCCGAAAAATAAAAAACGCAATATATCAAAATCAAAGATAACAACATTCTGACACGCTTCAAATTAGCGCGATTTGCCATTATCTGCCTTCGTATTTTATTTACTTTTAGTCTTCTTTTTTGATATAACAGGCCCATTATTTACCCTTAATCTAAATCGGCTGTGTGTAAAATAATATCAACTAATTCATTATAGCTTATTCCCATTGCATTGCTCTGCGCAGGCAAATCAGAGGTATCCGTCATGCCGGGGTTTGTATTTATTTCCAGTATATATGGTATGTTATTTACAACCAAAAAGTCAACTCTTGAAACACCTCTGCAAGAACAGCCCTTGTGGGCAATAATAGCAAGTTCCTGTATTTTTTTAGTTAATTCGGGGTTAAAACTTGCAGGCAGAATAAATTCGGTCAAACCTTTTGTATATTTCGCTTCATAATCATACCAATCTGTTTTTGTTCTGAATTCCAGAATGGGTGTTGCAAATATTTCATATTTTCCGTTATTTTTGCGCTCTAAAACACCTACGGTTGCCGACTGCCCCTCTAAATATTCTTCTATAAGAATTTCACTATCGCACTTAAGAGCAATCTCCATGGCATTATCCAATTCATCTAAACCGTTAACCTTTGTCATGCCGATTGAAGAACCTTCATTTGCAGGTTTTATGATAATAGGAAAATTTAATTTCTTAACTTCTTCTCTATAGTTATCTTTGTTTACGTTTACAGATTTAATCAAAGGTATATCAAGGCTTTTTAGCATTCTTTTTGTTGAAATTTTATCCATGCAAACAGCACTTGCTTTTACCTTACAGCCTGAATATTTTATTCCCAAAAATTCTAATACACCCTGTATGCAGCCATCTTCACCATATCTTCCATGGAGCATATTAATTGCATATTCAATTTTTGTTTCAGATAAAATTTCAGAAATATTTCTGTCAACATCAATTAAAGTTACATCTTTATACCCGAGCTCAATCAATGCCTTAAAGACGTTTTTACCCGAGCGCAGAGAAACTTCTCTTTCATTTGATAATCCGCCGCATAACACTGCAATTTTAGAATTTTTATTCAGCTTTTTAGAATCTTCCATTTTTCTTTTTCATCCTTTGTTTTTTTCCCGATAAAAATTATCTCGGGGCTTAATTCTACATTATATTCTTCTTTTACTTTTGAATAAATTTCAAAAATTAAGTTCGTATAATCAACACTTGTGGCATTTCCTTTGTTAATTATAAAATTACAATGATTTTCCCAAACCTGACAATCGCCGAAAGAATAACCTCTAAACCCGCATTTATCAATCAGTGCACCTGCGGATAATTCGCAATTGCTTGGATTTTTAAAAACTGAACCCGCATTCGGTAAAGATAAATTTGGCTGACGGTTTTTTCTGAATATTAAATTTTCATCCATTCTTGCTTTTATATCGTCATAATTTGCTTTTTCAAGTTCAAATTTCGCACTTAGCAAAATATACGGCTTTTCAGATAAAATTGAATGCCTGTAGGAAAAATTTAATTTATCTTTTTTTAAGGTTAAAATTTTATTTTCCTCGTAATCATAAACTTTAGCCGATACTATTTTATCGGATATAGATTGCTTATGCGCCCCTGCGTTCATATAAACAGCACCGCCTAAAAAAGCAGGTATCCCGATTAAAAATTCAAATCCCGACAGTTTCTTTGATAATGCAAATTTAGATAGTGCCTGAGTTCTGTATCCTGCTTCAACTTCTATAATATTATTTGAACATTTGATGTCGTCTAATCTTCCTGTATAAATAATAGGTTTATCAACCCCCAAAGAAGAAAATAAAACGTTAGAACCTGCCCCTATAACAATGGGTGTATCTTTTTTAAACCTTTTAAAAAGGCTTATCATTTCGCCATAATTATCCGGCATATAAAATAATTTTGCACAGGAATTAATTTTAAGAGTGTTAAAATTAGTTAATTGAAAATCCTTATAATATTTTATTTCATTTTGAGAGCATATCATTTATTATTCCGCCTATTTTTGTAATATCTCCCGCGCCAAGTGTTAATACAATATCTCCTTGATGTAATTTTTGGGCAATATTTTTACCTGCTTCTTCTATATTTCCTTTAATATAGTTTGCTTTAATTCCTTTTTTTGAAATAGCATTTGCAAAATTTTGAGAATTGTATGTTTCATCAAATTCATCACCGGCACAAAAAGTATCTAAAATGTACAATTCATCAACAACATTAAAACTATCTAAAAATTCATTCCATAAGGCTTTAAGCCTTGTATATCTATGGGGTTGAAAGATAGCTATTTTCTTTCTGCTAAGGTTTTTAATTGCTGATAGGGTAGATTGTATTTCGCTTGGATGATGAGCATAATCATCAATAATTTTTATATTATTAACATCTCCTACAAGCTGAAACCTTCTTCCCATGCCGGAAAATGTATTAAAATATTTTTCATAACCGGAAAAATTCAAATAATCCAATACGCTTGCAATGGCTAATGCGTTATAGATATTATGTTTTCCGGGGATAATTAAATTAATTTTTGTTAAATATTGATTATTTTTATATATTTCAAATTCAGAACCTAATTCTTTATATGAAATATTTTTAGCCCGATAAAAGCCTTCTTCTATTCCGTAAGTAATAAATTCTTTATCGGAATTTCTTTTTACAAGCTCTTTAATCCCTTGATTATCAATATTTACAAATAATTTACCCGAATTTTTTACAACAATTTGAAAAGTATCTAAAATATCCGAAAGCCCGTTTTTATAATGGTCAAGGTGGTCTGCTTCCAAGTTATTAATAACCGTAATATGAGGATGATACTTAACAATTGTGCCGTCTGATTCATCAAGTTCCGCAATAAAATATTTGGAATTTTTGTCAGCTTGTGCGTTAATATTGAATTCGGGGATTATGCCGCCTATTGCATAGGAAGGTTCTAAGCCCATTTTTTCCGAAATATAGCTTAAAAGCCCAGAGGTTGTAGTTTTCCCGTGTGTTCCGGATAAGCCTATAAAGCAAGGGAATAATTCGGAAATATATTTAAGGCAATCAGAACGGTGCATAATTTCAAGCCCTAATTCACGCGCTTTAATAAGCTCTGGATTATCTTCTTTAATGGCAGATGAAATAACTACTTTGGGTTTGCCTTTGATATTATTTTTATTGTGTCCTATAAAAATTTCAGCACCTAATTCAGAAACAAGTTTTGTATATTTGCTTTCTTGAATATCACTTCCCGAAACGCTATAACCCAAACATAATAATATTTTCGCTAATGCACTCTGCCCTACACCGCCAATAGCAATAAAATGAAAATCAGACATTAATTATTCTCCAATATTGAACATTTAGCAACACCATGGTGCGTTTTACCCCAGTCCATTGTTTTTCTTGTAAAAATAATTTTAAATATAATAAATAAAGCAATCGGAAACCAAATAGTAATAAAATAAATTGATGTGATTACGGCTTCAAAAAATGCTTTTACGGCAGAAAAATGTGCATATTTTCTAAGACTATATACAAAAATACTTGTAAAGAATATCCCTGTTCCGATTAATACCGCACATGATGACAAAATGCAGTTTTCATCTCCTTTTACAAAATGAAAACCTTGAATAATAATTTCGGCTACCAGCCAAAAAGGAAGCAAAAATTCACTTATATACGCAATAAGGTCAAAACCTACCCTTAAGGACATATCTTTTGAAGTAAAAACATCTTTAATATATTCTAAATATCTTCTGATTGAACCTTCTACCCAGCGTCTTCTTTGACGAATCAGCGCATAAAAATCAACAACTCCTTCTTCATACACTTTAGCTTCGGGGCAAAAACGAATATCCCAGCCTTTAACATGAAGTCTTGTTGACATATCAAGGTCATCCGTAATGGTTTCTTCATTCCAAAAGTTTATACTTTTAAGAGCCTGTAATTTAATTAATTCACCGTTTCCGCGAAGCTCAACCGCTCCTCGAACGGCGTCCCTACCTACTTGCAGGTGAGTATCAAGAACATATTCGTTATATTGACATTTTGTTAAAAAATTCTGATTAGCGTTAATTATAACCTTTTGAGCCTGAATTGCACCGACATCAACAGGTTCAAGTATAGGTATCATTTTATCCAAAAAATCAGGTTCTATTTTCGCGTCAGCATCAAACACCAAAACAGCTTCCCCTTTGATTAATTTCATTGCGTCATTTAAAACTGCGGATTTACCGGGGGTTGCTTCTTTTGTACGAAGAAGGCAAGTTATTTTATCGTATTCGTCTGCTAATTTTTTAACAATTTCAGGGGTTTTATCCGTACTTCTGTCATCTATTAAAATAATTTCAAAATCTTTATAGTTAAGATTTAAAACATTCAATGCCGTTTTTTCGATAACATCTTCTTCGTTGTGGCAAGGGATTAAAATACTTACAAAAGGATGATAATCATAATTCAATACAGGGGGGTTTTTGCGCTCTTTTCTTTTTCTGTATTTGGTGACAAGCCACATATATATTGAATAAAGAGTCATAAATCCAATAAGAAAAACTATTGCCCACAGAGTATTAAAATAATTTTGAAAAACTATTAAAAACGCTACAAGCAAGGAAATTATTATTAACAGAACTATTCTTTCTTTCATTATTAAAAATATAACTCCCTTTAGTCCGGTGTCTTAATTTTATCAAAAGCCAATTGTAATGACAAGAATAATATCGGTTTATTAAGCAGATTTTATTTTTTCTTATTTCAACATTCATTTATGCTATCATTATTTTATGCAAAATGTAACAATTCAAAAAATGGAAGCGGATAATATTGATGATATTTTAGCGATAGAAGAACTGTGCTACGGGGAACACCACTGGTCTTATGAATCTTTTATCAGCGAATTAAATAATCAGATTTCTTCATACAGATGTGCTTTATTTGAAAATAAATGTATAGGTTATATGGGTATTTGGAAAATTGTTGATGAAGCCCATGTTACAAATCTTTCTGTACATCCTGATTTTCAAAATAAAAAAGTGGCTCATCTTCTTTTGCTTGATTCAATTGATGAATGTTACAAAAATAAAATAAAATTTATAACCCTTGAAGTGCGCACAAGCAATGAAAAAGCTATTCATCTTTATGAAAAATTCGGTTTTAAATCGCTTGGAGTAAGAAAAAAATATTATCAAGACAATAATGAAGATGCTCTTATTATGTGGAGTGAAAACATTTTTGATAAAAAATATAAAGAATTATATGATAATATTAAAAAAGAGATAACGCTATGAATTTAATTAATAAAAGATATATTGATATATTTGAACAATATATTCATAAAGGCGAATCAACCCCCTTTACAATAGGGACATTAGTGGTTTGTGCCTTGTGTTTTTTAATTTTGATAATAGCAACCTTTACACAAATTACTTTTTCTCATCCCTGGATATATTATTCTTCCGATCAAGGATTTATTTATGCAATGAAAACGGTTGCATACAATCCGCAATTCCCCGTAATGATTTTTATAATTTATTTACTTTATAAAAGCTACAGCTTTTTAGTTTATATATCATATCTTCTGTGCGGATTTTTTATCTATCCTATTTTTGCCTTCGGAGGCGGGCTTGATTATGTGCAAAATTATTTCTTCGGATATTTACTGGGTTTTATTTTTGCAATTTTAATCACAGGGAAAATTTTAAAAGCCGATAATTCTGTAAAATCAAGAATAATAGCGGGAACATTAGGTATTTTATCCATACATATTACGGGTTTTGTATATTGTATTTTTCTGGCTGTTTTTAAAGTAATTGATTTTAATATGATTACACCTATTTTTCAGGTTTTAACGGCAAGCAAAATTATCTATGATATATTATTTTCAATTTTGGCACTCCTTATAGCACCTTATATTAAAAACGTTCTTTGGGTTTGCATGCGTCCTATTTCTTCCAGCAAGAAAAAGTTAAAAAATTCCCACAAAAGAAACGAGATAGTCAGTGATAACGCTGATTAACATTGGTAAAATTACAATTAAAATGAATGCCCCTAAGACCGGTTTAAATAAGAAAGAAAGCGAAAATACGTTAATTTGAGGTGCTGTTTTTGATATAATACCTAAAATAATATCTTGTCCTAATGTTGCAAGTAAAATCGGTGCTGCAATATGAAGCCCCATAAACAGTATATTTGCCGTTACATCAGAAAGATATTGAATATTAATTATATTTTCAAAATGAAAATTCACACTATACATCGGAAATAATGTAAAACTTTTAAGAAATGCGTTAAAAAGCCAATAAATTCCGCCCGAATATATAAAAATCAGCATACCTAATGTTGAAAAATAATTAGACATTAAGCTGACTTGCCCTCTTGTAGAAGGGTCCATGACCATAGCACTGGACAAACCCATCTGAGTATTTATCATATCTCCGCCCGCTAAAACAGCAGCTAAAATACAATTTGCAACGTATCCTATCAAAGCGCCGAAAACAAAATTTAAAAACATACAGAAAAATATAGGTGTATTATCTGCAGGCGGTGCAGGTTTTAAAATTCCAACCATAATAACTGTACAAATTATAGCTAATGACATTCTGACCATTGCGGGAATTTCGCTTTTTGACAGAACAGGAGCTAAGCGCATTAAACCCAAAAGGCGCAAAAACACCATTATTCCTGCCCCCAGTGCATTATTCAGTTCAGGAAACATTATAGCAAATTGTTTTAAAATTTCGTCCATAGGCTTCCTTATTTATTATTTTGAATTTTTATTTTTTCTAAGAAATTAGGGCCGTTTGCTTCAGTTTGTTTTGATTTTACATAAACAGAATGTTTAACGGCTTTTTTATCCCATGGAATTGCCCCTTGGTTTAAAAGTGCACTATTTGAACCTTTGTTTACACTATCCTTCATTTCATCAGCGAAAGGATGTGTATATTTAAAATAGTCAACAGGCAAAACAAAACTTTCTTGTTTGGGAACAATTTGAAATGCTATATGCACACCTTCATATACATAATTTGTCAGGATTTTAATAAAATATCCGCCCAAAACAACAATTGTTAAAAATACAAGAACAATTTTAGGAGCAGCAGCAATTGTTTGTTCTTGAACCGAAGTTACAGCCTGCAAAACCCCGACAACAAGCCCGACCAGTGCCGCCATTAATACACAGGGCAGGCTTATTGAAAGCATTACCATGAAACCTTTTGCTAAATATTCTACCAGTATTTCCATTAATTAAAGCTCTCCACCATACCTTTAACAATTAAACTCCAGCCGTCAACCGCAATAAATATCAATAATTTAAAAGGAGTAGATACAATTTGAGGAGATAACATAAACATACCAAGCGCCAGTAATATGTTTGCTACAACCAAGTCCAGCACTATAAAAGGAACATATATGATAAAACCTATTTCAAACGCTGTTTTTAATTCAGAAACTATATAAGCAGGTGCAACTTCCCATAAAGTAAGTTCTTCAGGGGTTTTTGGTATATCTTTTCTTGTTTTTTCAACAAAAAACGCAAGGTCTGATTGGCGCGTCTGCTTAAGCATATATTCTTTCAAGGGCTTAGATGAAGCATCAAGCGCTTCTATAACATTTTGATTTTTTGAATAAGGAATTTGATATGCCTGATACATGTCATCAAAAACAGGCATCATGGTGTATAAAGTTAATATTAAAGATAAACCTATTAATGTTATGGCAGGCGGGATAGATTGAGTTCCCATTGCTGTTTTTAACATTGAAAAAACAATTGTGAACCTTAAAAAAGGCGTCATTGAAACAAACACGAATGGCAGCAGTGAAAATGCCGCCATGGTAATCAACAATTGTATAACAGGACTAATATCTTTTAATATTGTATCCATTAATAGCTCCCTGTTTTAACACTTCCCGTTGTGTCGTTTAGGTCTTTTAAAAGCCTTCTTATCATTTCTTTTCTATCCGGATTTTGCTCTGTTTTTATATCTTCTTGATTATTTGAATATAATTGTTTAAATTGCCTTTGAATTCTGTCTAACCTTTGCTGTTGAATATCATCAACATAATTTTTGTTGTATGAGGGTTTTTGTTCTGTAATCTTTTCTTCTTTTTGTTCTTTTAACATTTTTTCATCAGTTAATTTTGACAAAAATGTTGTTCTTTCGGCATCCATTGCAATTAAGAATTTTTCATTTTTTACCCTTACAACAAGCAGACTTTTTTTGGGCGATATAGCCACTTTATCAATAACTTTAATCATTCCTTTATTTTCTTGCTTAATAGGCATTATTGTTTTTTTATAAATTACAAAGCCCAACAGCAATACACCAATCATGGCAAGTGTGTAAAAAATAAAAGCTGTAATATATGTTAACATTCAATACTCCTTTGTTTTTAATTTTCAAAATCCGAATAGTCAAATTCCTCATCCTCAACAGGCTGCCCTGCCGGTGCTTGAGGCGCACCCTGTTGTGTGGGAGCTTGTTTTGGGGGTTGTTGTTTTACTTCTTTTTTTGCCGGCGCAGGATTATTTGGAACATTTGAACTTAGAACTTCATTTAATCGCACCGCATATTTATCATTTATAATGAGAAGTTCGCCTTTGGCAACTTTCTTATTTTCAATATACAAAGATATTTCATTATCAAAAACAGAACCCAAATCAACAACCTGTCCGCGCGTGATTTGCTTAAGTTCTCCGATTGTCATTTTGACCTTGGAAAACTCGGCGCTAAGTTCTATTTGAATATCATCCCAGAGATTTTTTTCCATTTTTACCTCATACTCTGATTCTTCATTTTCTTCATCGGAATCCAAATTTAAAACCATGGATTCATCTATTTCAACCTTAAAATCTTTTTCGACATCACCCGAAACCAATGTCAGCTTGCTGATTGAACTGTCATCAAGAAGAATAATATCGTCTTTTGATAGATTTTGAAGCTCCTCAAGCGTAAGTTTAGTATAGCCTGCGCGAATTCTGACGTAGGCTGCCGAATTAATAAAATCTTCATCCGTAAATGCAATTTTATGCTCTAATTTTACCATATTAATTCTATCTTGAGGAATTGAGAGCATAAATTTTGAACAAGTACCTTCTTTGGCACTTATGTGAAAAAGAAGATTAATGTTCTTTTCGCTTCTCGCACTAAGTTTTGCCTGCTTTGGGGGAATTAAAAGTTCTTGTATTTGGCGGTATAAATATTCGCAAAAATTATTAAGAATTTTAACTTCCAAAGGAGTAAGGGTTTTTAATTCTTGATTTTGGGCGGTTGATTCTAAAGTTTTACATAAAAAATTATTTATAAAATCAGTATCCAACCTGACAAGTACTGGCCTGTGGTGGTCTATTCTGATTTGGCTTGAGAAAAAATCACTGTTTTTTACAAAAAATTCATCACGAATATTTTTATAATCACTAAGCGCAAATAAACTTATAACGGTTTCCGTTTCCCAGTATCTTTCTACCGCATCTTTAATTGATTCTGTCAATTTAAGCCAGAAACCCTCAAAATTCAAATCATGGAAAACGTTTTCTTTCTTGTATATTATATCGGCCACGAAAATACCCGTTTTAGTTATAATTACGCACAAATATTATATAATTCAAAAGTTTGCAAAGGCAATTTTTTAAGATTTTTTAACTTTATATAAATAGGATTAATATTATAAACTGCTATAAAAATTAGGAAAATGGAAAGTAGGATGATAGTATGTCTTTTGATATGAATCTTGTGAGCAGAAATTTATCGAACGTACAGGCTTCTTCAAAAAGCCAAGACGGCGGAGCCGGCAATACAGGCTATTTTATGCGCGGTAAAGATGAAGAAGATACCGGTTTTCACTTCAAAGATACAGGCGTTGATTATTTTGATAAAAAAACAACAGCTATTGAAGAAGAAGAAGATGAAACAGGGTTTTTAGAATTATTTTTAAGATTTATTGAAGAATTAATTGCTAAAATAAAAGCGATTTTAAATTTTGGCACAAAGAAATAGATATTTAGCCGAATATTCAGCTTGATCGATTTTATTATAGGTATTAAGGTAATAAAAAGATACTAAAAATCTAATGCTATATTCCCCCTAAAAATATTCTGCGCAAAATTAATTAACATCTAAAATAAATTTCTGCTAAAATATATTCATGGGGGAACTATGAATATAATTGAAAAAATGAATGAAACTCCTTTGGTATTTGACGGTGCTATGGGTACTGTGATTTATGAAAAAGGGGTTTTTGTTAATGCTTGTTATGATGAATTAAATTTAACAAATCCAAACTTAATTAAATCTATTCATCAAGAATATATTAATTCAGGCTGTGATGTCATTTTGACAAATACATTCGGTGCCAACAAATTCAAACTTGAAAAATACGGTCTTTCAAATAAATTATACGAAATAAATTACAAAGGCGCTATGATTGCGCGCGAAGCCGCAAAAGATGAAATATTTGTTTTGGCAAGCGTCGGCCCTTGTATTGAAAAAGGGAAGTCCATAACAATTGAAAATATTGATTCCCTGAAAGAAAATTATGAAATTCAAATGAAAGCATTATATGACGCTAAAGTTGACGGTATAATGTTTGAATCGCATTATAATATTGAAGAATTGGAAATTGCTTCTGAAATTGCCAAAAAATATAAATTGCCTACCATAGCGTCTTTAGCCTGCAACAAGGAAAGAGAAACCCTAAACGGGCTTGATATTAAACATGCAATTATTCTTTTAGATAAAAATAAAAATATTGATTCAATCGGGCTTAATTGTATTGTAGGGCCTCATGCAATGCTTGCGCTATTGGAAGAAACAATTAATTTAACCCAAAAACCTTTTGTGGTTGAACCAAATGCGGGACATCCGCAGAATGTTGAAGGACGTATGATTTATATGTCAACGCCTGAATATTTTACAACTTATTGCCAAAATTATATCAGATTAGGCGCAAGAGGCGTAGGCGGGTGCTGCGGTACTAATCCAAATCATATTAAAGAAATGGCACGTACCATAAAAGCCTTAACGGGTGTTAAAAAACACTTGGTTGTTGAAAAAATCGAAGTTAAAAATACATTCGATATTAAAATTACTCCAAAAGAAGAAAAAAGTAATTTTGCACGCAAATTATTTTCTTCCAAAAAAGCTGTAACAATTGAAATTACACCGCCCCGCTCCGTTGTATTAGATTCTATGCTTGATAAAGTGCGCGATTGTAAAAATGCAGGCATAGACGCTATAAATATACCTGACGGCCCGAGGGCAAGTTCCAGAATTTCATCTTTAGTAAGTGCTTTAATTATAGAAAAAACTATAGGCATTGAAACTATCTTGCATTATTGCTGCCGCGACAGAAACTTAATCGGAATGCAGTCTGATTTATTGGGCGGTTTTGCAGGCGGTTTGAAAAATTACTTAATTGTAACGGGCGACCCGCCAAAATTAGGTGATTACCCCGGTGCAACCGCAGTTTTTGATATAGACGCAGTCGGGCTTACCAAAGTTGTTCATAACTTAAACCACGGGTCAGATATTGCGGGAAACCCGATAAACCCGCCTACATCTATTTTAATAGGAGTTGGCGCAAACCCATGCGCAGTTAATATTGAACAGGAATTGAACCATTTTTATAATAAATATCAAGCGGGAGCCGAATATGCAATAACTCAGCCCGTATTTGACAGCGAGGCACTTTTAGGATTTTTAGATAAGGCAAGTAAAAAAGGAATAAATTTACCTGTAGTTGCAGGCATTTGGCCTTTGGTATCATTAAAAAATGCACTGTTTTTAAAAAATGAAGTACCGGGGGTTTATATTCCGGATAGCATTATTGAAAAAATGGAAAAAGCTAAAACCAAAGAAGAAGGTGTAAAAATAGGAATAGAAATAGCACATGAAATAAAAGAAAAAATCAGCCCCCATGTTGCGGGTTTTCAAATTTCAGCACCATTCGGCAAAGTTGATTTAGCACTTGAAGTTGTAAAATAAATTAAGCAAAACACTTGTAAAATAGGTATTTTTGGTGTAAAATACCATTGATTTTGTGTTGTTAGTTTAGGAAAAATATTTATGAAAATTCATGCTTTAAATGCTGTATCCAATTTTGGCATACAATCGCGTCAGAATGCTTCTTATAGCAATGTTTTAAATTACCCTTCTTTTAAATTAAAGAAATTTGAAAATTTCTCTTTTACTTCAAGCCCTTTATTGATTAAATATACAAGTGATTTTTACGGATTCTCGCTTTTAAATCAAACAAATACTTTAAATAAAAATTCTCAAAAATTTGATGAAGCGATAGATTTTATAAGAAATGCGGCTTTTAAAAGATTGGTTGAAGAACCTGAAATTACTCCTTTAAATCAGGAACATCCCGTTATTTGGTCTGTAACATCCGAATTTGCACCCATAAAAGAAGGGGGGCTGGGTTCTGTTCCGCCTGAAATCAGGAATAATGCCGAAAAATTAGGGGTTCACATGCCCACATTTATCCCTATGTATCTGAACGAAGGGTCTTCAACATTTAAAGAAGTTGAAGGCAAATATATTTATACAAGAGGAAACAAGGAATTTCCCCTTGAAAAAGCGGTAGAATTCAAAATGGATACATTTAAAGAAGGCAAAATTCAAACTGTTCCTATCGGGGTTTATTTGTATGAAGATAAAGATGAAGATGATAATACAAGACAATTAATTTTCATTAAGGCAGATAAATATTTTGACGGTACTATTTATGAATCAAGCGCAAAAACAGAAGAAAGCGAAAAATTTGCGGTATTTTCAAAAGCGGTATATGAATTTTTAAAATTAAAAACAGACGGTATAAGAGCACTGAAAGATGTCCAGGTTGTATCATCAAGTGCATTGGAAAAAATTAAAGAACCAAATGCCATTATGCTTAATGATTGGCAGGCTTCGCCTGTTTCAGCTTTAATGCGCTATAAAGCACCTATGGAAAATGCTTATAATCAGCTAAGCGACAGCGCTTCAAACAAAATAAAAAATATGAAAATAGCTACAATAGGCCACAATTGTGCATATCAAGGTTCAAGTTCTCAAAATAACAATGTTGAACAAAAGAAAGAAACAACAAATAACATTTTAAATACTTTATTTGATAAATATACAAATGATATTACCGTAAATGCTCTAACCGGTGCTTCTTCTATAAATCCTAAGGATTATGGACTTGTTAATTTGGATAATGCACTAATTTTAAATTATAAAAATCCTTCAAATAATTCAACAAACTTTTTAAATATGGGGGTTTTATTATCAGACTTTTTCCTTCCTGTTTCAAAAAATTATGCACAAGAATTAATTGACCCGAAAAGAAATGATTTATCAGGTGCACTTCAATGGGCACTGGTTCAAAAGACTGCTTCTAAACGAATGGTCGGGATAATTAACGGAAACGATTATGAAAACTTAAATATAGAAGCTAAAGCTCCCCAAATCAAAAAAACAACATCAATAGATTTTGAAACATATAATAAAAATACCGATATAAAAGAAGTTATAGATAAAAGATTAAAAAATAAATATAATCTTTATAATGAATATATGCGTCCGGCTGTAGGTATTTCGGGGTCAAATTCCGAAATAATTAAAGAATTAACTTCTTCAATTGAATTTTATAAATCCGATAATGATTTAGGGCTTCCTTTAATTGATAAACAAACATTTGATAAAACACCCGTGTTATCAATTGTAGGAAGATTGGTTTCTCAAAAAGGCATTGATATTGCACTTGAAGCAATTGCAAAGCTGTATGAAAATTGGGATAAGGAATTTCCGAATTGCGAAAAACCTATAATATATATTGCGGGCATGGATAATGAAGGCGGGAAACAAAGGGCAAAAATAGAAGAATTAAAAGATAAAGTTTTATCAAAAGAAGATTCTTCACGCGTTGTATTTGCCCATGGGTTTGTGCCGATAAGTGCAATTATGGCGGGTTCTGATTTCTTCTTAATGCCTTCAAAATTTGAGCCCTGCGGATTGACCCAAGGAGAAGCAATGGCGGTTGCAACCCCTGTAATTGCTTCTGCCGTTGGCGGTATTGTGGATACGGTTAACAGAAATTCAAAGCACACAGGCGTTTTAACGGATATAAATAAAAAATTAGACTCAAAAGAATTCTATAGCGCATTAATTAAGGGTTTAGATATTTATTTTAACAATAAACAAGAATATGAAAATATGGTATCTGACTGTTTAAGGGAAGATTTTAGCTGGATACAAAAAGGTAAAATCGGCCCTGTATATGATTATCTTGAATTATTCGGAATTTCGCGCGAATCTTTACCTGATGTAGTTTAATGATATAATTACTTTATGAAAGATTATATCTCCATAGGCAAAATTACAAACTTCCACGGAATAAAAGGCGAGGCGCGTGTCGGTTATTCAAATTTTGCACAGTTAAAAGGTGCAAAAACAGTTTATTTGCTTGATAATACAGAAAAAATAACTCTTGAAATTGAAAAAGTGCGCGAGGGAAAAAATTTTGCCATAGTAAAATTTAAAGATATTGATGATATTAATGATTTAATTAAATTCAAAGGGCAAAAATTATATGTATCCAAAAAAGAAGCGCTTAATCATTTGGAAAATGATGAATATTTAATTAATGATTTAATAGGCTGTAAAGTATTAAATTCTAAAGGTGAACATATAGGCACTATAGTTAATATTTCAACAAACGGCGCACAAGACCTTTTAAATATCGAAAATTTGCTTCATCAGGTTAAACTTGTACCTTTTGTAAACGAATTTTTTCCTTCCGTTGATATAAAAAATAAAATCGTTTATATAAAACCCATTGAGGGGTTGTTATGATATATGATGTCATAACCCTTTTTCCTGAAATAATTCAAGGATATTGCAGGGAATCCATTACAAAAAGAGGAATAGAAGAAGGGATAATTACGGTTAATACCCTAAACCCGCGTGATTTTACCCATGATAAACACAAAAAAGTTGATGACACACCTTACGGGGGCGGGGGCGGAATGGTTTTGATGGCACAGCCTATTTTTGACTGTTACCGCTCAATTGAAAGGTGCGAAAATTCGGCATTTTTAATGATGACTCCGCAGGGAGAACGCTATAGCCAAAAGACAGCGGAAGAATTATCACACTATGAACAAATAATTATTCTATGCGGACATTATGAAGGATTTGACGAAAGAATAAGAATAGGCTTAGCTCCACGCGAAATTTCCATAGGAGATTATGTTTTAACGGGCGGAGAGCTGGGGGCATTAGTTTTAATTGACAGCATTTCAAGAAATCTAAAAGGCTATTTAGGACAAGATATTTGTTCTCATAACGATAGCTTTTCAAGCGGTTTAGAAGGTTTATTGGAATATCCGCACTACACAAAACCAAGAGAATATGAAGGAATGAGAGTTCCTGAAATATTATTAAGCGGAAATCATAAAAAAATAGAAGAATACAGAAAACAAGAAAGCATTAAAAAAACACGTCTTAAACGTCCTGATATACTTACCTGAGCCCGCTGTTTCCGATAGGCACAATAAATTCATCAACCCCTACAATATTGGGGCTGTCTTCCGCGTTTGTATCAAAAAATATCAAACCGCAGCTTTTTTTAGCTGTTCTTTTTTCAGGTGCGGAAGGGTCATAAATATAGGTTTCATTTGTTGTACAGTTGCCGTTCAATTTTATGGCAAAATATGCACCGTTTTTAACCCTAAAACCTTGAGTAAAACTTGAAATTTTCAAGCCCCCGCCTATTTTTGCATTTGCTTCATTTTTTAATTCAATAGCGGTATAAGTTGCAGGTATTGTTTTATTTCTCGAAGGAATAAGAGCCCTTTTATAAAGGGCTATAAGTTTTTCATCTGCTTTAGAATCGTTAATGGAAAATTGCACTCCGGCATTTGTAACCAATTTTGTCATTTTATAATTCATGGAATTTTTAGCGAGTACTTGCCTTGTTGCAAAATCAATCTGCAAAAGCATATTGTTACCTGATTTTTTGAGCATGTCCTTTTTGACATCACCCGGTTTTAATGCAACAAGAACGCAAGAACTCACTATTCCTATAATGACTATAACTATTAAAGTTTCAGCGGCCGTAAAAGCATGCTTTATATTCATTTTATTCCTTAGTCTGTAGCATATTGAATACCTTCAGCACCTAAAGGCATTAAAAATCTATCTTTTCCTAATGTATTAGGTTCTTCTATACCGTTAACATCAAAGAATATTACACCATAGCCGGGTTGTTCACTGGTATAGGTTGTTTCACCGGGAAACCAAGTATTAACTGCCGCTGCAGGCTTACCTGCCGAAATGCCCACGCAAACACCGTCTTTTAAGAAGAATTTATTTGAATAATCGTTACAAGCACCGCAGGTAGCCGCAGAGTTGCAGACTTTTCTTGTAGCTGTTAAATATTTTTTATAAAGTTTACCGAGGTTTGTTGAATGTGTAGCATTAACCGCAGATACATTTATGCTGAATAAAGTTGAAGAACCGGGTACATATAAATTTGCCATAGTACCGTCTGATGAATTATTTAAAAGGATTTGAGTTGTTGCGGTATCAAGTTCGGACATAACTTTTTTCGCTAAAACAGCCAAACCTTTTTCTTTAAATTCAGCAGGCTTCAAGGTGGTAATCATAATTGTTGCAATGATACCGAGTATGGTCATAACTAACACGGCTTCTGCCATAGTGAATGCGTGTTTTTTCATTTTTATCTCCTTTTTAATCATCATTACTATATTTAATGCCTCTGTTATAAATTGGTATAATATATTGGTCAGACCCCAATTTATTAGGCTCTTTATAAGCATTTACATCAAAAAACACTGAACCGCAAATGCCGTCAACCTGAAATTTGCCTTTGTGCAATGGCGGATTTGCATACATTTCAGAAGAATTACATGTAGGATAAAATCTTAATCCCATTAAAACGCCGTCATTTACAAAGAAAAACTCGGAATAGATATCTTTTAACTTAATTCCCAATTTGGTTTTATTATAATCAGTTAATTCTTGATTAAAATATTCTTTTGAAGTATCAACATCAAGAATAATATCTGATAAATATTTGCGGTATAATTTTGCCATTTTAGGTGTGGCGTCTGAATCATTAATTGAAAAATGGTCATTACCGTCTGCTAATGATGTAAAATCATCTAAAGTAGCATTTTTTAAAAGAATACTTGTTGTTGCATCTTCAAAATTTGTTGCCATTTTTTTAGACAGAGTCTGCCAATTTTTTTCCGTTGGATTATATAATTGCACACTGGCATTATACAATATAGCAATAAAGCCGAGAATAGCCATTACTATCACAGCTTCCGCCATTGTAAACCCTTTTAATTTTTTTAAATACTTTTTCACAATTTTATTATACTAAATTTGCCTTCTGTCATCAATTATATCTAATTCATTTGAAGTATCATATTAAATCGGAAAGTTTGATTAATTCTTCCCTGCAAGTTTCAAAATCTGTTTTATCGTTGGTTGCTTGAATTAAAAATTCATTTATTTTATCAATATAAGCAATAGCTTTATCTGTTAAAGGATTTGACCCTTTTACATAAGCACCGATATTAATAAGGTCTTCATTTTTGCGATATTCCGCAAGAAGATTTCTTATTTTACCCGAAGCAGCCTTATGTTCATCAGAAACAACATTATTCATAACACGCGAAATGCTTGCTAAAACATCAATCGCAGGATAATGATTTTTGTGCGCCAAATCACGCGATAATACAATATGCCCGTCTAATATACTTCTTGCGGTATCTGCAATCGGTTCGTTCATATCATCCCCTTCGACAAGGACCGTATAAAGTCCGGTAATTGTACCGAATTTGTTAGCACCGGCACGCTCTAAAAACTTTGGCATTAAAGCAAAAACACTCGGGGTATAGCCCCTTGTTGCAGGGGGTTCGCCTGTTGCAAGCCCGACTTCACGCTGTGCAAGCGCAATACGGGTAACAGAATCGAGCATAAATAAAACATCTTTACCTTTATCTCTAAAATATTCAGCAATTGCACATGCCACAAAACTTGCTTTAATTTTGACTAAAGCAGGCTGTTCTGATGTTGCACAGACTACAATAGAGCGCTTCATACCTTCCATACCGAGAGTATTTTCTATAAATTCTCTTACTTCCCTTCCGCGCTCCCCGATAAGGGCTATAACATTAATGTCTGCTGATGTATTTTTGGCTATCATGGCTAATGTTGTGGATTTACCCACACCCGAACCTGCAAAAATACCTATTCTCTGCCCTTTACCTATTGTATTAAGCCCGTCAATTGCCCTTACACCCAAAGATAATACTTCATCTATAGGTTTTCTGTCTAAAGGATTAATAATCTCAGCGGATGTTGGGTAATATTCATCTGCAATTATTTCGCCTTTAGAGTCAATCGGGTTTCCAAGTCCGTCTAAAACCCTGCCCAATAGGCTTTCAGATACCTTAACCTTCATATTAGAACCGGTATTAATAACTTTAGCACCTGCACAAAGCCCTTCAATTGAACCAAGAGGCATTAATAATACGTCATCTTTTCTGAAACCCACAACTTCAGCTAATATTACATTACCGGAATTATCCGGAATTATATGACATAAATCACCTATTGATGATACGGGCCCGTCTGCAACAATAGTTAAGCCTATAATTTCCGTTATTACACCAATACGCTCAATAGTTTTTGTATTATTGATTATGTTATTCAATTGATGAAGTGTCGTCATATTCTTCGATTTCAAGACTTCCGTTTTTGGTTTTTTCGTGGATTTCTCTTATTATTTTATTTAATTGCGCTTCAATTGAGGCACAAAATCTCTCTTGCAGATTTTCTATTATAATAGTGTCATCAGGCAATTCTTTATTATAAATTATATTAAAATTCCGATACTGTTTAAAATCTTCAAAATTCAATTCAATATCAAGATTTTTCTTTTGCAATTCATATAAAAGTTTGGCATATTTTTCGCTTAAAATGATTGTTATATTTTCTTTTTTATCAAAATGCACAATTGTATTTTTGATTATTTTTTCAAGCATTTCAGCATTAAGCTCTTGCAATAATACATTTCTTGATATATTTTCAATAATATTTAAAATTTCTCTTGAAGCATTTTTTAAAATTTTATCTCTTACAATGTTTTGCTTTGAACAAAATTCATCAAATGCCTTGATTTTTTCTTCATTTTCTTCAAAAAATCTCATGGAAGCATCTTGATAGCCTTCCTCATAACCCTTTTTAGCACCTTCTTGAGAGGATTTTTCAATTTCTGATTGGGCATTGACCATTAATTCATTTTTATTTGCATTTGCTTCCTGCATAATGTTTTCGGCGGTTTCTTGAGCTTCTTTTAAGATTTTATCCGCTTCAATTTGTGCTGAATTAATTATTTCCTGCGATTTATTTTCCGCTTCAATATTAGCCTGTTCAATGATTTCAGAAGCTATTTGTTTTGCTTTTTCAATTTCTTGCTGAGCTTCGTCTTGCGCCCTATTTAACATTAGGTCTTGCTTTGAAATTTGATTATCGCCAAATTCCGCTTCAGATACATTAACCAAAAAACCGTTTTCACTAAACTTAATTTTATCCGAATTCAGCTTACTCAATTAATTCATCCTCTTGACTATCACGGTAAATGACAACTTCGCCCACAGCTTCCAGAGCTTTTATTATACCGACAATTTTGCTTTGCGCTTTTTGAACTTCTTTTGTTCTGACAGGGCCCATGTATTCAATATCTTCTAACAATACGCTTTGCGCACGTTCAGACATATTTTTAAGAATTTTTTGCTTAACTTCTTCTTTAACACCTTTTAAACTGGTTGCAAGGTCTTTAGAATCAACTTCCCTTAAAACCCTTTGAATAGAAGCGTCATCAAGATGTATAATATCTTCAAACACAAACATAAGGCTTCTTACATCTTCCGCTAATTCCGGAGTTTCTATTTCCATCATTTCTATAACGTTCTTTTCCGTTGCCCTGTCCGTTGAGTTCAAGATACTTGCAAGAGCTTTTGTACCGCCCGCTTTTGAGAAGTCAGACGCTACAATGTTTGAAAATCTTGATTCAACAATTTTTTCAACTTCCGATATAACCTCAGGATTTGTTGTTTCCATTTGGGCAATCTTAAGGGCAACTTTGTGTTGAATATTGGGAGCCAGGCAGTTTAATACTTTTGCCGATTGTTCGGGTTTTAAATATGCAAGAATGAGAGCAATCAACTGAGGGTTTTCATTTTGAAATGAAGTAGCTAATTGCACAGGGTCAGCTTCATTAAAAAACTGAAAAGGATTAGAATTTAAAATTGTTACCAATCTGTTTAAAATATCGTTTGCTTCAGCAGAACCGTATGCCTTTTCTAATAATTCCCTTGCATAAGCCATACCGCCGGAGGCAAGCATGCTTGAAGCCTGAAACACCGTATAAAATTCATCAACTATAGCTTCTATGACTTCCTGCGGGAGCTTTGACAATCCTGCAATTTCAATTGTTATTTGTTCTAATGAATTATCATCATCAATATTTTTCATTATTTCAGACGCAGCAGAAGGCCCCAGCGTAATTAATAACGCTGCAACTTTTTGTGTGGGTGTCATTTGTTCTAAACGAATGTTTGCCATTATTATTCCTTAATATATGAAGTGATAATTCTCGCGGCTTCTTCGGGATTACCAAGAACCGAATTAATAATTTCATTTTTCTTCTTATCAAGCGAAGAAGTAAATTGAATATCCTGCTGATAAAAATCGTCTGTAGTTGTTTGATTTTGCTGTAACATCAAGTATGGGTCAAACGCAGGCTGTGCTTCTTGATTTTCTTCGTCCAAATCTTTCTCCTCGGGTTTTGTTCTAAAGACATTACCAAAATTATTCAACGCTATAAAGCCAAGTATCATAATTATTACAACAGGTGCTACATTTTTAAAGATAAATGTTAAAATTTCAAGAACAAATGCAGCCTGCTGTTCTTTATCTTGTTTAATTTCTTCTGTTTTATCAATACCCGTAAATTTCAGACTTGATACATTAACAACATCTCCGCGTGCTGTATCCATGCCTGCTGCAGCCATAACAAGAGATTTAATTTCATCTTTTTCCGAATCGGTTAAAATTTTATTAACAGCAACCGCAACAGACATTCTGACAACTGAACCGGGCGCATAAACTACTTGTTTAATTTCTTTTGTAACAGCGTATGTTGTTGCTTGTTTTTCTTTTTCGTAACTTAATTTTTTAACGTCATTTTTATTGCCGTTTTCATCTTCTTTTACATAATTAACTGTTTTTGAAGGTGTCTGATTCATAGAAAGCGCTAACTCATCCTGCGCCGCAGCGGGCTGCGCTTCTTGAGTATTCATTTGATTTAATTCATTTCTTGCATTAATTTGTGCGTCTGTCGGATTAGCTTCTTCTTGAGAATTTGTTTGACTGCTTGGCAAATCCTTAGGATTTGAATAAACTTCTTTTTCACCTTGCTGAGCCACAATTACGCCTGCATCACCTTCTTTGTTTGGTGTATATGATTCAATAGTGGCGCGGGTTTGGTTGAAATCCATCACTGTTGTAACCTGAACGGATACATTATCTTTACCCATTATGGTTTCAAGAGTATCTTTAATTTTTTTAGACGCTTCTTTTTCAAAATTGGTTCTATATGTCTGCATATCGGATGAATTTCTTGAAACATCGTCAGAAAGCGCATTTCCATATTGGTCTGTTAAAAATACTCTGTCTTGAGTTAATCTTGGAATTGAATAGGCAACAAGGTTTTTTATTGCCATAATTTGGCTTGCTTTTAATTTTAGGTTAGGTTCTAAAATTAAAACCACACTTGCGGAAGGTTCTTCGTCATTATCTGAAAAAATTGAACGCTCGGGAGTGGCCAATTGCACTCTTGCCTTTTTAATTCCATGGATTTTTTCAATAGAGCGCGTTAATTCGCCTTGGAAAATTCTTTGTTTTGTCAATTGATTTTTAAAATCAGTTGAACCTAATTGCAAATTATCCAACAGTTCAAAACCGCCTGAAGTGTCTTTAATTAAGTCGTTTTCGGCAACAAACATTCTTAAATCTTCTTTATCTTGGTTTCTAACCAAAATTGCGGTTTTGTCATCAGATAATTTATAGGCATATCCGCTTTTTTTAAGGCTTTCTGAAATTGCAGCGATATCATCTTTTGATAAATCAGAATACAAAATAGTCCAATTCGGTTCTGTTGCTTTGAATATGAAAAATACGCTTACAACAAGCATAGCAACAATTAGTGCGGCAATTGAAAATTTCTGGTTAATATCTAACTTTTGCCATAAATTTTTGATATCTTCTATTAATAATTTTATATGTTCATTCATTTATTATAATACTATCCAACGTATAATTGTCCCAATAATATGATATATTATATAGAACGAATTTCAAACATATTAAGAAATATGAATAGTTAGTTTACAATGTATTGCACCTTATAGCAATATTATTAAGTCGTTTATATAATTGCACAATATGACCTTTGGCATGCGCGTCAAAAGGTTAACCTTGATAATGTTGAACAAATTGCGCTGTAGAATTATTTATGATCAGGTTTAATAATACCAAAGGTTTTATTCTCGGTAATTTCAACTCTTGCGGATTTAATTTTATCTTTGATTTCTTCGGATATAGAATTACCTGCAACAAGTCTATCTACAAATGCGTTATTTAATTTAACGGCTTTTGTTAATGCGCCTATTTCTTCAAGTGTATCTTTGATTTGAGGGAAATCGTAATGGAAAGTTTTCTTATGGTTGTATGTCATCACTTCACCTGTATTTGAAGTTATATCTTTTCCCCCTCTTTCAAAATATATTTTAAAAATTGACTTTAAATCCTGAATTTCAGATTGCATTGTATTAATTGCACTTTGCAATCTTAGATATCTTTCAAATAAGTATTCAACATTTTCTATTTGAGATAATTGCCAGTTATACTTTTGAAAATACATTTTTTTCAATTTAGGATACACTAATGCCAATGCCATAGCGTCCCCCATTGCCCTGTGGCGCTTTGTATTTGAACCTTGAAAAATAGCAACCAGATTATCCAATCCGCAAGATTCTATTTGCGGATACACTTCTTTGAACATCATTTGTGTATCAACATAATTATTTTCCAAAGGTTTATCATACAACCTTTTTGAAGTTCTGTTTAAAAAAGAAAAATCAAAAATGGCATTGTGCGCAACTATTGTAGCGTCCCCTATGAAATCAAATATTTTAGGATAAATTTCTTCTTCCTCGGGTGCGCCTTCTAAATCATTTTCAGATATTCCATGGATTGCTTGAGAAGATTTTCTTATATGCTGGTGAGGATTAATTAAGGTTTCAAATGAATCCGTAATTTTGCCGTTTGTTAATTTTACACCCGCAAACTCAATAATTCTTTCTCTTGTATAATCCAGTCCCGTTGTTTCAACGTCTATAACTACTTCGATTTCTTTTTTTGCTTTAGCTCTGGGCATTACAATTACCTCTTTTCAAAAAAATCATATCATAAAATCATTTTTTTATAAATTTATTAATATTATCAACAACATCATTCATATTGTCTATTTTTCTGTTTACTTCTGACTGTTTTTTCCTTATGGAATCAGCTTTATCAATAACATTAACCTTAAAATCATTCAAATCGCTTCCCATGGTTTTTATTTTTTCATCTTTAATATCAGATATTTTTTCAAGCATTCTTTGTGTTGCGGGCGGATTAATACCTTTTACTAATTTTTCAATAACCTCTAAAACTTCAACTAAATCTTCCGTTTTCATAACCATTTCATGAAGTCTTAGCGTTTTTGTTGTAACAATGCCCGTATTTCCTTCGGGTGACGAGGGCATTAATTCAATAGATTTTGACCCGCCTAAGCCATAGAATTCAACACGCGCAATTGTTCCGTTAGGAATTTTCATGTTTTTGGAAGTAACCATAATTTGAACATTGATATGTTTATCTTTTGCTTCTAATTTTCTGACATATCCGATATTAATTCCCATAAAGCGAACGGGTGAACCTTTTGTAATACCGTCAATATCTTTAAATTGAATATTATAAATATTTGGTTCTACAAAAATTTTAGAATAGCAGAATATACCTGCGCAAAATATCGCGGTTAAAATTATACACCAGATGAGAATTTCAACTATTAAAGGTTTATTCATCTATTGGGCAATTGCTCCTTTATTTGCCTGAGAAACGCTTTTTTGATATTTCGATAAATAACCTCTCGGAACATCATTTTTATAAGGTTTAAAGGTTTCTTTTCTTTTGTTCAGCGTTTCTTCGTCAACTAAAAGGTCAATTGTTCTTTTATTGATGTTGATTTTAATTTCATCACCGTCTTCAATTAACCCTATAACACCGCCCATACAAGCCTCAGGGCAAATATGGCCGATACATAAGCCTCTTGTTCCGCCTGAAAATCTGCCGTCTGTTATAAGGGCACATTTTTTACCCAAGCCCTTGCCTACAAGTAATGATGTTGGCGCAAGCATTTCGCGCATACCCGGGCCGCCTTTCGGGCCTTCATAGCGAATTACAACAACATCTCCAGCTACAACAACATCATCAACAATAGCCTTCATGGCGTCTTCTTCATGGTTAAAGACTTTTGCTCTGCCTTGAAATTCAAATACATCTTTATCAACCCCTGATATTTTTACAACTGCACCTTCAGGCGCTAAGTTGCCATGGAGTATCGCAAGACCGGGGTTTGATGTAATAGGGTCATTGAACGGTTTAATAACCGAACTGTCAACCCATGCGAAATTTGCAATTTCTTCTATGGTTTGGCCTATGATATTTTTAGTATTTTTAAATTCAGGGGTTTGTTTGTAAAGGGTTTTAATTGCTCCTGCAATGCCGCCCGCGTTATCAAAATCCGTCATAGTTAAAGTGCTGGATGGGTCTAATTTTATAATTTGCGGTATTTTATAGCTTAATTCTTCAAAATCATCTAAGGATAAATCAATATCGGCACTTTGCGCAATAGCTAATAAGTGAAGAATTGAATTGGTTGAACCGCCTAAAGCTAAATCCATAATAATGGCATTTCTTAACGAGTCTTTTGTAACAATATCTCTCGGGCAGATGTTTTGTTTAACAAGCTCTGCCATTATAAAGCCCGAATCAAATGCTATTCTTCTTTTCTTAGCCGAAACTGCGGAAGCTGTAGCACATCCTGATAAACTCATACCCATAACCTCTGTTAAGCAAGCCATGGTATTTGCCGTATATAATCCTTGACAAGCACCGTAAGTAGGGCATGCGTAATGTTCCATTTCCTGTAATTTATCTAATGTTATTTCGCCAATTCTATATCTGCCTACGGCTTCGGATGAACCTCTTATAAATGTTAAGGTTTCACCTTTGCAATGACCTTCCAGAGAAGGGCCTGCAGTTACAATAATAGAGGGAATATTTAACCTTAAAGCTGCAATTAACATACCCGGGGTGATTTTATCGCAATTTGTTAATAATACTAATCCGTCTAATTGGTGAGCACTGGCTACAGATTCAACACAATCTGCAATTAAATCTCGGCTCGGAAGCGAATATCTCATACCTGAATGGCCCATTGCAATACCGTCACAAACAGCAGGAACGCCGAAAATATAAGCCTGTCCGCCCCCTGAATGTATCCCTTTTTCAATTTGGCGCTCTAAATCGCGCATGCCGGCATGTCCCGGAACTAAATCCGTAAAAGAACTTGCAATACCGATAAACGGTTTTTTAATATTGTTATCCGATAATCCGCCTGCATATAATAAAGCTCTATGTGGTGCATGTTCAACACCTATTTTTATTGCGTCACTTTTCATATATTTCTCCTTAATTTTTAAATCCTATTTCAGAAGGTTTTGTTCTATCCATAAGCAAATTAATTGCTTCATGGATTTTTTCAAAATCTTCCCTGTTTTTTTTACATGTTCTAAAAAATAATTTTCAAATTGAGATAATCTTTGCATAATTTCTTTATTATCATCAGAATTAAACATTACCTTTAAATTGCAAATTGTATAAATTAAATTTTTAACCTGAACAATTTCACTCATACCCTTATTAAATCATTTTTTTGAATATCAGGCAAGGAAGCCTAATGATTAACTAAAAGAAGTAATATACCAATAAATTCAACATGATTATTAAAATAAGAAATACCCATGGGATGAACCTAAGATAATTGTTTCAATATTCTTCTTATTTTTAAGTACATATTTTTTCCGGTAATATTCTAAAATCAAAGGCTTTCTTATGCGTTTAATTTTTTATTAAAAACTTTTATAATAACCTCTGACAGTGTTATATCTTCACAATAAATCTTATTTAATATATTTTGTAACATATATTAAAGAACCCCGACAATTTTATGAAGCGTATCTTTAGATAATTCACCATAAAAAGGCAGACAAAGCACCCTGTTTTTTATATCATTAACAACCGACAAATCCGCAAATTTAACGGATAAATCATTTTTATAGCATTCATAATCGCAACATGCAGGGTAGAAATATTTTCTTGTATAAATATCAAATTGTTTATATTTTTCGTATAACTCATCTCTTGAAATTTTATACTCATCTTCAATAATAATAGGATAATATTGATAAGAATTTGTCGTATTTTCAGGCATTTTAGGTATTCTTATGCCTTTTATTTTTGATATATTTTCATCATAAAATGCTTTAATTTGCGCTCTTTTCTGTTGCTCTTTTTTGAAAAGTTTAAGGTTTAAAAGTCCTATAACAGCCTGCAATTCATTCATTTTGCCATTAATTCCTATTTCTTCAACTAATTCTTCAGACCGAATACCAAAATTGCGCAGATTATATATTTTTCTTACCATATCAGGATTGTTGTAGCTTAAATATCCCCCTTCAATTGTATTAAAAAGTTTTGTAGCATGGAATGAAAACATTGTTATATCACCAAACGTTCCTATCCCTTTGCCGTTTATTTCGCATGAAAAGGCATGGGCTCCGTCATATATGACTTTTAGATTATATTTTTTAGCGATTTTATCAATTTTTTCAACATCACAAGGAAACCCATATACATGAACACCAACTATTGCAGATGTGTTGGGTGTAATTAATTTTTCAATTTTTTCCGAATCAATTGTCATGGTATTTGGTTCTATATCGCAAAACACCGGTTTTAAATTATCCCATGAAATACAATGAGGAGTTGCAGCAAAAGTAAAAGGTGTTGTTATAACTTCACTTCCAAAAGGAAGATTCAACGCTTTTATTGCCGTTAAAAGAGCAGTTGTGCCGTTGTTAAATAAAGAACCATAGGGAACTTTTAAAACTTTTTGGAGCTTTTTTTCAAGCTCATTATGTTTTTCTCCCATGTTTGTAAGCCATTTTGAACGCCAAACTTCGGATAATTGCTCAACAAAACAATCTAAATCAGGTAAAAGCGGTCGTGTTACAAAAACCTTATCCATTATTATCCTTTTGATTAATAATAATTGAGTATAAATATAAAATATTGATTTGTAAATTAATTTTTAAATATTACATATTTGAATAATCTTTTAATGTATAGAAATCAGAATAAATTTTGGTATAATAAAGAAGGATTTTTAAAATTCCAAAAAATGACAATTTTTTTGAGGATTTTAAAAATCCGACCGAAGGTGTGCGAAAATCACACCGAAAGCGAGAGAGCTTTCTGTGTGATTTGAAGCCGTATCAAAGGATTTTTAAAATTCCAAAAAACAACAAAGGATAATTATAATGAACACAAAACAAATGCTTAAAAGAATATCTATTTTTATAATGGTTTTGGTTTTATTTGCAATAACAAATATTCAAAATCCTGCACTTGCCCTAACTCCGCAAAGTCTTTATGACAGGGCATGGCGCTTAATTAATACCAAATATGTTGATGATACGCAAAACCAGCAAAATTGGGCGCGCTGGCGTCATAAATATGATAGCGTTATTAAAGATGAAGAAGATGCCTATGTTGCAATTGCAACAATGGTTGATTCTTTAGGTGATGTTTATACAAAATTTTTAACCCCGAAAGAATATAAACAAGAATCCGAAAGCATTCAAGGAAGTTTAAAAGGTATCGGTGTGCAAATCGGTGTAAGGGACGGCAAATTATTAATTATTGCGCCGTTAGAAGATACTCCGGGCGAGCGTGCAGGCTTAAAATCTGAAGATGAAATATTGGAAATAGACGGAAAATCTACAAAAGG
This sequence comes from Candidatus Gastranaerophilales bacterium, assembly GCA_017475485.1. Taxonomy (GTDB): domain Bacteria; phylum Cyanobacteriota; class Vampirovibrionia; order Gastranaerophilales; family Gastranaerophilaceae; genus RUG14156. Next base: position 31,083 of record JAFVFO010000049.1, on the reverse strand, counting down.
TATTACGGTAGAAGCCGCTGCAGATAAAATAAGAGGGCCGGAAGGTACTCAAGTAAGCCTTTTAATTAAAAGAAAAGGTGAAGAAAATAAAGTTTATACTATTAAACGCGCTAATATAGAATTAAAATCGGTATCGACAAAAGCGCCTAAAATCGGCTCTGTTGATGATAATTTAGGATATATCCGCTTAAGCAGTTTTATTTCAAGGAATGCTGCCGTAGAATTTCAAAATGCACTCAATCAAATGGCTTCAAAAGACGGTATTATTATAGACCTTCGTTCTAATCCGGGCGGACTTTTGACAAATGCGGTTTATATAGCGGATATGATGTTAAGTTCAAAAACAATCGTTTCAACCGTAGATAGGGACGGTTATAAAGATACCCAAAATTCGGCTTCGCAGGTTATTACAACACAGCCTGTTGTGGTTTTAATTAATGGCGGTTCGGCATCAGCTTCCGAGATTTTATCAGGGGCATTGAAGGATAATAAACGCGCAACAATTGTAGGCAAAAAATCCTTCGGCAAAGGTTTGGTTCAAGAAATTAATAAATTACCCGACGGGTCTGCACTCCATATTACAATTCAAAAATATTTAACACCAAACGGAACAGATATCCATAAAAAAGGTATCGAGCCTGATTATACCGTTGATATAACATCTGATGACATTAAAAACAACAAAGATCCTCAATTAGAAAAAGCATGTGAAATATTACAAAAGCAAGTACACAAAAATACAACGGCTTCAAAAGAATAATGAATAAAATACTTGTAATTGATGATGATATCGCAATTTGCGAACTTATAAAAGTTAACCTTGAATTGAGCGGGTATAATTGTATCTATTCAACTGACCCGATTAAGGGTTTTGCGCTAATTTTGCAGGAAGAACCCAATCTTGTGATATTAGATGTTATGATGGGGCGCGTCAACGGTTTTGACGTAGCTAAAAAAATTCGTTCAACTCAAAGTATTGAAAAGACCCCGATTATTATGCTTACGGCATTGGGCGAATTAAACAACAAATTAGAAGGGTTTAACTCGGGTGTTGATGATTACATTACAAAGCCCTTTGAAATAGAAGAATTAAAAGCACGCGTTCTTGCCCTTTTGAACCGTTCAGGTCAGGAATTGGAATCTTTAAGAGTAAAAGAAATTTTATCAAAAGGTGATATTACTTTAATTCCCGAAAGCTACAGCGTGCAGATAACAGATAAAACAACACGTTTAACCCCCATAGAATTTGATATTTTATATGCACTTATGCAAAAGGAAGGCGCTATGGTTTCTTCAAAAGAACTTTTGAAAGAAGTCTGGGGATATAATGATGACAACGATATAGATACAATAAGAGTGCATATTACCCATTTAAGAAATAAAATTAACAAAATTTCAACTGAAAAAAATAAATATATCAAAACAATATATGGGGGCGGTTATAGACTTTTAGCAAATGGCAGTGAAGAATAATGCTAAAAATTAATAAAAATAAAATAATACAATTTATTTTGCTGTTTTTTGGTGCATTTATACTATATACTTCAGGATATAATTCCATTCAAAACAATAATATTGAAAGAATAAATCTAAATTCTGATTTCAATATTATCAACAAAAAAGATGTATCTGCGCAAGAACTTTATGAAGAAAGCTGGAGTATTATTAAAAATAATTACTATAAAAAAGATTTAAACGAACAAGATTGGGCAAGGTGGAAAAACAGATATAAAAACAAAATCAAAACACAGGAAGACGCTTATATAGCAATTAATACAATGATTGCAACCCTAAACGATTCTTATTCAAAATTTATGACAGCAGAAGAATTTCAGGAACAAAATCGTTCAATTAATTCTAAATTATACGGAATAGGTATTAATATAGCTTCTGTTTCAGGAAAAATTCATATTGTTAACGTTTTAAAAAATGCACCTGCCTACAATCAAGGTATTAAAGCAGGCGATATTATTTTAAAAGTAAACAATGATGATGTTTCAGGGCAGTCAATTTACCATGTTGCACAATTAATCAGAGGGGATAAAGACGCTTTATTGGATTTGGAAATTCTTCGCGGAAATGAAAAATTTTCAAAAACAATTAAGCGCGAAGAAATAAAAATTAAAACCGTAGATTATAAAAAACTTAATGAAGATATAGGCTATATAAGAATTTCAAGTTTTATAGGGCTCGATACAACAAAGGAATTTGTTGTTGCCCTAAATAAATTAAAAGATTCAAAAGGCTTAATTCTTGATTTAAGGGGCAATTCGGGCGGATTATTTCAAAATGCAACCGTTATTGCCGATTTATTTATGAAAAAGGGTGTAATTGTGCAGGTTATTGCCCGTCATAACAAAAAAAATATTTATTCGGCTTCCCAAAAAGGCTGTATATATGAAAATCCGCTTGTGGTATTAATTGATGAAGATACTGCTTCCGCTTCTGAAATTCTGTCTTCGGCTTTGCATGACAATAATCGCGCAGTATTAATCGGTACGGATACTTATGGCAAAGGGCTTGTACAAAAGATATTCCCGCTTCCCAATAAGACAGGTATGAATTTAACCATAGCAAAATATTTAACTCCAAAAGGCAGAGATATTAACCAAATAGGGATAGAACCGGATTATAAAGTATCAATAGCGCATAATGACTTTGTAAATAATGTTGATTCACAGCTTGATAAGGCAAAAAATTATCTTGAAAAGGAAATAAAAAAATGAACTTGAGAAGTTGGATATATTTAATATTATTTTTATTCAGCTTTTTTATAAGTTTATTTTTTAACTATGATAAAATCAATGTTCCCTATTTTGGCGGAATTTATAAAAGTGTTTGGATTGATACAACTTATTTTGAAAACAATGATTTAAAACTTATAGACGTTGATAATTCTTCCTTAAATACCCTGAAAATAGATGAAAATCACTATCTTTACAAAATAACGTCTTATAAAAAAATTAAAAATATAAATATTAAAAATCCTGAAAAAATAAAAAAAATTATTTTATATATAGGTAATAAAGCGCAATTTGATGATTTTCAAAATATAGACAATTCAAAAAATTTATTAAGCAAAACAAGCATTATATTTCTTTCATTTTTCTATAATTTTGAATTATATCTTTTTTCATATATATTTTTATTTTTGTTTTTAAATAATTTTAAAGGAAGAATTAATTACCATAATTGTTTTTGGATAATTCTTTTTCTTTCTTTTTTATTAAGGTTAACACAGCTAAATTCAATACCTTTTTGGGATGATGAAATTTATGTTTTAAAAATAACATCAAATTATTCCCCGTTAATTGAGTTATTTCAAGATGAAGGAAATCCGCCTTTATATTTTATTTTATTTAAAATTTATAGAACGATTGTTCAAAACCCTTATTTTTATAGGTTTTCAAGCGTTATTACAGGATGTGTATTTTGTGTTATTTTTTATTTTTATGTTAAAAAATTGCAAAACAAAAAAACAGCACTCATTGCAATGATATTTTCAGGGTTTTCAATAGCTTTAATTTATCTTTCTCAAGAAATAAGATGTTATATGCTGTTAGGGCTTTTAGCCATATTATCAAGTTATTTTTTATTTAAAAAACACAAAACCGGCTATTTAATTTCGTCAATTGCCCTTTTATATACTCATTACTACGGGGTTTTTTATTTTATTTATAACTTTTTATTTTCAAGTGTATATTTTAAAAAGAAAAAAAGAAAAGATTTTATTTTGATAAATATTGGCACAGCTTTATTTTACCTGCCTTGTTTAATTTATAAATTCCGTAATTTATCTTCTGATTTTAATTCTTGGATTAATATTCCGCAATTGCCAAATTATATTCACACAATCAAAACTTTTTGCGGATACAGCATAATATTTTTAATATTCTTAGTTGTTTTACTTTTTGTATATAAAAAATCTTCCAAAAGAAAAAAATTATTCATAAGCTATAATTTCGCTGCAATATTATTTGTATTTATATTTGCCGTAGTTTTTTCATATTTAGTTAAACCGATTTTTATGTACAGATATTTTTATATTGTTTATCCAAGCTATATCGCACTTTGCGCTGTATTATCGCGCGAAATTAAAATGAATATCATCATATTTCTTTTTTTCATAGCTCAAGGGATTTTAGGCTATCAAAACCTATATTGTAATCATAACTTATACCTTGATTTTATTAAAAATGACCTTGATAAGAAAAAGGCAAACTATATTTTTTATACGGATACCATAGAAGGATACAGAGAATTTTTAATTAATAATACAAAACCTATATATGTACAAATAAATACAGGCTTAAATACTATTGACCCGTTGAAATACGGAGCCCAAAAACCTTGTATTTGCTATGTTTTAAATCTTTATTTAGATGAAAAAACTTTTTCGGAAGCAAAAGAGATTCAGCTTTATAAAACCCCTTTAGGAATTTTTTCGCGCATAGAATATTAAATATTGACATATAATTATTATATCAATATAATTTATATGAACAGTATAATTTTGTTATACAATTAATAAACCAAAAACATCAATGGGGTACTTTCATATACCCCATTTTCTTTTATTTTCAATTATATTAAAATTTTACAAGCACTTTTAGGGTGTTTTTCTGGGCATTCTTTTTAAATGCTTCTTCAAAATCATCAACACTGTAAATACTATCAACAAGTACTTCAGGGTTAATTTTTCCTTTTTCCAATAATCTTAATAAAGGTTTAAATTGTCCGCATCTTGAACCTACAATAGTTATTTCATCTACAACAATCGAAGCTAAATTTAACCCTTGGGTTGCCGCAATTGTGCTTTTTAAAACAAGTGTGCCTCTTGGTTTTACTAAACTTGCACTTGTTTCAAAACCTGAAACAGAACCTGTTGCTTCAATTACAACATCAAAAGATTTTTTATATTTATCATCAACTTCTGATAAAAGCATTGTTTTATTGCCTAAATCACTTGTGATTTTTAATTTTTCAGGATGTTTTCCTATATGAATATAGTCAATATTCATAGCATTGAATACCATTGATATACAAAGCCCCAATTTGCCGTCACCCACTATAGCTACTTTATAATCAGGCTTAATATGTACTTGTTCCAATATTTCATTAGCAGCAGCAAGGGGTTCTGTAAAGGTTGCTGAAATATCCGATATATTATCAGAAATCGGTATAACATTTTCATAAGGCAGGGTAAAATATTCGCTAAAACAACCGTCTTTTTGCCAAATGCCGAGAGTTTGACGGTTTGGGCAATGACGGCCTAAATTATGTCCGCACCATGTGCAATCATTACAAGCGCAATTGATTTCGCCTACTACCCTTTTCCCTATAAGGTCTTTTGGGGCATTTTTACCAACGCTTTCAACTATGCCTACAAATTCATGACCTAAAACACCTTTATATCCCATATATCCAAGGGTTATTTCATAATCGGTGTTGCAAATTCCTACCATTTTTGTTTTAATTAAAACTTCATTATCTTTAATAACAGGATTAGGATAATTTTTGTCAAGTTTTAATTCCCTATCATAAACTAATGCTTTCATGTACTGCTCCTTTTTCAATGTTCATCAAATATTTTGAAACGCTGACACCTGCTATAGCACCGTCTGATACAGCAGTTATAACTTGCCTTAGGGGTGTATTTCTTATATCTCCTATGGCATAGACACCTTGTATATTTGTTTGCATGGTGTTGTCGGTTATAATAAAGCCTTTTTCATCTGTTTGAAGCTGATTTGTAAATAATTCGGAATTAGGGCTTAAACCGATATAAGGGAAAACCCCTTGCACAACAAGCGTTTTAATTTCATTATTTGAAACATTTTTGATTTTTATACCTTGAACTTTATTATCCCCGATAATTTCTTCAACAACAGAATTTAAAACAAGTTCAATTTTTTTATTTTCAAATATGCGTTTTTGAATAATTTTATCCGCTCTAAATTCACCGCGCCTGTGAATTAAATAGACTTTATCGCAAAATCTTGTTAAATATAGAGCTTCTTCTAATGCAGAATTACCGCCGCCAACAACAGCGGTTATTTTATTTTTATAAAAAGCTCCGTCACAAACAGCGCAATAACTAACCCCTCTGCCAAAAAATTCTTTTTCGCCTTTAACATTGAGCTTTTGCGGTTTTGCTCCGGTTGCAATGATTATTGATTTAGCAAATAGCTCCTTATCTTCTGTAGTAATTTTTTTTATATCGGAAGTTAATTCAACGCTTTGAATTTCTTCAAAAGGAAACTTTTGAACATTAAAATTATTTATATGTTCTTCAAACCTTTCACAAAGTTCCGCCCCTTCAATTCTATTGAAACCGAGATAATTCTCAATTTCACAATAATTAGCAGGCGCACCGCCTAAGGCGCTGGAATCAATAATTGCACAATTTAAGTTTGCCCTTGAACAATACAAAGCACCCGACATTCCGGCAGGCCCGCCCCCTAAAATTAAACAATCAAATATATTTTTATCAAAATTATTCATAATCCTTCAACCCCATTTTAGCATAAACCCTCTTAAACTATAGACGAAAAAAATGTTATTTTGTTTCAATGATATTAAGCATTTTTTTAACGCAAATTGAAGAATTATGATTTTTAACAATAATTTCGCGCGCTTTTTTTACAATTTTATTATATTCATCAAAATTATTCAGATAATATTTGATTTTTTGTGCTAAATCATTGGTATCAGACCAAACAGGAATGATATTATTAAATAAATCAAGCTCCCCGCGCTCATCTGAAATTATAAGTCTTTCGCAGGCTAAAACCTGCATAGTTCTATAATTCAAAGAAGTTTTACCCTGTGCATTAATATTGTAGGCAATTTTGCAATCATTAATAGCATCTGCCATATCTGTTTCATTATCAATAAAACCTGAATACGCTTTTTTTATAATGTCTTTTTTATTTGTTCTTGAAAGTGCGTCAAGATAGTGTCTTTCAATTGCATACCATTTAAAAGTTACATTTGGTAATTTTTCATTTAATTCTATAAACGTATTTAATCTTAAATCCGTATCAAAACGGCCCATAAAAGCAACATCTGTTTTAGGAATAGAAAAATTTTTATAAATTTCACAATTCACAAAATGCGGAAAATAAATATAATCTCCTTCTTTTGATAATTCTCTGTCCCACAAAAAAGTATATATATCAGGGTTTTTCAGGTATTTAAAATATTCCTTATATCCGACACCTGAAGTTCTTGATTGTATAACATCGGAAAAATAAGCAATGCAAGGGATTTTAAGGTTATAATCTATTTTTAATTTTACGGGTGAAAAATCATAGCCAATAATATAGCTATAATCACTTTTTAAAAATTTTGAAAAATCTTCATCTTTTAATTCATCAAAAATTTTAACCTCAAAATCATTTAATTTAAAGCCGTCTATAATGCTTGATGTTGTCAATCTTCCCCCGATACTGACGGGCATAATCGCTAAAATTTTTTTCATATTGCACTTCTTGATAAAACTTCAAATACTTTTGTTCTTTTATTTGTAAGGTTGTCTGTATATTTTTTCATAAAAGAAAAGCATTTTTCTAAAACAACGTCATTAACTAAATCATCATATTTTGTTTTTTCTTCCAATTTAGAAATTGAAAGTTCACATAAAAATGCTTTGATTTTATTGTGAATTTTGATTGTATTATAAGGATGATTAACCGCACAATCATTGCATATAAAACCGCCCAATTCAAAAGAAAAAACGGAACTTTCATCTTGTTTTGCATTTAATGGCTTTTGGCATGTTGAACAACAAGAAAAATCCAATCCCCACCCTAAAATAGAAAGAAAATGTATTAAAAATTTAATTGAATATAAAATTGCCTCTTGACGGGAATTGCAGGAAGCAATTTTATCATAAACCTTATACAAAAGGTCATAAATTTCTTGATAACTCTCATCATTATTGTAATTTTTAGAACAAAAAGTATTAACAAGTTCCGCAATATACATTGAATAAGTTATTTTATCAAGGTCAGAGCGAATACGCGAAAATGTATTAAGGCTTTGCGCTTCGGATATTGTATCTAAATTTCTGCCTTCAAACATCATGAGCTTATTTGCAATGAACATTTGTATTCTTGCGCCCAATTTTGACTTAGGGCGCTTTGAACCTTTTGCAACCGCACGCATTAAACCTTTTTCCCTTGAAAACATCACAACAATGCTGTCATTATCATTCAAAGGATAATTTTTAAGGTTTATAGCGTCTGTCGTAAATGTTTTTTTCATCTATATATTTGAAAAAAACTCCTCTATTACATTCAAATTAGTATTAACTTTTACTTCAGGATTAATATCATAGAATAATTTTCTGTATGTTTCTCTGATATTAATATCTTTATCCACTATATAAATTTCCCTAACCTGCGAACTTACTTTAAGTGCGCTTCTTATCATATTTAAAGTAAGTCTTTCGGATAATGAAGGATGAATTAAAAGCCAAATGTCAGAATTAGCCAAGGCAATGATTGATGAATTATAATAATCCATATTTATTTCACCTTTTGCACAATAAAGGTCAGGAAGCATTGCGCCTTTGCATTTGTGGCATTGAAGAATAAATGAATTAATTTTTTCGTTATCTTCTAAAAATTCATTATCACATTCAAAACATTTATATAAATTTGTAAGCCCTAATAACGGTAAAAGATTAACTCTTTTATCTTCGCTGGGATTGAAAATGCTGTATGTTATGTTGCTTTGATTAAATAATTCAACAAGATTTGCACTTTGAGAATTTGTTAAAAGATTAACATTATGATTAGTTGTTTTTAATTGCTCTAAAAGTGTTTTTAATTCTGAAACATTGGTATCGGCTTGGGTTTTAATTTCATTTATTAAACTTGTAATTTCATTTAGCGAGAAATTACCGTTATTATGAATAAGCTCGCGATATTTAATAATGTTTTTGATTTTTTCATTGGAAGAATCCTGTCCGTAAAAAATCGCAATTGCTTTTTGTTCAATTTCTTGAACTTCTTCTTTGGGTTCTTCAATTATTTCTTGCACTGCACTTTGTATCTGTTGAATCGGTTCTTGAACAGTTTCTTGTATCGGTTCTTCTTCTTTTATTTCTTCTTTAGGGGGTTCTTGAACAAAAAATTGCTGAACGGGTTTTTGTTGAATTTCTTCTTTAGGGGGTTCTTGAATGAATTCTTTAATCGGTTCTTGAACAACTTCTTGTACGGGTTCTTCAATTGGTTTAATTGTTTCTTCAACAGGTTTTTGAGCTAAATATTCCTGAACAGGTTCTTCTTTTTTAATGTTTTCTATAAATTCTTCTGATTTTTCTTCTGTTTTATTATCAAAAATATTTTGCTGTTCTAAAACAGGTACTTCCGTAATAAAATCTTCAAAAGGCTCGGGATTATATGAATCTATAATAGATTTTGAATCATTATTTCCCGCTTGAAATCGAAAAGCATTTTCGGAAGGTTCTTCTTTTTTTTCTTCAATAGTTGTTTCAATAGGCTGAAAATGAGTAAATTCCTGAAACGGTTTAATATATTCCTCATTTTTAGTCTGTTTTGGCACATCAGGCTGTATTTGAGGTTTTTGTTCATACAGAGGTTCTTTTAATTCTTCTTTTTGAGAATTTATTCCGTAACTTAAAGAAGTTAAACTTGAAACTCTGTTTTGATTTTCACTTTCGTTGTTTTGATTAGCTAAAATATCTTTAATAGTCGGAATTAAAATATCTTTAACATCCATGGGGATTGCATAATTTGTTTCTACTTCTTCTAAAATAATCTGCAATAAATCAACATATTCAAAATGGTGATGTGAATGATATTTTTCATGCAATTTATATGCACCGTCTTTTAACAGCTTGAAGTCTGATTTTCTAAGGGCTACTTCAAGCCTTTTAATTGTCATAATCTCATCTTCCGGAAATGGCGCCATACTTATACTCCTTTATAAAATACTATTATCTTGTGATGCGTTTCTTTGTACACCTTTCAGCATTTGATTCATTTCAACTTTTTCAAGGCTGTGTTCTAAGGCAGTTTCTGCAGTAATTATACCGCGTTCATACAAATTATACAAAGACATATTCATAGTAACAAGATTCGGCTGTTTGCTTCTTTGCATTAAAAGCTCCAGCTCATGGGTTTTTCCCTGATTTACATAATCAACAACGGTTGATGTAAATGTTAAGATTTCAACGGCAGGTGTTAATTTTCCGCCGTCAACCTTTGGCACAAGCTGTTGATGTACAATAGCTCTTATGCAATTGGCTAATCTTGTTCTGAAATCTTCCTGCCCCGATTCTTCAATAAAACCTACGAGCCTGTCTATGGAAGGTATTGTACCGTTTGTGTGCAGTGTAGAAAATATCAAATGTCCGGTTTCAGCTGCTTCTATAGCGCTTAAAAGAGTGTCTTTATCCCTTATTTCGCCTACAAGCATAACATCAGGGTCTTGCCTTAGGGCATATTTAATACCTGTTTTAAAATCTTTTACATCTATATCAAGGCTTCTTTGAGTTACAAGCGATTTTTTATCTTCATAAATATATTCAACAGGGTCTTCTATAGTAATAATATGACATTTGCGGGTTTGATTAATAATTTCAATTAAAGAAGCAAGTGTCGTTGATTTTCCCGAACCCGTTGCGCCCGTAACAATTACTATACCGTTATTAAATTTTGTATATTCGCTTAAATACGAAGGAAGCTGTAATTCTTCTAAAGATTTTACTTTATAAGGTATGGTTCTGAAGGTTAATTTTCCGCCGTATATATCTTTACAGAAATTTACTCTGTATCTTGATACACCTTTTATTTCATAGATATAATCAATATCTTTTAAGTCTTTATCCTGCCCTGTTATGTATTCTCTGGGCAGTGTTTTATCGAGGCATTCTTTAATATCTTCATAAGTAATCAATGAAGTTGCTATTTTATATACTTCTCCGTTAATTCTAAGAATAGGCGCTTTGTTACAATTCAGATGAATATCAGATGCATGCGCCTGCTGTGATTTTGTTAAAAAATCATCTAAATCAAAAGTCACTTTCTAATTCCTATCAATCTCCATAGTACAATTTTATAGCAATTTTTGCTATTGAGCAAATTATTACTAATTTTTTTGTATTAAAATTAAGTTATGTTTAAATATGTTAATCCGATATTGCTTTTAATAATTTCAAATGTTTTTATGACTTTTGCTTGGTACGGACATTTAAGGCATAAACAATCCGCCCTTTGGGTTGTAATTGTTGTGTCATGGCTTATTGCATTTTTAGAATACTGCTTTCAAGTGCCGGCCAACAGGTTTGGGCATGAGGTATATAATGTTGTTCAATTAAAAACTATACAAGAAGTTATAACCCTAATTATTTTCAGCATTTTTAGCGTTCTTTATCTTAAAGAACAATTCAGGTGGAATTATTTGGTAGGGTTTATTTTTATAGTTCTGGCGGTATTTTTTATTTTCAAAAAATGGTAAATTTTAATTTATTTGAGAATAAAGTGTTGAATATTTTGCATAATATTCTTCGGGGTTATCTTTTGCCGCGCGAATAATATCTTCTATTTCAACAAATTTTTGCGCCAAAACAGGGTCAAATTGCGTTCCTGCACATTTTGAAATTTCTTCTATGGCAACTTCATGCGCAAGGGCTTTCCTGTATGAACGGGTTGAAGTCATAGCGTCATAAGTATCGGCTAATGCGATAATTCTGGCACTGTACGGTATGCCTTCTCCCGCCAAATGGTCAGGATATCCCCTGCCATCCCAGCGTTCGTGGTGATGCTTAACTCCGGGAGAAATATCATGGAGCTTTTTAATAGAGGCAATTAATTTTTCAGAATTTACAGGGTGAGATTTCATAATTGCAAATTCTTCATCATCTAACTTGCCCGGTTTACACAATATGGATGTAGGTATTGCGATTTTACCTATATCATGCAATAAACCGGCTGTTTCAACCATTTCAAGCTCTGAATTCGGAACACCAAGCTCGCGCGCTAAAATAATCGAATATAAAGTAACCCTCATAGAATGTCCGTGGGTATATGGATCTTTTGCATCAAGCGCTGAAGCTATAGATTTTATTGTTTTATAGAATAATTCTTTTAAATCTTTTAAAATTAATGATTTTGAACTTGCAAGGTCAAATTTGTCCAAACCGTTTTTGACGGCTTCTTGCAATTCATCAGGGTTAAAAGGTTTTAAGACATATTGAAATAAATTACATTTATTAACCGCGTCTGTAATAATTTCAATATCGGAAAAGCCCGTAAGGAGAATTTTAATTACATCAGGAGCAATTTTATTTGCTTCTTCCAAAAATTTTGTGCCTTCCATAATGGGCATTTTATGGTCTGAAACAATTAAACAAATATCGTCTATGTTCCTTTTTAAAGTTTCTAAGCCTTCAAGACCGTTAGAAGCAGTCATTATACGGTATTTTCCGCGGAACGTTCTTTTTAAAAGCTGAATGTTGTTAATTTCATCATCAACAATTAAAATGGTATGTTCATTATTCACAGACGTTGCACTTATTAAATCTCCGACACTATTCAAAAAAAGGTCGTTCTTCATGTTTAGCACGGGTATTTCTCCTCATGTTGATTCAAGGTTTATATCGGCATAATTTTTTAAAACTTTAACTATCCTATGTAAAGAATTATAACAAATTTTTAAAATTAATCCAATAATTTTGTTGTAATCAACGGCCCTTCTTCTGTCGCAATAACTGTATGCTCAAAATGTGCGGAAGGTTTCTTATCATCTGTTACAACAGTCCAATTATCCGCCAATGTATGTACTTCGTCACATCCTAAATTAAGCATAGGTTCAATTGCAATAGCGCAATTTTGCTTAATAATTATTTTTGAGCCTGTTCTGTAATTGAATAAAAACGGTTCTTCATGCATTTCTTGGCCTACTCCATGACCGCCATATTGCCTTACTATGCCGACTTTAGCTTCTAAAGCTACGTCTTCAATTGCGCCTGATACATTTTCGAGCGGTTGATTCGGTATCATTTGTTCAATACCCTTATATAAAGCGCGTTGTGTCACTTCTAACAAATTTTGCACTTCGCTTGAAATTTTGCCTACAGGATAAGTCCAAGCGCCATCACCAACCATTCCGCGCCATGTCGCACCTACATCAATTGAAATTATATCCCCTTCTTTTAAAACAATGTCTTTTGAGGGTATTCCATGCACCACTTGTTCGTTAACGGAAGCGCAAATTGAAGCAGGAAAACCATTATAGCCCAAAAATGTAGGTTGAGCTTTATTTTTCTTAATAATATCGTAAGCAATTTTATCCAATTCTTCGGTTGTTATACCCGGTTCTATAACTCGCGCCATTTCTTGATGAACAAGCGCAACAATTGAACCTGCATGGCGCATTATTTTTATTTCTTCTCTTGATTTTTTATGCATAATTACCTTCTTTCAATAAACATTATAACAAAAATAGTTAATGCAGGTAATGAAAAAAGCAATTTTATAGAGCAAAATATGTAAGAAAGGAGACAATGAGGAGATTTAGTATTATTAAAAGAGAACCTTCGTATTTTTTTGAAAATATCCATGAAGATTTAAACAGATTTTTAAAAGATACATTTGGCGATATTGAATATCTTGATAAATCTGCAAATAGCGCTTATAGAGCATTTAGACCGGCAATTGAAATCAAAGAAAAGAAAGATAAATATAAAATAAAAGTTGAACTTCCAAACGTTAATAAGGAAGATATTGATGTAGAAATGTGTGAAAACGCGATTTCAATTAAGGCAGAATCAAAATTTGAAGAAACTCAAGAAGAAGAAAATATCAAAACAACGGAATTTCGCTACGGCAAATTTGAAAGAATAATTCCCTTAGAGCAGGCAATTAATTGTGATGAAGCGAAAAGCGAATTTAAAAACGGAATTTTGCACATTGAATTACCCAAAATCCATGAAGATAAAAAAGAAGAAATGAAAAAACTAAAAATTGAATAAATTAAAAAATAGGATACATTTTTAAAAAAAGAAAATAATATAAAAAAGCAAAAATTATGCTTAAAACCTGATTTTTGTAGTAACGGGGCGAAAAAAGGTAAAAAAGAGCAGAAGCACATAACGCAAAAAACTCAAATTCCGAAAACGAACTTTTTTCAACGGTTAGCTTGAGCTTATCTGCTAAATGAGGCAACATTGTAATACTTATCATGGCAATGATAAGTAAAATTAAACCGTTAATGTAGTATTGCTTTTGTTTTCTCATTTTAACCTTCTGAATTTATATTCATTATAGCTTTATCTATTAATTTGTTAAATGAATTAACTTCAGTTTTTGGAAATAATACTTTACATAAAGTATCATATCTCAAAAGTCTTTTGAAAAGTGCTTCTTTATCTTTTGCGCCCGAAGCGATAACTAAAGAATCTTTTTTGGCTTTTATAACCCTTTCTTCTTTTTTTAACAAATATCTTTTTGCTAAATTTCCGTACAGCTCAAAAATAATTTCATTACGTTTGGGAGTATATTCTTCTTCGTCAAGACCTTCAATTTTTGCAATTTGTTCAAGCGTGATTTTTTCTTCTTTTTCTTTCATAATGTTTTTGTAATATAGTGTAGATTTTTCCTGTTTCCAATCAAACCTTAAAGGAGTCATAAAAATAATTCTGTTGGAATGCAATGTGACTTTTACGGGTTCTTTTTGCAGAATAAAAAATTCTATGGTATTAAATTTTTCTTCATATTCATCTATTAAAGAATATTTTTTTATAAGTTGAAATTTTTCCGCAATTTCATTATAGTCAACTTCCGAAGCTAATAAAAGAAATTTTTTAACAAAACTTTGAAAACTTTTATATTTATATTTCGGCAAAAACTTATACGCCGTATTCAGCATATAAGCAACAACGCTTTTTTCTTTATTATCAAGAAAAAGAATATGTTTATACCTTTCAAGAGAATAGAAGTTATTTTGCTTTTTAATATTAAAACCTGCATCTTTGAGCTTTTGAATGCTTTTATAAAATGTAGATACCCCTATTTGAAGATTTTCAATAATCTCATCTTTATCGCCAAACCCTCTATCAAGCATTTGAAATACTCTGAAAGCCGTTTTTTTATTTGTATATTTCATCATCATACATATCTTTCAAGGTGTATAGTTTTTCTTGTACAAGATTTTTTATGCCTACATCAGAAATATAATATAAATCAGGGCAAAAATATAATAATCTTTGAATTGTAAAGAATATATCATCTGCGGGTCGTTTTATTATTGCTATATTATCTTTTATCTGCACCGATTCTTTTTCATCGGGCTGCGCTTCATTATATGTATCAAGACCAACTTTATAGGTTAAAACTTTGGTTTCAAAAGAAATGCGCACATTTTCTTTTATTACTTTTTTAATCATAAAAATTTTATCAATAGGAAGCTGGGAAATTTTATTATCGCCTTCAAAAAAGCCCGATAAATATAATCTTTCAGACCATTCCCCCATTCTGATTGTATCCGCATGGAAATTAATGTATCTGTTTTTTCCGTTTGGAAGCAGATAATCAATTTTTATTATATTTTTCTTTTTGCAATGTTCTCTTAAGCACTTTACAAGAAGCCAGTTAATTTTTGAATAATAGCCGAAATTTATAAGCTCCTGCCTTATTCCTTTGTCTTCTGTTTGCAAGGCAAATTTATAAAATACACGCATTGCCTTTTTTATTATGTATTCATTTTTTTCGCTTATTAAAAGCCTTTTTACATCCGAAGAAGCGTTTATTTCGCTTGTTTTTAAATCAAGCTGGCACTCATTTTTTATTGAGTAGTAATTGCTTTTTTTGATTTGCTCAACAACAATCGGGATATCGTATTCTTTTAATTTTTCTATGTAATTGTTTATGGAGCTTCTTCTTACTGTTACACCGTTTTTTTTAAATTCTTCCATGATTTCATTTTTAGAATATTTACCATTGTAGAGTAAATTTAATAAAAATAAAATTCTTAAAGAAGTTTCCTGCTTCATATTCATAATCATATTATAGCGAAAAATTTTATTTCATATTATAATGTAAAAAAGTCTTGGCTTAAGTATGAAACATTTAACTCTTGATGATATAAAAATACCCAGGCCTGATTTTGAATCATCAAATATGCCAAAAGGGCAGATGATTTCATTATGGCTTATTGAATGGGTTAAACATTCCTTAGAACACGGTATTGCAGATATCGGTGATTTTATTCCCTCAAAATATGACCTTGCAAATTATTTGGATGTTTCAAGCGCCACTATACAAAATTCTATTCGTTATGTAAAAAATTTGGGCTACTTTACTTCAAAACAATCAAGCGGTACATCAATTGCAGACTTTTATTCAAAGGATTTAAACCCCGAAAACGAAGATAACAGCTTGTACCATGGCACAATTGCAGAATACAAAATTAAAAAAATAGTGCTTGATTATAACGTAGCACTTAACAGCGCAATACCTTCAATAGCTGAATTATCACATATTTGCGATATTTCAAAAAATACAATAAGGCTTGCATTATCTAATTTGGCACTTGGCGGATATCTTGAAAAAGTGCGTGCAAAAGGCAATAAATATCTTTGGATATATAAAAAAGAATTTAAACTTTCCAAAAAAGAGCTTGAGCTTAATATTAAAGATGAAAATTTTACTTTAAAATTTCAATTAATTGATAAAATTCAAGGCTATCTTGAAAAAACATACAAGCAAGGGGACAAAATCCTTCCGAATAAAGCATTATCCGCAATGTTTGAAGTAAGCGTTAAAACAATTAATGACGCAATGAAATATTTAAGCTCTAAAAAGATTATACTTGCGCGCAGAGGGCAGTATGGAACAATTTATTTAGGAAGTAAAAACCATAAAAAAGATTTTATTTCGCAGGAAAAAAAGAAAATTAATTTCAATCAAGATTATACATATTCCTGGCAGAAAACCCTTGAACATTTAAAAAAACATATCGTTCAAAACTATGAACAGGGGGATAAACTTGCACCCATACGCGTTTTAGCTTCTATTTTAAATGTAAGCCCGAATACAATCCGCCGTGCGCTTAAAGCAATGCTTCAAAATGGTGCTTTGATGTCAAAAGCCGGTAAATCAGGCGGTATATTTATTGTGGAAATGCCTGAAATTCAAGATTCGTACCAATGGCTTGCCTTAAATCCCGACGCTGTTAAATTTTAATCTAGACCATATTTACGATTGTGCCTTGAAAATAATTAGTGTTTGGCATACAATTAAGCTATATGTTCAAAATTAAAGGAGATTATTATGGAAACATACGGAATTGAACAATTAGGCATTCGTGCCAAAGCAGTTTATCGCAACTTAGAACCTGCTCAATTAACAGAGTTCGCTATTAGAAGAGGCGAAGGCAAATTATCTAAAACAGGTGCTTTAGTTGTAACAACAGGCAAATACACAGGCCGTTCACCTAAAGATAAATTTATTGTGGATACAGACGGTGTTCACAATGAAATCGCTTGGGGCAAAGTAAATGTTCCTATAACACGCGAAAAATTTAACGCTATTAAAGAACAAATGATTCAATACTTATGCGATAAAGAAGTATTTGTTTTTGACGGTTTTGCAGGCGCTGATAAAAAATATACTCAAAAATTCAGAGTAATTAATGAATTAGCTTCTCAAAATATGTTTATTCATCAATTATTAATAAGACCTACAAAAGAAGAACTTGCAAACTACGGTAAAGCTGATTATACAATTATCTGCGCACCCGGTTTTAAATGCGACCCTGAACGTGACGGAGTTAACTCAGAAGCTTGTATTGCAATAGATTATGAAGCTCATACAATTATTATCGCAGGTTCACAATACGCAGGCGAAATTAAAAAATCAGTATTTTCAACTATGAACTACGTTATGACAAAGAAAAACGTTCTTCCAATGCACTGTTCAGCTAATATGGACCCAAGTACCCATGAAACAGCAGTATTCTTCGGTTTATCCGGTACAGGTAAAACAACATTATCTGCTGACCCATCCAGAAAATTAATCGGAGATGATGAACATGGCTGGTCACCTGACGGCGTATTCAACTTTGAAGGCGGATGTTATGCAAAATGTATCAATTTATCTGCTGAAAATGAACCCGATATTTATAATGCTATTAAATTCGGTTCTTTGGTTGAAAACGTTATAATGGATGAAGAAACAAGAGAATTTGACTTCAATGACGGCTCATTAACAGAAAATACCCGCGTAGGTTACCCTGTTGATTATATTAATAATTCTCAAATTCCTTCTATGGGCGGTATTCCAAAGGTTGTTATCTTCTTAACAGCTGACGCATTCGGTGTATTACCTCCAATATCAAGATTAGATAAAAACGCTGCGATGTATCACTTCGTTACAGGCTTCACTTCTAAATTAGCCGGAACTGAACGCGGTATCACAGAACCTGTTCCGACTTTCTCTACATTATTCGGTGAACCCTTTATGCCAATGGACGCAAGCGTTTATGCTAAAATGCTCGGTGATAAATTAGACCAATACGGCACTAAAGTTTACCTTGTAAATACAGGCTGGGCAGGCGGTTCAGCTTCTATGGGTGCTAAACGTATGAAATTATCATACACCCGCGCTATGGTAACTGCAGCCTTAAACGGAACATTTGACAACATTGAATTCAAACACCATGATGTATTCAATGTTGATTATCCTGTAAGCTGTCCTAATGTTCCTGATGAAATGTTAGACGCAAGAGGAATGTGGGCTGATAAAGAGGCTTATGATGTCCAAGCTAATAAATTAGCAACCATGTTCAATGACAATTTCTCAAGCAAATACCCGAATATGCCATCAGAAATTGTTAATGCCGGCCCAAAACCATTAAGCAGAGTATAAAAAATGTATAAAACGGGGCTACAGCCCCGTTTTTTGTATTGATTTTGTATGGTGTTACTTGACAATATACAAAAATTAAACTTAATCTTAACTGTTTTAAATAAAGCTCGCAAAATTGAACACGCAAATATACCGTCATTTAAATTACACCGGCTAAAAGGTGATATGAAAAATTTATGGTCAGTAACCGTTCAAGTAAATTGGCGAATAACTTTCAAATTTGAAAATGAAGATGTTTATATTGTTGATTATCAAGATTATCACTAAGGAGATAAATTATGGAAATGTATAACCCGTCTCACCCCGGAAAATTGTTAAAGGAAGGATATTTAGATGAACTCGGTTTGTCTGTTGCTAAGGTTGCAATAAAACTTGGAGTATCAAGAAAAACGATTTACGATATAATTAATTGCAAAGCCGCAATTTCCCCTGTAATGGCACTTAAAATTGCCAAAGCATTTAATTCCGATGCGCAATTTTGGCTGGATTTACAATCTCAATATGATTTATTTCAAGCAAAATCTAAAACAAATCTTGATGATGTTCAAGTGCTATATGGCTAAATTTATATTTATCTCCCTGATAGGAATTTCTTTGAATCATAATTTTATCAATCATATTTAAAATTTCAAATCGCCTGTTTACCCATTTTGGTGTTAATGTGGTTTCGCAATAGCCTGTTCCTGCTATTCTTTGAATTATACAATTTGGAGGCAAGATTTCAAGTATATCACAAACAATTTCTGAATATTGCTCCATATTCATTAAATAAAAAGGATTATCGTTATATATCTTTGCTAAAGGCGAATCTTTTAAAATAGTCAGCATGTGGATTTTGATACTGTCTATTTCAAGCTCTGCTAATTTACGCGCGGTTTGAAGCATAATTTCGCGTGTTTCATTAGGAAAACCCAAAATAATATGTGCGCAAACTTTTATCCCTCGTTTTTTTGTTTCAATAACCGCATTTTTAAAACATTCAAAGTCATGCCCTCTGTTTATTTTTTTCAAAGTTTCATCATGCGCGCTTTGAAGCCCGAATTCTATCCAAGGATATGGATATGAGGAAATTAAATCTAATTTCTCACTATCTATGCAATCAGGCCTTGTTCCTATTGAAATTGAAACAACTCTGCTGTCACAGAAAGCATTATCATATATGTTTTTCAGCTTCTCAAGAGGCGCATAAGTATTGGAATAAGATTGAAAATATGCCATAAACAATTCGGCTTTGAACTGATGAGATAACTTTTCAATACTTTCTTTGACCTGTTCTTTAATAGATTGTTTTTGATTACATCTTGAATAGCTTCCGACTTCATCACAAAAAATACACCCGCCAAATGATATTGTACCGTCGCGGTTTGGGCAATATAGCCCTGCGTCAAGTGTAATTTTATAAACCTTTTTATTAAAGGTTTCCTGAAAATATTTGCTAAGGGGATAGTATCTTTTCTGCAAAGCATAGCTCCTTATGGTATTTTTGATTTTAGAGTTATTTAGTGTACAAAAAAACGGCAAGCTGTCTTGCCTGCCGTTTTTTTAAATATTAAAATTCTTATTTTGCAGCAGATGCTGTTTCAACTAAAACTTTAAATGCTTCAGGTTCATTAACTGCTAATTCTGCAAGCATTTTTCTGTTTACTTGAATATCGGCTTTTTTAAGCAAATTCATAAATTTAGAATAGCTTAAGCCAAGTTCACGAACGGCTGCATTAATTCTTATTATCCAAAGAGAACGCATATTTCTTTTAAGAACGCGTCTATCTCTATATTGATATTTTAATTTCTTCATAACTGCAATATTTGCAACTTTGAAGATTCTGCTTCTTGCACCCAAGAAACCTTTAGCTAATTTTAATATTTTTTTATGTCTTTTTCTTAAGACGTTACCACGTTTGACTCTCATTTTTCATTCCCTTCTTTTACGCTTTTTTCATGTACGGTAATTCTTTTGAAATCATATCAAGATTTCCTGCAAAAACTTCTGTAGTTCCTGTTAATCTGTTTTTGCGAGCGGGGCTTTTGTGAGCCAATAAGTGTCCTTTGCCTGCTTTTTGACGCATAACTTTACCGCTACCTGTAATTTTGTAGCGTTTTGCAGCAGAGCGATGTGTTTTCATTTTAGGCATTTTTTATTCCTTTCGTTTATAAAGCCTTTGTGGCATACCAAAGCCACTTCAGGTCATGATGATTGTATAAAAAACATAAATTATATGCAAGTGTTTTACAAATCATAATTTTGAATAAAGCCGTATCGTGTGGAAGTATTTGCGCTGTTCATTCCGCCCCTTAGGCGTCTGTTCAGGGTGCGCGCTTCTTCTTCATAATTTTTTATTTTCAGGCCTTTTTTTTCAAGTTCACTCATCTTTGGGGAGAATTTCATTAAACATTTTTTACAGGTAAAACCTGTTTTCTCGTCATTTTCAAGTTCTGCACCGCAAAAACGGCATTTTACCGATATTTTGGGTAAAATTGTAAATAATCTTCCTCTTGAAATTAAATCTTCAAGTTCAGCCGGATTGGCTTCCGGAACATTTTGAGTAATTTCTTCAATTGTAACTTTTTCTTTCTTTGAAGAAACAATATATTTTTTAATATCATCAATAATATCAAGCTCTTTTTTGAAGCATTCATCACAGACTTCACGCTCTGAAGTCTTGAAAAACAAGGTTCCGCACTTTTTGCAGTTGATTAATCCATCTTTTGCCATAATATGAATTTTAACAATTTTTTAAAATTTTTTCAAATAAAACTTGTATAAAATGTTATTTTTTTATAAAATAAGGATATTAATATAATGAGAGAATGCATTTAAAAAATATTGCCTGTTGAATATGATTTTTTGAGTGATAGGAACAATAATAAAGTAATAGAAAGATTATCTTAATGTTTACGAACAAGTGTATTAAATGTGGTAAAGAATTTGAAACTAAAAACCCCAAAAGAGTTATATGCCCCGATTGTTTATATCCGGAAAAAATATCGGAATCTAATGCCCCGACTGATGAAAATGGCGTAGTACAAGATTATTCGCGCGGATATAGTGCCGGTTCAGGCAATCCGGAAGGATATCAAAGAAGATATAACAGGCCTCAGGGTCAAGGCGGATACAATAATCGTCCGAGAAATAATTTCCAAAGACGCGACAACCAAGGCTTCCAACGTCGTCCTAATGGCGGAAGACCCCAAAATAACAGATTTAATCAAAGAAAACCACAGCAAAGAAAATCTAAACCTTTATTAATTAATAAAGAACAGCTTGCTGTTATTGAAGAAATGTACAAGAAAATGCTTCCGCTTCCAAATCCGGACGCGCATGAAGTTATTGCACAAGCAATTAATTTAGAACCTAAAAAGGTATTTTTCGGTATTAATTTAATTCGTCAAAAAATGATGTTGCCGAAGGTTCAATTCCCGAAAAGAAAATTGGCAATTACACCCGACCAAATGACGGCTATTAAAAATCTTTATGAGCCGTTATTACCGCTTCCGCCTATCGGATGTCACAAAATTTTAGCAGCCCAGTTGAAAATGGATGAATGGCGCGTGCATGTCGGTATCGGCTTGGTGCGCAAACAAATGGGCCTTGACAGGTGGAATCAAGATAGAGAAGATGCACCTGAAGAATTTAAAAAACAAAATCAAGAATCTAAGTAATTTAAAGAACTATTGAAAACCAAAATTAAGCAAATGTGAAAGGCTCGTATTTGTATGGTTTAAAGTTGCTAAAATTAAGCAGGAAGCATGATAGCTTTCTTGTTTAATTATTTTAATATATTAAAAATTCAAACTTTTTGATTTCAAACAAAAAATACCTGTTAAAAAGGCTGCAAAAGAAGCAATTATCATTACCTTATCCACACCAAAATGTTGCCCTATAATACCCATTAACGGCAAAAACAATGCACCCAAACCCCAGCCTACACCCTGAATTGCGCCTGAAATTACCCCTGTATATTGAGGCATAGCTTTTTGTGCTTGTACTAAAATTATTCCGACAGACATCAAAATAAAATATCCGATTAAAGCTAAACTTATAACAGAAATCACTTTATTATGTCCCAAAAATTCTAAAAATATAAAACATAAAGGTAAAATTCCAAGCATGGAAAATGCTATAATCCCTCTTGTTTTCAGATATTTTTCAAATTTTGAACAAGTCATGCTGGCTATTCCGCCCGAAATAAAAAATAATGTTACAATTAAGCCGATATGATTAAGGGCAAAACCGTATTTTTCAAGCAAAAAAGGCACATAAGTCCCAAAACAAATGCTGACAAGAGATTTAACGGTAGAAATAAAAACCAAAATCATACATGTTTTATTTTTTAAAATCTCTTTTAAAATATTAAAAAATTTTCCTTTGTTTATAATTTCGCGCTCGGGCATTTTGGGTACATAAAAATACATAAAAATCGCATAAACAAGCCCGATTAAACTTAAATATATTAAATTATTTAAACCCCAATTTTCAACACTATAAGTTGCAATATAAGGCCCAAGGGCATACCCTATTGTGCCAAGGCCCAAAAAAATCCCCATATTTCTTGCAATTTTTGGATTATTCTTATTAAATTCCTTCATTAATGTACTTGATTGCGGATGAAAAAACGCATTACCAAGCATTCCTATTAAAAGACAGGTTGTAAAAAATAAAACATTATTATATTTTATTGAAAAAGGTATAAATAAAGCGCCAACTACAAGCCCCCAGACCATAAAAATACGGTGTCTTAATTTATCTGAAATAAAACCAAAATACGGCTGAAGCATAGAAGCTATAAAATGCCCTAACGCGATTATTAAGCTAATTTTAGCTAAATTAATCCCTAAGTGTGATGTTATTACAGGATACAAAGGCACTAATAAAGAAGCATATATTTCAATGCTGAAATGGCCAAAGCCAAGCCCTAATAAGGCTCTTGTGTTGTAATTAAAAATATTCATTAGTGTTTAAAATGCCTTATGCCTGTAGATATCATAGAAAGCCCCAATTTATCGGCACATTCGATAACATCTTTATCTTTAATTGAACCTGCGGGCTGTATTATGGCAGATACTCTGTTTTGCGCTGCAACCTGAATGTTGTCTATTGCAGGGAAAAAGCCGTCAGAAGCCAAAACAGAACCTTTTGGAGAATCGCAAACCCTGTTCAGTGCAATTTCAACGCTTGATACTCTGCTTGTCTGCCCGCCGCAAATGCCCAGTGTTCTTAAATCTTTTGCAATAACAATTGCATTAGATTTAACATGTTTAACCACTTTAAAAGCAAAAATCATATCTTCCACTTCTTTTTGCTCGGGTTTTTTCTTGGTTATAACTTTAAATGTTTCAACATCTAAGCATGCTGTATTTTTCTCTTGAATTAAAGCACCGAAAGGAGTTAATTTAATTTCTTCATTTTGAAATTTTAAAATATTTTCTAAAGGCGTATTCAGCTTAATAATTCTTACATTTTTCTTTTTTGTTAATTCTATAAGCGCGTCAGATGTAAAATCGGGTGCAATAATTACTTCTAAAAACATTGCGCTTAATTTTTTAGCTAAAGGCAATTCAACGGTTTTTGTAAAAGCAACAATTCCGCCAAAAGGGCTTATAGGGTCTGAATCGAGTGCTTTATCGAAAGCAAGTTCAATATTAGAAGCCAATGCCACAGCGCAAGGATTTGTATGTTTTACAATAACGCAGGCTGAAACATCAAAAAATTCAGAAGCAATTTCAAGGGCTGAGGTTGAATCTAAAATATTATTATAAGACATTTCTTTACCGTTTAATATTTCATAATCAAGCTCTTTATCATAACTATACAAACCCGCCTTTTGATGAGGGTTTTCACCATATCTTAGAGATTTAATTTTTTTAAAATTATAATTTTTTTGTTTTTCTTCAATTTTAAATTGATTGGCTAGTTTT
The DNA here is from genome assembly GCA_017475485.1 of Candidatus Gastranaerophilales bacterium. GTDB lineage: Bacteria > Cyanobacteriota > Vampirovibrionia > Gastranaerophilales > Gastranaerophilaceae > RUG14156. The sequence continues at coordinate 6,268 of JAFVFO010000049.1, read as the reverse complement.
TTTGCTATGGCACAATCATAACTTGCAGTTCTGTTGAAGGCTTTAAGGGCAAGCTCTTGCCTTTTTTGTTCATCTGTTTCATCAAGATTAATGTTGTAATCATCACTTGAAGATATAACTATAACGTTTTTATAATTCTTAGCACCTGCGCGCAAGAGCGCAACTCCGCCTATATCAATATTTTGAATTAAAGTTTCTTCATCAATATCTTTATATAAATAATTTTCAAAAGGGTATAAATCAATTGCAATAAGGTCAAAACCTTCGATATTTTCCTTAGCACGCTCATCAGATGTTGCTAAAATATTTGCAAAAATTTCAGGATGTAATGATTTAACCTTACCCCCCAATAATTCGCTAAAACCTGTGATAGCAGAGCTTTCTTGAATTTCAAACCCTTTTTCTTTTAGATATTTAGCGGTATTTGAGGTTGAAATAATTTGATACCCCGAATCTTTTAGATTTTTTGCAAGCATTTCAATATTTTCTTTATTTGAAACACTTATATATGCTTTTTTCATTATGTTCTCCAATTATTCAAAACTTTTTTGGGTGTGATAAGTAAATTCAATTCCTAAGAAAATTATTCTGAAGCCTCTGAATAATTTTTCAAAATTAAATAATCTGTTATACCATTTTAGGGTGTGATGTCGATATCTTTTTTTATCTTGTTTAATATAAATACAATCGTTCACCGTACTTACGGATAAAGAACCCCAATGGTATATTTTCACATTTGAAATATAGTAATTTTTTCTTCCTGCTTTTTTATTTGTTTCAAATATCCAATCATCCCCGTAAAATATTTTCATATCTTCGGGAATTTTTTTATAATTTTTCTTATTGAAGAAAATCATAATACCCCAATATGGATTTCTGTATTCTGTTTCACTTAAAACAAGGTTATTTGCATTAGGTGCGGGAATTATTTCTCTGATTGTTTCCACAAAATCCACATTTGCACCGATTGCACCGATATTAGGCGTCATTTTATGCGCTACGGTAGAACAAAAATCTTTAGGAATAATTATATCGTCGTTCAAAAGGGCAACTATTTCATATTTTGCCTCCTTAACACCTAAGTTCCAGCTGGGGTTGACAAATAAATTTTCTTTTGGAGTAATTACTTTTAATTTATCACATTTACAGGTAATTCCTTTTAAGGAATTGTCAATAACGATTATTTCTTTAACATTTTCATCTTTTTCAAGGTTTTTAATCAGATTAAATAATAAATCGGTATTTTTTTGTAATGTAGGTATAATTACTGAAATATTAGTCATTTCTTGCTCTTTTATAAGTTTCTTCCATTAATATAAAACAAACTTAAACACTGCGCAATAATTCCTGTTCAATTCTTTCTATTTCTTCAAAATTGTTATATTTTAAGGCAGTTTTTATTCTTTTCTTTTTAATTAATTTTTTTATACATTCAATATTTTTGCAAACATAAATGCTTCTGCCCAATTCTTTGGAGCTTGGATTTATTTTTAGCCCTGCGGGAAGTTTTGTTATTTTTATCATTAAAGTTCTGTCTTGCTTTAAATTGCAGGCATGACACTTTCTTTCAATCATTTTACCGCCTTTATAAGTGCTGTTTTTGTATTGACTTCAATTTCTTTATCGGAAAGCGCATTAATTACTTCCCGAATAAAATTATCAACCTTTTTTTCTTCAAAATAAACTAAAAATCTTTCTTTCATAGTTTTCTGTCCGGGGCCGGGGGGAGCTGTAAACCAGCTTTTTATAGCGTCAGGAAGGGCAATATATTTGGATTGCGCTACATTAACATTAACTAAAACATTTGAAAAACCTGCCGTTTCAAGGTCTTTATCCAAGCTATATGCACTAAAATTAACCAAAGGGTCAACAGGATTTGTCATAAGTTCTGTTTCCGCATTTTTAAAATCTTCATAATCAGAAATTAAAGAACTGTCTAAAAGCTCATAATACCTTGTATTTTCAGATATTATAGGTTCAAATGCACAGTAATATCCGCCTGATTTTAAAACTCTGTAAAATTCTTGAAATGCCGGAAGTTTATCTTTTACATGAACCAATACAGAGCGCGTTAAGGCTCTGTCAAGATAATCATTTTCCAATTTAATATCCGTAACATCACTTTGCAAAAATTTAACATTTGAAGGAGTGTTTGAAGTTTCTAAGATTTTTTTACATTCATCAAGACAGTCTATAAATTTATCCGAAAAAATAATTTCAACATCATTTTTAAATTTTTCCAAAATACCAAAAGCCAAAAGCCCCGAACCGCAGCCAAAATCTGCAACCTTTTGACCCGATTTAATTTCCGCCATATCAATTACGGTATCTCTGATACTGAAAAGCCAGTTAAGCGTTTGCGCTACTTGGGTTTCATTCATATATGAAAAGCGGGTTTTTTTAAGCCATGTTGACCAATTTTTACAAATTTCTTCCATATATCCTCCAAAAATAGTAATATATATTTACATTAGTGATTTTTCGATATTTAACATTTATAATTATACTTGTACGGTGGTATAGTAATTAATTTTTATGTCAGACGAATCTTTAAAGAATAATATTGAATATCTTAGCATGATGTTTGAAGTTAGTACAATTGCTAATCAAGCGGATGATGTATATGAACTTTTGAAAAAAATGAAAAGTTATGTTTCAGATCTAACCGGTTCTGATAATATTGCTTTTTATCTGCTTGAAAATCAAAGTTTTAAATGCGTAGTTTCAGGCAATAATTCAAGAGCATCTGAATTTTTTGAATGCGAAGAAGGCAATTCCGCATTTTGGGACGCTGTAAACAAAGCAAAAGTTACGGCTATGAAAGATGATAAAAATACTCATTTATTTAGGTCTTTCTTGGAATATAACAATATAACTTCGCTTAATCCTTCACATGTAAGGGTGTTTTTCAATAATTCAGTGCCGATTTGCTTCTGCTTTATAAGCCAGAATGAAGATAAGCCCATAGACGCTTCAATAGTTCAAAAATTAAACCATGCCTTTGATTATATTGAGCCCATTATAGCTAAGTTTCATAAAAAAATTAAAAAAGATGAAGAAATAGCAACCCTGCAAAAATCTTTGCACAATATTTCAATTCTTTATAACATTTCTCAGGCGGTTAATTTCATTGATGACCTTAAAAAACTTTTGCAGGTTATCATTCAAAAAGCACTTTTGACGCTTGATGCCGAAAAAGGTTCTTTAATGCTGTATGATTACTCAAATAACGCACTGCAGGTTAGAATTGTATCAGGTTTGCAGGATAAAAAATTAGAAGAAGCTATTAATAACGGTGCTGTGCAATGTGCGAAAATCGGTATCGGCGAAGGCATCGCGGGAACCGTATTTTTAGAGCGCAAACCGATTATTACAAATTTAGGTTCGGCTGACCCGCGTTTTATCGTAAAAGAAGTCTTATCAAACACAAAATCCCTTCTTTGCGCGCCTTTGATTGCAAAAGGTGAGGTAATCGGGGTTATAAATATCACAAACAAAAAACATAATAAATTATTCAACCAAAAAGATTTGGAATTTATCACATCTTTAGCAAATCAGGCCGCTATTGCCATTGATAATGCAAAACTATACGAACTTGCAACAAAAGACGGCATGACGAAATTATATATCTATCGTCATTTCTATACATTATTGGAAAATGAAATAAGACGTTGTTCAAGATATAAGCGTAATATGTCTTTAATTATGATGGATATTGATAATTTCAAAAAAATTAATGATACTTACGGTCACTTAACAGGTGATACTATTTTGAAAACTCTTGCTGTCACATTGCAGGAAACTGTCAGGAAAATTGATATTCCGGCAAGATACGGCGGTGAAGAATTTGTTGTAATCTTACCTGAAACAGATAAAAAAGACGCTTGTGTTATCGCTGAGCGCATAAGAAAAAATATCTCGAAAATTGTAGTGCGCGTTAACGAAACACAAACCCTATCGCCTACCGTATCAATGGGTGTGGCGCAATATACAACCGACGCTCAGGAAGCAAAAGAATTGATTAACTGTGCCGATACCGCATTGTACCATTCAAAACACAACGGCAAAAACGTAGTATCTACTTATGAAAAAGACGGCTGTCAGCTGGTTGAGCGTATGGATGTAGATATTCAGGCTAATTTGGAAGGCTAGATAAAAGCCGCACTATATCTATCGGCAAAATAATTTTAATTATCCGACTAAAAAGCCTACTTCCTATGCCTTCATACCCACCACAATTGCCTTAGGGCTGCTATATTTCTATCCTGACCCGGTTGGGGCAATGTTGTGCCATAAAAGCACAGATTATCGACAGCTTTTTAATTTTCAAATTGCAATTAAGTTTGCCTCATAATATACTCTGCGCCCGACATCAGCTTTCGGTCAAGAGGAAGCAACCCCCCGCGAAGTGCGGCAATAGTATTTTAGCACAAATATAGTAAAAATTAAATTAAGTTGTGGCACAAAACTTAAACTTAGGATATAATACTTATAGTATAAAGGAGTAGAAAATGACAAGACAACCTTCTGACACAACACCCGTTGAAGTATGTATTATAACAAAAGACCACGAAATTAAAGGTACGGTTTATGTTTCTAAAGTTGCAAAATCAAACCGCGAATTGACGGAACTTTTAAACGATAAGGAAAGAAGGTTTTTAGCAGTAACAAATGCGGAAATAATACCGCAAGGTTCAATTGCTACACCAAAAAGATATGACTTTTTAGAAGTGCATATAGATTCAATTATTATTATGCACCCTGCTTCTCAAACTTTATTTAAAGAATCTTCTAAAGCACAGGAAGATATTATGAAGTTTAGAGAATTGAGAAATAAACTTTCACAAACAAAACCGTTCTAAAATTTTAATATAAAACAAAAGGCCCTAAGAGGCCTTTTGTTTTGCTATTCCAATTCATAATCTCTTAAACAAACTTCTTTTAAAGTATGTCTTAAATTTTCATCAGAGCGAAAATGTATTTTTATATAATTTCTTGTAACGGCACTATATAGCCCTGTTTTTGGTGATTTTTTCTGAATTAAAATTTCTTCTTTTCTGGTTTTATTTTTTTCTAAGAAATCTTTGTGTAATTCTTCACTTAATTTCATAATTTTTTGCATGCGTTCTGTTTTAATGCTGTCTTTTACCTGAGGCATTTTACCTGCAGGTGTATTTTCTCGAATTGAATAGGGGAAACAATGAATTGATGACATTTTTGCCTGTTTTAGATTTTCAAAAGTAATTTTAAAATCGTTATCATCTTCAAAAGGAAAACCAACAATAATATCACAGCCTAAATATGGCATTTCAAAGGCATTATGCAATTTTTCAATTAATTTTAATTCATCCTCTGTATTATAAAATCTGTTCATATTTTTTAAAGTTTTATCACACATACTTTGTAAGGATAAATGAAAATGAGGACAGAATTTTTTACTTTCAGATAAAAAATTAATCATATCATCATTAATTTCATTAACATATAATGAACCCAAACGGTAGCGCGCAACAGAGGTTTTTTCAACTTCTTTCAATAAATCCAATAATGTTTTATTAAACTCCAAGCCCCATTGCCCGATATGGATGCCTGTTAAAACAATTTCTTTTATATTTTTTTTCACTACAAGATTAATCTGCTCGATTACATTCTCAATAGTATTTGAGCGGGAATTGCCTCTGGCATAAGGAATTATACAATATGAACAGCGGTTGTTACATCCGTCTTGAATTTTTATATTGACCCTTGTGGATGAAGGATTTATTAAAAATTTATTTTCAAAAATCTTTTTTTCCATAATATCTTGGACAAAAAGCCCTGATTTTTTAATATAATCTGCAATATTTGTTTTTTCCGTATTTCCTATTATTAAATCTATATCGGAATAGTTGAAATCTTTGTGCAATTTATATGTTTGCGCACAGCACCCTGTTAAAACCGTTTTTACGGAAGGGTTTATTTTTTTGGCATGATTTAGTAAATAGTTTGTTTGAGAATCGCTGTGGCTTGTAACAGAACAAGAATTAAGGATGTAAATATCAGCCTCTTTAATATCAGATACTTCAATATATCCCTTATTTATTAATTCATTTTGAATAATTTGCCCTTCAAGCGCATTTTGCTTACAGCCTAAGGATTTTAAATAAAACTTCATAAAAAAATTTTAACATGGAAATTATTTTTTAATCTTCAAATAATTCCTCAAAAAGTTCTTCTTCAAACTCTTGAAAACGTTTTTTCTTTTTTTCTTTATTTTCTTTTTCTTTTT
>JAFVFO010000048.1 GCA_017475485.1 Candidatus Gastranaerophilales bacterium | reverse complement strand
GGCTAAACGCGTAGAGAACAATATTTTCATCAGGCCTGATTTCATAATTTTCAAATACGGGCTTAATTACGTATTCAATCATGTCGCGTCTGATTATGTCTTGAATTGATTTATTGTCTGATTTTCCGTTAACTACAGGGTCATGCTGGGTTGAGATAACAATTGTATCTATTCTGTAGGGCTTGCCGTCTTTATATTCAACCGTAACTTGGCTTTTGCCGTCTGGTCTTAAGTAATCTACAAGTTTTTCTTTTCTGACTTGAGCTAATCTGTAAGCTAATTTATGAGCTAAAGAAATTGGCAGAGGCATTAATTCGGGTGTTTCATTACATGCATAGCCAAACATAATCCCTTGATCGCCTGCGCCGATATCGAGTGTTTCGTCACTTGTTAAATCGGAATTGTCATTTCTTGCTTCAACCGCTTTATTAACACCTGATGCAATATCTGTTGATTGTTCATCTATAGAAGTTAAAACAGCGCATGTTTTATAATCAAAACCGCCGCCTTCTTCGCCGCTGTAGCCTATGTTTTTAATCGTATTTCTAACGATTGAAGGAATATCTACATAGCAGTTTGATGTAATTTCGCCGCAAACTAAAGCCATACCTGTTGTAACGGTAGTTTCAGCCGCAACGCGTGATTTAGAATCTTTTGTTAAAAATTCATCTAAAATAGCATCTGAAATTTGATCGCAAACTTTATCCGGATGCCCTTCTGTTACTGATTCTGATGTGAATAAAAAATCTTTTCCTGACATTTTTTTCTCCTTAATATTTATTGCCACTGGTAAGGTTTTTAATTCCGACCCAGTCTTTCAATATATTTTATTACAAAACTTTAGTAAATCAAATAAAATATTATTTGTTATAATTTATTTTTATTTTATAATTTTTATAAAGATTTTACGAGGGAGAAATATGGAATTAACATATAAAAAACAATATTGTACACAATTAAATGAGTCAAATATAGGTACAGAAGCTCTTTTGGCGGGCTGGGCAAGTACAATTCGCGATTTGGGCGGGATTATTTTCGTTGAACTTCGCGATAAAACAGGTCTTTTTCAGCTTGTTGCCGACCCTTCCGTTAATCCTGAGGTTCATGCTGTTTTATCTAAAATTAAACCCGAATATGTTATTCAAGCCAGTGGTAAAATCTCACACCGCCCAGAAGATACAATAAATGATAAGCTGAAAACAGGCAGAATTGAAATGTATCCTGAACATGTTGAAATTTTATCAACCGCACAAACATTGCCGTTTGTTTTAGATGATGATAATGTGTCGGAAGATGTACGATTAAAATATCGTTATTTGGATTTAAGACGTGAAAAAATGGTACAGAATTTCACTTTACGTCATAAAATTGTTACGGCAATAAGAAGTTACTTAAATTCACTCGATTTTATGGAAGTTGAAACCCCTATTTTAATTAAGGCAACACCTGAGGGCGCAAGAGATTATTTAGTACCTTCGAGATTGCATGACGGTAAATTTTATGCGCTTCCGCAATCACCGCAAATTTTCAAACAACTCTTGATGGTTTCAGGGTTTGAAAAATATTATCAAATCGCAAAATGTTTTAGAGATGAAGACTTAAGGGCCGACAGACAGCCGGAATTTACTCAGGTTGATATGGAAATGAGCTTTGTTTCCCAAGAAGACGTTATAAAAATGACCGAAGGTTTAATTGAACAGGCTTTCAAAGCTGCAGGTGTAGAAGTTAAAGCTCCTTTTAAACGTTTAACTTGGCGCGAAGCTATGGACAGATACGGTTCTGACAAACCGGATACCCGTTTTGGTTTAGAACTTTTTGATGTTTCTGACGTAATGGAACAATCCACATTTGAAGCATTTAAGTCTGTAATTAAGCAAGGCGGTACCGTTAGAGCTATTAAAATTCCCGGAATTGCCGGTTATTCCAGAAAAGAAATGGATGATATCAGAAACCTTGCAATCAGCTTTGGTGCTAAGGGTTTAGCTTGGATTACATATATGGAAGACGGCAGTGTTAAATCACCTGTTTTAAAATTCCTTAATGAAGAACAAATTAAAGAAATACAAACAAGGGCAAATGCTCAAAACGGCGATATTGTATTCTTCGTTGCCGATTATCCTCAAATTGTATTTGATGTTTTAGGAAGATTCAGATTATACTTTGGTGAAAAACTCGGTATGATTGATAAATCTCAGCATGACTTATTATGGGTTGTTGACTTCCCGCTATTTGAATATAGTTTTGAAGACGGTACATATAAATCTATGCACCATCCGTTCACTATGCCGAATAAAGATGATATTGACAAACTTGAAAGTGATAAAGGCAATGTTAAATCAATTGCTTATGATATTATCTATAATGGCAACGAATTAGGCGGCGGTTCAATAAGAATCCATGATGCAGAAATTCAAAGAAAAGTATTTAAGGCATTAGGTTTATCCGATAATGATATTAAAGAAAAATTTGAATTTATGATTGACGCTTTCAAATACGGAACTCCTCCGCATGGGGGCTTGGCTTTAGGCTTAGACAGACTTGTAGCTTTGTTGTTAAGAGCTAATTCTATCAGAGAAGTAATTGCTTTCCCGAAAAATTCGGCTGCAAAAGATTTGATGACTAATGCTCCGTCTAATGCTTCCGAAGAGCAATTAAGAGAACTACATTTAAAACTAAGAAACCCACAATTATAGTGCCGTAGAAAGAAAATGCTAAATAACAAAAAAATAACCGTTGTAATGCCTGCATATAATGCAGGCGCTACATTATATGAAACATATAACAATATCCCGTTAGATGTTGCAGATGAAGTTATTCTTGTTGATGATTGTTCATCGGATAATACTGTTGCACTTTCTCGGTCTTTGGGCATTAAAACTATTGTTCATAATAAAAATCTTGGTTATGGTGCTAATCAAAAAACTTGTTATAAGGCTGCTCTTGAAAATAATGCGGATATCATTGTTATGCTTCATCCTGATTTTCAATATGACCCAAGACTTATACCCGCATTAGCTTCAATGGTTGCTTATGATAATTATGATTGCGCTATAGCTTCTCGTTTTTTGGTGCAATCTGCCTTAAAATCAAAAATGCCAAAGTATAAATTTTTAGCAAATAAATTTTTGTCTTTTTTTCAAAATATTTGTTTAAATAAAGGGCTTTCTGAATATCACAGCGGTTATCGCGTTTTTAAAAAAGAAGTTTTAAATAATATTGAATTTGATAAATTGGATAACGGTTTTGTCTTTGATAATCAAATGCTTGCGTTAATTTATTATAATGGTTTTTCTATCGGTGAAATTTCATGCCCGACAAAATATTTTGACGCGGCAAGTTCAATTAATTTTTGTCGCTCCTTAAAATATGGTTTCGGTGTGCTAAATGTTTCAATATTGTATTTACTTGCAAGGTTTGGTATTAAAATTGGTATTTTTGAAAATTAAGTTACTTTAGCAAAAAAATAAGGTATTATATTAGTATGGATAAAAAAGGTTTTTCGCTTTTAGAATTATCAATCTGCCTTATGGCTGTTTGCCTTATGGTGATTTGTTTTACTCCGTTTTTATCTAAAAAATTACAAGGCACAAGTTTGGTTATCGGGGATAGTGGTTTATCTGAGGCATGCGATACTTTATCATCTTGCTGCAGCCTTTGTTATCCTAAAAAATGCGTTGTATGCGATTCTGAATGCGCTTCATGTGCCGCAAATCAATTTTTAAATAAAAATGCCTGCAAGTGTTACAGTTGTTCTGATACAGATAACGGCGGTATTGCGGGCTGTCACAAGTGCCATTGGGATATGGCCGATATGGAAGTAATTTGTGACGATTAAAAAATAGTCTATTTACTTGTAATTTTACGACATTTTTAGTGCTATAATTATTCCTTGATAAGGAGAATTTAATAACAATGATTGAAATGAGAGTAATGGGTATTGCGCTTGACACCAGAACCGGTTCGCCGATTGTAGTTCTTAATGATATGGATAACAGGCGCGCATTGCCTATTTGGATTGGTTCGGCCGAGGCAAGTGCCATTATCAGAAAGATTGAAAATATTCCGTCATCACGCCCCATGACCCATGATTTATTTTTGGAAATCGCGGAACAATCTCAATATGAAATTACAAAAGTAGAAATTAATGATGTTGACGAACAGACCTATTTTGCTACCGTTTTTATGTACAATAAATTACTGGATAAAGAATTGCACATAGATTCGCGCCCGTCAGACGCTATTGCAATTGCACTAAGGGCTGATGTACCTATTTATGTTACACCCAATGTTCTTGCTGTCGGTGTTGTTTCAACTGATGTTGAAAAAGATGAGCAAGAAGCACAGGAATTCAAAAACTTTATTCAGGATATTAAGCCTTCCGATTTTGAAAAATTACTCAAAAAGAACTATGAATCTGACCAATAGGCTCAGTGCGTCAGCTCTAAAGGTAAATTGATTTTTCAAATATTTTTGCTTAATAGAATTTAATCCTATTGAATAAAATGTTGTATTATTTTTAATGTCCATGGTATTTTATTAATGTAAAATTTAAAAAAGGCAAAAAAATGGGAAAAATTTCAAAAGATATGGGTATTATGGATATCGTTACACAATATCCTGAAACATTAGAAGTGTTCGGCGAATTTGGCATGGGCTGTATTGGTTGTGCTGCTGCACACTTTGAAAATTTAGAAGCAGGTGCAAAAGTTCATGGTATTGATATTGACGCAATGGTTGATGCTATGAATGAAGTAATTGAAAAAAATTCTGGACAATAATTTTTTTTATTGTATTATATTTTTGTTACAGGTTTTAGCCCTGGTGGTGGAATCGGTAGACACGTCGGACTTAAAATCCGATGAGGCTAATAACTTCGTGCCAGTTCAAGTCTGGCCCAGGGCAAATTAAAACTCCTCGTAAAGAGGAGTTTTTTAAGTATTAATTGCTATCTTGAAAGGTTTTGTATGAAAATAGTAAAAAGCAACCTAAAATACAACCGCAGGTTCAAACTCCCGTTATAGAAAAGTCGAAAATTTCTCTTGAAGATAAAGTTATTTATTTTATCCTTAATGCAAAAAAGATTCCAGAAATATTACTTATGGAGATATTATGGATGCTACAGGTGCTACAAGGGAGCAAATTGATAAATTTGCAGCAAGAAGACTCGGCTATACTCCGCCTAAAAAAACTTCCTTAAAACCGCGAATACAAAATCAGCCTTCGCAGGCAAAACCTGCTGTTTCTGATGTTAAAGAAAAGCCTAAAACTATTGAAAGGCCGGATGTTTCTGATGAAACATATAATAATATAAAAAATTATCTGCTTTCATCAAAAGCCAATAAGAAGAAAGTAACTCTCCAAGAGGCCTCTGTTATTGGTGATGTTAAAGAAAATATTGCATATAAAGTTATAAAAAGCGACCCTGTAATGCGTCAAATTTGGATAGAGTTTAAGTCACTTGAACCTGCTGATAGCGATAATGTTGTTAAAAGGCTTGATAATCGCATTTCATCTTTTATAAACAATGCTCTTGAAAATGATAAAGTTGTATTTTTAACTGACGCTTCCGATAGTTTAAAAACTAATCCGGATGTAATTTCCGAAAGAATTAATGCTAATAAAAAGCTGCAAGATAGCTTAACTGAGCTTCATTTGGCTCATCTTGAAGAATATATTAAACATGCAATTTTAACTGCCTATTCTTCTAATTCGCATCTTTTATACTCAGATATTGCTTCTCAATTGAATGTTTCTTCTTATTGTGTAATTAATGCCGTAAAAAACAGTCCCGAACTTTCTTCACTTTATAATTCTCAACGTTGACATGTTAGCCGATATAATTAATCACAAATATAAAAAAAGTAAAAATATTTGTTAAGAAATATTAACATAACCTATCGCCATTTTAGCTAATGTTCGGTATATTTAAAAAAATAATTACAAAAAAACGTTATCTAAAACAAATAATGTAAGACAAACTTCAAAAAAAATGCTAATATAACAAAGCAGTGTAAATCACTTAGCCAAAGTAGCAATACGGATTGCACTAAAGTACACAGAGCAGTTCGTAACAAAATTTAAAAATTAACAACGTAATATGTAAATATTTATACAATAAATGTTTTTATAAATATGTAGGTAATAGTGTGTAATATGTTATTGGAGGAAATCAATGACAATTAGTGTGAACAATCGAAAAAAATCAGTTAAAAAATCTTTCGATGAATTAGTTAAAGACCTCAGAACTTCTAATTCCGAAAAAGTCAGATATAATGCTGCAAGAATTCTCGGTGAAATGGGTGATTTTTCAGCAGTAGATCCTTTAATCGATGTTCTTAAAAATGATAAAAACGGTTCGGTTCGTTTGTATGCAGCTCGTGCTTTAGGTGAGCTTGGTGATGTTAGCGCTACTGAACCATTAATAGAATCATTAAGACTTGACCGCAATGTCGATGTTCGTGTTCGTGCAGCGCGTGCTCTTGGCCGTTTAGGCGGTGACATTGTTGTAGAACCTCTCGTAGAAGCTCTTAATGACGAAAACCCCCAAGTTTGCATTACAGCCACAGAAGCATTAATTGAAATTGGTGATGTTGCAACTGATGCGTTAATTGATTCTTTAACTCATGAAAAAGTTAATGTCAGATGTGATGCTACTCGTGCGTTAGGTGAAATCGGCAACCCGAAATGTGTTGATAAAATCATTAACATGTTGAATGATGAATGGGTTAATGTCAGAATTTATGCCGTTACTTCTTTAGGCAAACTTAATGACAAAAAAGCTGTTCCTGCTTTAATTGATGTAATGAAAAATGAAAAAGAAAACGATTTAGTTCGTGCAGGTGCTGCAGCTGCCCTTGGTGTGCTTCGCGACCAACGTGCATTACTTCCTTTAAGAGAATTAATTATTAATGCAGAAGAACTTGGTGAACTTGAAGATACAGCATTAAAATCATTCAAAAAGATTATGGCTGCCAATTGGGAATCTATGCAGACTTCTCAAACAGTTAAAAAACCTTCTTTCTTTTAATAGTAAATAATGTAATATAAATAGAAGCCTCTGCATTGCAGAGGCTTTTTAAATTTTAGTTAATTAAATAATTGATTAAACTTCTTATCATTACGCCTGTTGGGCCAAATGGGGTTTCTTTATTTGATTTTTCAAGATAGGCAGTTCCAGCGATATCCAAGTGCATCCAGCTTTTAGATTTTGTGAAGTTTGACAAAAACCAAGCTGCAGTTGAAGTTCCTGCATTTCTTCCGCCGGTATTTTTCATGTCTGCTATTTCTGATTTTAAATTATCTTTTAATTCATCCAGTATCGGCATTTGCCAAGTATTTTCGCAGTATTTCTTTGAAATATTTAGAAATTTATCTATTTGTTCTTGATTGTTTCCCATAACCCCTGTAATATTATGCCCGAGCGAAACTATAACCGCCCCTGTTAGTGTTGCTATATCAATAACTTCATCTGCATTCAGCCTGTCACAGTATGAAAGTGCGTCTGCAAGTGTTATTCTTCCTTCCGCGTCTGTATTATCCACCTCAATTGTTTTGCCGTTCATTGCTTTTAATACATCCCCCTGTTTATATGCTTTTCCTGAGGTCATATTTTCGCAAAGCGCCGATACAACATGCAGTTCTATATCTGAATTTAATTTTGCGATTGCTTGTATAATTCCAAGCACGCTTGCGGCACCTGTCATGTCAGATTTCATTGTGAGCATTGATGTTGCAGGTTTTATATTCATTCCGCCCGCGTCAAATGTTATACCTTTTCCTACGAGTGCAACTTTTTTTCTTGGCGTGGTGTTTGGTTTATATGTAAGATGAATAAATTTTGGCTCATTTATGCTTCCCTGCCCCACTGCAAGAAAGGCATTCATATTCATTTCTTCTATTTCTTTTTTGTTAAATACTTTAATTTCTAAATTGTTTTCTTTTGCTATTTCAACTGCCTTATTTGCAATATATTCAGGTGTTGCAACCTGTGCTTGTTCGTTTACCAAATCTTTTGCATAATTCATTGCATAAGATATGTATGCACCTATTTCCGCCCCTTTTTCGATATCTTGAGTTAATTCATCTTCTATAATTTCCAGTGTTTCAATTGAGGGTTTTTTGTTCGATAAGTATTTATCAAAATTATATAAGCCAATTCTTGCTGCAGGAATGGTTATAATTGCGGATTCTTTTTTGTCAAATGAATCTTTCTCGCCCGAATAGTCAATTAATTCAATTGCTATAGAATTATTTAATGAAATTGTTTTTGCACTTCTTGCAGCACTTGATACGGCAATTGAGAATTTTTTTCTTGTTAATTCTTTAGATTTTCCAAGCCCCATTAATAAAACTTTTAAATTTTCGTTAATTGCAATTTTAAAAGTTTCTAAATATTTTCCTTTTATAATCCCGAGTTTAAGCTGTTTTTTAATTTCGTTGTTTGATAACTCGTTGAGATATTCAAATAATGGCGATTTATTTTCTTTATCTTCATAAATAAATGAAATTACCGTATCGGATGTTATTTCTTTTGATGTTTTAGTTTGAAATTTCATTTTTAACCCTCTCTATTTCGTTTAATGCGCGTTTTGCGCGTAGTTCATTTTTAAATTTTTTATCTTTTTTCTTGCTTTTTTCAACTTCTATTTCGGCAGTTATACCCCAGTTTGAATTTATCGGCTGAAATTTCTTGTGCTCTTTGAACGTTATATATTCAACCAATGCACCAAGCATTGTATCGGAAGATAGTTCAAGCATTTTTTTGTTGTTCAACATTCTATCCATATTAATTGCTGATAATAACCCTGTTGATATGCTTTCGTTGTAGCCTTCAACACCTGTAATTTGCCCTGCAAAAAAGATATTTTTATGTTTGTTTGTTTGCAGATATTTATTTAAAATTTTTGGCGAATTTATAAATGTATTTGCATGCATTTGGCCATAACGTACTATTGTTGCGTTTTTTAGTCCGGGGATTAATCGAATTATTTTTTTTTGTTCAGGAAATTTTAGGTTTGTCTGAAAACCCACAATGTTATATAAATTTGCAAGTTTATCATCCTGCCTTAATTGCACAACTGCCCAAAACTGGTTCTTTTTAAATTCTGTCGGTATTCTTTTGTCGAATAACCCTACAGGCTTCAGCGGGCCAAAACGCAGAGTGTCAATCCCGCGCGAAGCCATAACCTCAACCGGCATACAACCTTCAAAATAGTCTGCTTCAAAATCGTGCAGTTTTATACGCTCTGAATTTATTAATGTATTATAAAAAAGCTCATATTCTTCTTTGTTCATTGGGCAATTAATAAAATCGGCTTCTCCCTTATCCCAGCGTGTTGCGTAAAAGGCTTTATTAAAATCTATCGAGTTTTTCTCTATAATCGGTGCTATTGCATCAAAAAAATGAAAATTTTCTTCTTTGAATTCTTCTTTGATGTTTTTAATAAGTTCAATATGCGTTAATGGGCCTGTTGCAATTATTGTCGGAATATCGGGTTCTATTTTTGAATAAAGTGAATTAACTTTTTTGATATTTTTATGATTGTCAATAATTTCTTCTATTCTTTTACTGAAACCAAATCTATCTATTGATAAAGAATTGCCGGAAGGCACTTTGTTCGCTATAGCTTCTTTTAATAAGGTTGAACCCAGTAATAATGCTTCATGCTTCAATAAACCCGAGGCCGATGTTATTTCAAAAGAGCCAAGGCTGTTTGAACAGACAAATTCTGCGCAATAGCCTGTAGTGTGCGCACCGGTTTGGTATTTTGGGCGCATTTCAACAAGTTCTACTTCATGGTTTTTATTTGCCAGATATATTGCAGCTTCTGAACCTGCAAGACCGGCGCCTATTACTTTGACTTTTGCCATAAAATTATTATAACTTAAACTTAACAAATAGTTATATTTACTAAAGTTTTTTTATAAAATGCCGTTAATTTACATGGTTATTCAATACGGGATGATGATGTTTAAAGCAGTTCAAAAAAAGAATTACTTATATGTAAACATGCTAATTACAAAAGGCATGGTTAAAAGACGCCGTCTGGCCAATGCTGCAATTATGAATATAGTTGCAGATAAGTCATTTATCAGAGTGGTAAAATAGCTACTCCGAATTTTTTTCGCCCGTAACATCCACACCAAATTTAGAAGCAAAGTCTTCTAAAAAACGTACAAATTTATTGTCCGGCATTTTTTCTACTTCATTTGTATCGTCTTTATTTTGATTGATTATAATTAAAACTTCGTCTTTTGCAGCCATTTTAAGGTTATTTCTCGCAATGGATTCAACCTTATACATTGAGCTAAAGTTTTCAATCTCATTTTTAAGATTTCGGTTTCTGCTTTCTGCTTTTGCCTTAAGTTCTTTAGCTGTAACAATTTTTGCCTGATATGTAACTATTTTTGCAAGGTTAATCAGAGCGCTCATGCCAATTTGACAAACGCACAAAAGAAGCACTATCGTTAGAAAAGAATGATAAAATCTTATTTTTCTAATCTTTTTTTTCTGTTGTTTTTGAACACGAGTTTTTAAATTTGGATATCCGTTATCGCTCATAATAATATTCTAACCTTAAAATCAATTTATCACAATGAAAATTCGTATTTTGCAACAATTTGTTTCTTTTGATTATAAATATTTTTATCAAGCTCAAAATCAAGCCAATTCAGCTTTTTTAGATAATCAAGAGTTACCGTTCTTCTTGCTTCATTATTATCTTGCGCCATTTTAACTAAAAGAATTTCTTCTTTTTCGCGGTTATATACCAGTACAAGCCCGCCTGCCCCTACTTTTGCAAACAACTTTTTGTTTGATAATTTAATTATTTCTGTATCGAAGCGATTATACCCGCCATAAAGGTATGAATTATTCACAATTGCATTTATTAAAGCGGGATGTTTTTTAATTAAGTTAAAATATGCTGCAATTATGTTTTCACAGGGCAAGCCCCATAACGGGGTTGTACAGCCGTCATATGTTAAAATGTCGGATTTATATTGTGATAATTTTTCTTGTTTTTCTTTTATTATTTCTTGTAAAGGGTGATTTGGGTTTGTATAATCGGCTTTTAGGTTTAAATATTTGCACATTAATAACATCATTGTATGCTTTCCGGAGCAATTATTGTGCAATTTTTGGGCTTTTCCTTTGAATTTCCTTTTATCAAGCGGTTCTATAGGTTTAATTAATAAATCTTTTTCTTTTAATTTGTATTTTTTAAAAATATCTTTCAAAAATGCTATATGCCTATCGCTTCCGGAATGTGAGCCTGAAAAAATTGCAAGTTCGGGATTGGTAATTTTATATTCACCAATAATGTTGCAATCAAATAAAATACTTGTCTGTAGAGGCTTTGCAAGTGAGCGCATAAAATAGATTTCGCTTGGATTATTACCAAATGATTTATATATTTTTTTCTTATTAGCCAAATACATGCTTCCAAAAAAGCATGTATCCATATAATCGCCTCTTTTTGTCTTGAGAATAATCTCGTGCATATTATTCCATATTCAAAAGTTTTTTAAGACGTTTTTTCATGATTAAATTTTCGTTTTCGAGGCGGGCTATTTCTTTTTGAAGTCTTAAAACCTGATTATTTTTATCTTCTTCGCTTTCAAATTGCATAGATGTAAAACCTACGCTGAGCGGAAGTCGTCTTTTGGCTTCTTCTTTTAACAACAGCAAGCTGTCAAGCCCTTTATCCGTTATAAAGCCCATTTTAATCAATATGCTTGCCATTTTGATATGACGCCCTTCGTCATTCAATTGTTTTTGATATCTTAGAGCCTGTTCCAATTGTTTTGCGTCGATTTTACCTATTTTTTTCAGGAATTCGCCTGTTTTGATTTTGCTTGCAATAAATGAGGCAACCGAAATATTTATGCTGTTTTCTTGATTAGTTGTAACAACATATTCAAGCTCATAAAGTCTTATAAAAATTTTTGCACTGTCGGCTAATGTCCAGTTATTTTTGATAGTAATTTCAAAAATAGTATTAGTATTTTCCAATGAATCGTTCAGAAATGTGTAATAGCCTTCCGAAAGATTGGTTTGCCTTGTTTCAAGCTCTTGCCTGCCCTTTATTGATACCTTTGGAATCAGATATTGAAACAATCCGTCAGCATGTACTAATTCTTTAAAATCCGATAATTTTTTGTTCAAATCCTGAGAGAGCTCCGCCGTCAATACTTGTTTTACCCATATTGGCAGGTTTTGCATGTTCTTAATAAATAAATTTGATGTCGTTTGCATTATTATATATTCCCTTTTATATAATTATATACAACATGGCATTTTTAATAAATACATTATATAATTTATTAAAAGATATGTGAAATACGTTATAATAGTTTACGAAAGAAGAAAAATATGGGTCTTGACGGTATTTCAATAAATCAGCTTAGAGTCACACCTGAGTTTAATTCTGCGGAATTAAATGCAACTGCTTCGATAAACCAAAATGATACAAAAATTGTTGACGGTTTATCAAATGGGCAAAGGGTTGATCCGGATAAAGAAAGCGAGAAGGATAATTCTAATCAGGAATTTCAAAGTAATGAAGATGAAGAAGAAACCGAACCTGAAGAAGAAGAACCTGTTACAAAATATGACCTTTCCGATTCAAGCAAGTTTGTTGTTAAGTTGGATGAAGACTCCAACAGGATTTTAATTCTTGAAAAAAGCAGTAAGCATATTATACAATCAATTGATGCTGACCAGTTGTCAAAAATTGTTATGTATTCGCCAAATTCTTGCGGTTCAATTGTAAATAAAAAGTTTTAAGGTAATTTTATGAATCAATATGTTAAACAATATCAAAAATCGAGTATAGAAACAGCCTCAAGAGAGCAAATTCTTATTATGCTTTATGATGGTGCTATACAGTTTTTAAATAAAGCAAAAATTGCCATGCGAAACCATGATATTGAAGCTGCCCATAACAATTTAATGGGTGCTCAAAATATTATTCAGGAATTTATTGACTCCATGGATAGAGAAGTTGCACCCCAGCTTGCGGAAAACCTTATAAGTTTGTATGAATATTTTATAAGAAGGCTTGTTCAGGCAAATTTAAAAAAGCAGGTTCAGCCTATTGATGAGGTTTTGGGTTATTTGAAAAATTTGAAAGCCACTTGGGAAAAGGCAATCATTATTGCCCAAAAAGAAGAACAAGAGAAAGCTATGGGTTCTTATAAAAATTCTGATGATGATGAAGATGAATATATTGATGATGATTATGATGATGACGAAGATGATGAGGATGAGGATTAGTGTTAAGTGTTGCTGATTATAATCAATTAAAACTTCTTTATGACCATTTTTTTAAGTGTAATTCTCATATCAAAGAATTAATATTGCAGGAACGTTTCGAAGATGTTGATATTGCGGTTCAAGAAAAAGAAGGGCTGCTTCGACAAATAATTTTTTTTGAAAAACCCAGATTGGCTGATATTAAACAAAATGATGAATTAAATAAAATCAGACTGGAACTTATTGAGCTTGAAAAAAACAATATTGAACTTGTTAAATCAATGAAAGAAAAACTCATAAAAGAACTTTCAGGCGTAAAAAAGACTAAAAAAGTTATTAGTGCTTATGCGCCTCAAGTTAATGAAACGACCTCAACCATTGATGTGGTCGATGAGGAATAATTATCTTTCTTTTCTTAAGTTTTTATAGCTGAAAAAGGCATAAATAGAAATGCCGATTATTACCCATGCTATGAACATATATGCGCTTGTCGCCAAATCTCGAAGCGAATATAACATTAAACCTGCACATGAAATTATGCCTAAAATCGGAAATAGCGGTACAAAAGGTACTTTGAAAGGTCTTTTTAGGTTTGGTTCTGTTTTTCTTAAGATTATAACCGCTATACATATTGCAATGAACGCTGTAAATGTGCCGTAATTGCATAATTCCGCCGAGATATTCAAATCCATAAATAAACTGCAGAATATAATTACCGCGCCGACAGTCCAAGTCATTACATGCGGTGTTCTGTATTTTTTATGTATTGCGCGCATTACTCTTGGTAAAAATCTATCTCTGCTCATTGCGTATAAAATTCTTGTTGCGGCTAACTGACAAATCAAAAATACGGAAGCAAGAGCGCAAACAGCTGCAAGCGAAATAAAGCCTGCCAATCTGTCCTGCCCTATTGAATTAAGCGCCGCTGCAATCGGTGCTTGAATATTAATATGCCCTATCGGAACAATTCCTGTTAAGACAAGTGCTACAAGGATATATAAGACAGTGCAAAATGTCAGAGTGCCCAATATTGCAATTGGTAAATCTTTTTGAGGATTTTTGGTTTCTTCTGCAGCTGTAGATACTGCGTCAAAGCCAATGTATGCAAAGAAAATTATAAATGCACCCATGATAATACCTTTAATGCCGTTTGGTGCAAACGGCACCCAATTATGGCAATCAAGATGAAATGCCCCGACAACAATAAATGAAATTATCATCAAAAGGTTTAAACATACCATTATAGCGGCGAAACGGGTTGATTCTTTAATTCCTTTGATTAATATTAATGTGGAAAATAATGTTAAACAAATCACGGGTAAATTTAGCGCTACAGGAATTTTATCCAGTATGAAAGGCATTTTGTCATGTACATCAAGCCCGTATTTTGAACACATATTGTATATTGAGCGTACATCCGACCTTAGCCATAATGGAAAATTTATTATAAAATCAGGGAGATATTTTGAAAAACCCTTCAAAAGCTGGGTTAAATATCCGCACCATGCGTTTGAAACGGTAATATTTCCTATAACGTAATTCAGCATTAAAACCCAGCCTACAAGCAATGCGGAAAATTCACCCAATGTTGCATAAGTATAGGTATATACACTTCCTGAAACGGGTATAACTGAGGCAATTTCCGAATAGCATAATGCGGAAAATACACAGGCAATTGCTGCTAATACCATGGATACAACGATTGCGGGCCCTGCGCCAATTGATTCAGGCCCGCCTTGTATAGCTGTTCCTATAATGGTTAAAATTCCTGTTCCGACAACTGCGCCTATACCGATAACAAAAAGGTCAAAAGCGTTAAGTGTCTTTTTTAATGAGCCTGAACGCGCCCTTTCTAAAAGTTCGTTTGCGGTTTTTCTTGTTAAAAGGTTTGAAGTTATTTTTTTAAACATCTTTTTCACTTTCACCTTCCAGTTTTCTTTTTTGCGGATAACTGTATATAAAGTATAAAACTATACCCATGACAATCCAGATAGGAAAAAGGGTTGTGGATGTTTTTAAAAATTTTGTTGAATATAACATTAAACCGCCGCAACAAATAATTCCCATTGCAGGAAGATAAGGTGAGAACGGTACTTTAAAGGGTCTATGTCTTTCAGGGTCAATTTTTCTTAAAATAATTACCGCAACGCAAACTATTATAAATGATGTAAAAGTTCCAAAGTTGCATAATTCTGCGGCTACTGAAATGTTAAGGCTTAAAGTTCCTAAAATGCAAATTATTCCGACGAAAATTGTTAATATGTGCGGAGTTTTATATTTCGGATGAACTTTTTGTAAAATCTTCGGAAGGAAATTATCTCTGCTCATTGCATACAGAATTCTTGTGCCTGCTAACATCATAACAAGTAATACGGATGTAATTCCCGTTAGTGCGCCAATTGAAATTAAGCCGGCAACCCAATTTTGCCCTACCATAGACATGGCTGAAGCTATTGGTGCTGTTATATCAATTTTATCAATCGGGGCAACACCTGTTAAAACTAAGGCTACAAGCACATAGGTTATTGTACATACCAGTAAAGAGCCGATAATACCAATCGGAAGGTTTTTTTGCGGATTTTTTGTTTCTTCTGCCGCCGTTGCAATTGCGTCAAAACCAATGTATGCAAAAAACATTATAAAAGCGCCCATTAAAATTCCGCTAATGCCCGTCGGAACAAAAGGCGTAACCCAGTTGGCACTCCAATTTTCAGGTTTTACATAAAATAATCCCGTAATTATAAATAATGCAATAACGCCCAGTTTTACAATTACAAGTGCGCCGGTCATTTTTGTAGATTCTTTTATACCTTTTATTAAAATTGCTATTATAAATAAAGTTATTATAATTGCGGGTAAATCAAGCGAAATCGGTATTCCGAATATATGCGGAATGACATCATCGGGATTTAGCCCTTTTGAAGTAATTTCCCTTACGGCAGTCGTGTAATCGTGGATTAAATATGCAGGCGGATTTACGATAAAATCAGGTAAAAAATTAGAAAAGCCTTTTAAAAAGTGCATAAAATACCCGCTCCATGCGCTGACTACGGCAATATATGCAACTATATATTCTAAAATCAATATCCAGCCTATCATCCAAGCCATAAATTCGCCCATTGTTGCGTAAGTATATAGGTATGCACTGCCTGCAACAGGTATCATTGAAGCAAATTCGCTATAACAAAGTGCTGAAAATATACAAGCTAAAGAAGCTAATAAAACAGAAAAAACAAGGCCTGAACCCGCGCCTGCGGCTTCTTGAGAACCTGCTGCCGCTATGCCTACAACGGTAAAAATCCCGCTTCCGATAATCGCACCAACCCCTAAAATAATCAGGTCAAATGCGTTCAAGGTCTTTTTTAAACCTGCGTCTTGAGCCTGTTTAAGCATGTTATCAGGGTTTTTTAAGGTAAACATTTTTTTTACAAACTTTGATAAACCGCTAAGCTCTGCTTTTTCTTCAAGATGAATGTTTAATTCATCATCGTTATTAATGCTCATGCCTGTATTTCCTATTAAGCTATTTCTTTATCAGTGGGAAACCTAATTTTTTTCTTTGTTCTACATATAATTTTGCTACTCTTGCCGCAAGTGTTCTTACGCGGTTTATATAGTTCACGCGTTCGTCCTTGCTTATTACACCTCTTGCATCAAGCAAATTAAAGGTGTGAGAACATTTTAAAATCCAATCATAAGCAGGCAGTACAATTTCTTTATCCATACAATTATTTGCTTCGCTTGAAGCTAAATCAAATAATTTAAACAGTTTTTCGGGATCCGAATATTCAAAATTGTACTTTGATTGTTCTATTTCATTTTGAAGGTAAATATCGCCGTATTTAAGGTTTTCGTTCCAGTCTATATCAAAAACGCTGTCTTTGTTTTGTAAATACATTGCTATACGCTCAAGTCCGTACGTTATTTCAAGTACAACGGGCTTTACTTCCAAGCCGCCAACCTGTTGAAAGTATGTGAATTGAGTAATTTCCATACCGTCAAGCCATACTTCCCAGCCAACACCGGCTGCGCCTAATGTTGGTGATTCCCAGTTATCTTCAACAAAACGTACGTCATGTTTATCTAAGTCGATACCCATTGCCGATAAAGAATTTAGGTATAAATCTTGTGCATTATCGGGCGAAGGTTTTAAAATGACTTGATATTGAAAATAATGGCCCAATCTGTTTGGGTTTTCTCCGTATCTTGCGTCAGTCGGTCTTCTGCAAGGTTCAACCATTGCCGTATTAAAAGGCTCAGGCCCTAATGCTCTTAAAAAAGTTGCGGGATTCATTGTGCTTGCGCCTTTTTCTATATCATAAGGCTGTTGTATAACACAATTGTTATCAGACCAATATTTTGATAAATTTAGTATTAATTCTTGAAATGTTAAAGCCATTTTTGTTTCCTATTTGCTTCCTGTTATACTATTTAGTTTGCGGCACTATTTGGATTGCTCCTGAGGGCTCGCTTCGCTCTGCCCACGTCGCCTGATATGTGTACCTCGGTCGGTGTTCAACACACCGCCCTGCGGCACTATTTGGATTGCTCCTGAGGGCTCGCTTCGCTCTGCCCACGTCGCCTGATATGTGTACCTCGGTCGGTGTTCAACACACCGCCCTGCGGCACTATTTGGATTGCTCCTGAGGGCTC
>JAFVFO010000047.1 GCA_017475485.1 Candidatus Gastranaerophilales bacterium | reverse complement strand
GCTAAAGCTGATTGAAGACCTTGGATTTCGGAATTGAGGCTTGAAATTTCCTGAGTTATGGAAGATACTTGTTCACTCGCTTCTGCTTGCTGTGTTGTATATTCTTCTATATTTTGATTTTGTTCATCAATTTGAGAAATGCAATCGGCTATCTGTTCCTGATAAGATAATTCTTCATCATCTTTTTTATATTCTTTTGTATTTTCTAATGCTTCTAAATAATCTTCTTTAGCAGCTTCCATTGCTTCTTTTTTAGGTTGAACGGTGCTGTTTTCACCGCTTCCTAATTGTTTCATTGCTTCTTGAGATTCATGTTCTTTGCCTTGATATTCGCTTAGCTTGCCTTCTAAGTTTTCTAAAGACATAGCCGATAAATCGCCTTCGTTGATATTAGCCGCTTTTGTGCCTTGCCCTGCACTGCTTGCGCCGCCCGCACCTGCTGCTCCGCCCGCACCTGCTGCTCCGCCTGCACCGCCGCAGCTGCCTGCGCTTTGAGCTTTATCTGCAGTGCCTTTGTCGGGTGTATCTTCGGCTTCTTCGGTTCTTGTAACATCAATATCCAGTTCGCCATTTTTTAGTTTGGATAGGCCGTTTGACATATCATAACTTGAAATATCGTTTGTTTCATTGTCAAGCGAAGAAATTGCGTTGAAATATCCGCTCAATTCGTCTGTATCAATTTCATTATCGCCGTTTTCATCCAGCATGGATTTAAAGCTGTCATCTTCAAGAAGTTCGTTTAAATAGTCAACAATGAAATTATCTTCTTTGGAATTGCTTTCTACTTTTGTGCCTGATTTTGAATTATTTATATTTAGGTTTGAAAAATTTTTAAATAATGAAAAATTATCTTTTAAATCTTTTTCTGAATAATGTGTTTCAAGATAGTCTTCAAATTTATCAGCATAATCAAAAATGTTTAATCTGGAAACATTTGTGTTTCCGTCTATTTCGTTGTTCCTCTTCATTTCTTGGAAGAAAGCATTTTTGACATTGCTAAAAGATAACTGCATTAATACACCTCGATATATAACGTATATATAAAAAGTGCATTTTTGTTATAAAATTGATATTTTTTTTGAAATATGTTAAGTATTTGTTACAAATTTAATGCCGAATACATTAAACTTGCTTGCTAGGATGAAAATTCATCTGCAATGATATCTACTTGTGCTTTAATATATTCTGCTACTTCATATTTTGTGCAGGTCACATCAAGCGTTTCGTCATCTTTTGTTTTAATTCTTACATAATTGGCTGATGAGGTTTTAAAGACTTCCGCGCTTTCTAAACTTGTAAAGGCAATTGTCATATAGCTAAAGCCGTAAAACTTATTCAAATTAGCGCAATATACAACCCTATCCCTTGTTGTATCAATAATAAATTTTGTATTTGTGTTGACATTAATTAATTTATCGGTTGTATAATCAAAGCTGTTTGCTATTTTTCTTAAATTATAGCCTATAACAAATTTTTCAAATTCTTCGATTAATTCTTTATCGGCAAGATAATTAATGACCTTTTTGTTGTTAATTAGAGTAAATGAAAGCCTGTTATCTCTGTAAAATACATCTTCAATTTTATCTATAAGAATGGATTGAATGCTGTTTGCACCGTTTGAAAGATAAATTATATTACTGTAACTATCGTAAAATATTTTATCTTTAAGGGCGGGGGTAATGTGCTGCCTTATAATTTCATAAAGATTTAAAAACAAATCATATAAAAAATATTTTTCATATATCAAAAGCTGGCGCGCTTCATTCATGATAGGAAGCTCTAAATAATTATAATGCGTATCTATTGTAAAAAATTCTTTTCTTAAATTAATTATATGATGTGTTTGTTTATCATCATTAATTAAATATGCAAATGCGCATTTAATACTGTCATATGCCCATATATAACTGCATTCCCAATCGCTTGCGGCATAATAATTAAACTTAAACCCCGGAAACTTGGCTTCCAATTTTTTGAATAATATTTTTTTATAAAAATTATGGAAAAATTCCTTTGCTTCTTTGGTAAACGAGGTGATGTATAATGTATTTATAATGCCTTGTATTCTGTAATTCAGCCTGATATTAAAGCCTGAATTTTCTATACCTGTAACTGATGCCGCCTTAATTTCTGCGTAATTATAAATATCAGGTGTATCCGGGTTATAATTTTCAATTATTGCCACTTTGTTAAATTGCTTATTTAAGGCGATTATAAGTTTTTTTGAAACGAAATACAGAGAATCTGCTTCAAAAGAATGTGCTTGTAAAACTTCGTTTATGGAATATTGCGTTTTTGTTTTATATTCTGCATTTAGTTTTATAAAAAGCCAAAGAGCAATTATGGCTGATAGAACCGCTAAAATTACTAATACTATCACAAATATCGTCATATTTTGCTGTTATTCTCCCCAATGCGCCCAGCATTGACGCATTAAATAAAAATCATCCCCAATGTTGGATAATTTATCTACATATTTTGAGCATGTACTGTTTTTTATTAAAGATTGACCTTTTGCAATTAAATCATCCTTAATTGCAAGGTCAGATAACATCATAATTTTTTCAATTATATCATTTTCATCAAGCGGGTTAAAATATAATGCACTGGAATGCAGCTGCATATTATATCCTGCATTGTTCGAGATTAACACAGGGCAGTTAAAATACATTGCTTCAAGTGCACAAATACTGTCTATACCGGCTAATGAAGGATACACAAGCGCATAAGCGTTTTTATATAATGAAGCAAGCTCGGTTTCTTCGATATAATCAAGAAACAGTACATCATCTTCTAAATCAAGTTCTTTTACTTTATTTAGAAGATATTTTTTATTGCCTCTATCCATGCCTGTAAACACAACTTTTAAGTTAAAATTTTGCTCTTTCATAATTTGAGCGGCTAAAATAAGCCTTATATGGTTTTTATGAGCCCAATATTGCGCAGGATACAGGATAAAACTATTTTTTGATAAATTGTGTTTTGACAAAATATCATCATCAAACTTTGTATGTTCAATCCACAAAGGGTATGGAAGCGGTATTGAAATAATATTTTCTTCAATAACATCATAAAGAGTTTTGATATCGTTTTTTGCAAGCTCATTTGCCGTTATAATTTTAGAAGCACCCGTCAAGAAGGAGTTAAGCCTTTTTTCGGCTTTTTCAAAAATAAAATTAGAGCTAAATTCCGGAAATAACGGTAATACCCTGTGTGCCACATCTCTGATTATTGTAAAATAAGGGATTTCAATGTGTTCATATAAATAGGGCGTAAGGAAAAATACGGTATCAACATTATCTTTTTTAAGACGATAATTAAGCGGATAGAAGGGGATTTTTCTTGTTTTAAAATTAAGCGGAGAAAATGAAATTTCGGGCTTTTTGTAATATTTTATAGATTTAAAAACAGCATTTTCTTTGTTTTTGAAAATGTTCTTTTTGCCAAAATAATAAAACACAAATTCATGGTCGGAATCGCGCGAAAGTATTTCGTTTACAACGGAAAGTTCAAACGTTAATTCCCCAAGAGATTGAGGTTTTTTAATATCCCCTAAATAAAACCCTATTTTCAAACAAAAACTCCAAGCCTGAATTACATAAAAGAGCGGATAACAAACAGTCTAACCGCTCTTAATGTCTTCTATCTTTTAAAAATTTACGCTTTCTCAAATTTACCTGCTCTAATGCAAGATGTGCAAACATTCATTTTTTTAACACTTCCGTTAGGCAATTTAACCTTAACTGATTGTAGGTTGGGAAGTTGTCTGTGCACATTTTGTTTATGAGAGAACGAAATCTTAGCTGCTTTTAATGAACCTTTACCGCAGATTTCGCAATATACTGACATTTCTACATCCTTTCATAATGTTTAATTACTTTAATAATATAGAATAAATTTAAAAAATCAAGCCTATGTTATCAAATATTAACTCATTTTAATTCGATTTTGCGATTTTTTTATTTGCTCTTTGAATAAAATCCGTAACATAATTTGAGGGCAGGGCAAACCCTATGCCGATATTAGAGCGGTTATTGTCAGGATTATAAATAGATTGATTAATTCCTATTATTTCGCCTTTTAAATTCAACAAAGGCCCGCCCGAGCACCCCGGATTTATTGCGGCGTCAGTTTGTATTTTGTTTCGTTCTTTGTCTATTCTTGAGATTATTCCCGTTGTTAAAGTGTTGTTAAACCCAAAAGGACAGCCTATAGTCAGAACTCTTTGCCCTACTTTAATATCGTTGGAATCCCCGAACTTGGACAATTGCAAACTTTCTTTTGTATCAATTTTTATTAATGCTAAATCATTTTTATTTTTTAAAATTGCAAGAACTTTTGCATTGTAATTTTTGCCGGAATGTGTTGTAACTTTAATATTTTTAGCATTTTCGATAACATGTGAACTTGTTAAAATAATTCCGTCTTTAGAAATAATGCAACCCGTACCGCCTGATGTGCCTCTGTCTATATCTGCTTCAATAGAAACAATTGAAGGCAGGGTGTGCTCATATACATTAATAAAATTCTTTTCTTCCGAGGACGAATATTCAAATGCAAAACTTGAATTAAATAAAAAAAACATTAATAGCAAAAATATAGATAGTTTGGTTTTAAAATAATTAATCATGGAATTATGCTCCCGTCATTTATGAAAAAATGTTAGCATGCTGTAGGCTAAGCTACATTGCACATAATAATTAGTTGTGATAAAATTCAAGTGTACTCAAAAAAAGGAAAGAAAAATGGGAATTGAAGTTTTTAAAAAACATTTAAGAGAACGCCGCGCAGTAAAAATTATTGCAGGTATTAATAATTATGATTTAAAAAATGTCGCTCAAGTTTGTAAGGCTGCACAAATGGGGCATGCTTCAGCAGTTGATATTTCTGCGGATATTAACGTATATAAAACTGCTCGTAAAAATACAAAATTACCTGTTTTTGTTTCGTCTATACATCCTTTTGAATTGCTGGAAGCTGCAAAATGGGGTGCAGATGCAATTGAAATCGGCAATTTTGACGCTTTATATAAAGAAGGCAGAAGTTTTACATCAGAAGAAGTGTATGACATAGTTTTAGAAACTATGGGTCTTTTAAATAATTATGATGTATTTACATGCGTTACAATCCCCGGAAATATTGAAATTTCCGAACAAATTGGACTTGCAAGAAAATTGGAAATTTTAGGTGTGGATTTAATTCAAACTGAAGGTTTAAAGAAAGATACCGAATCATCTAATCCTTCCGCACATCTTGTAAGCTATGCGGAAGCTACAATTGCAAATACTTTAGAATTAATGAAACACACAGCATTACCTATTATGTCTGCTTCGGGCATAACGGCTCAAACCGCTCCTTTGGCATTTGCTTCCGGGGCTTCTGCGGTTGGCGTAGGTTCTGCGGTTAATAAATTATCTTCAGAAGTTGAAATGGCTGCAACTGTTATGGCAATTGTCGGTTCTATTTCTCACAGAAATTCTTTAAATCGTGAAATTATCAGAACAGAAAGAGAACTTTCTTTAAGATAATTTAATGAACAATTAAAAAATAACCCCGAGAATAGCTTTTCGGGGTTATTTTGTTACAATACTTTATTTTATTTTTGGTTTTAGCATGTTATACTTACAAAGCAAATCTATATAAACTCTGGAGGTAATTTGATTAAAGTTGGAGTAGTCGGCGCAGCAGGAAAAATGGGACAGCAGGTTGTATCTGAGGTTTTGGCCGATAAAGAGCTTGCACTTGTTTGTGCTGTTGATAAATTTTATGTGGGTAAAGAAATTACACCTAATGTTGTAATTAAAGATGATATTAAAGAAGCACTAAAAGAATCAAACCCTGATATCATAGTTGATTTTACCCAGCCGAGCGTGGTTTTTGAAAATATTAAAATATATATGGATTTAAAAGTTAAGTCTGTAATCGGTACAACAGGCCTAAAAAAAGAGCAGATTGAAGAAATAGAAAAAATTTCAAAAAAACAAAATACGGGTATTTTAATAGCTCCTAATTTTTCTATAGGTGCAATTTTGATGATGAAATTTGCAAAAGAAGCAAGCAAATATTTTGATAATGCCGAAATTATTGAATTTCACCATAATCAAAAGAAAGACGCTCCTTCGGGCACTGCAATTAAAACAGCCCAGCTTATGATTGAAAATAATGACAATTTTAAAACGGGTAATTGCATTGAAACCGAAACTATTATAGGTTCAAGAGGCGGTGAATTTAAAGAAAATAATAAGGGAAATATCCAAATACATTCGGTCAGAATGCCGGGTTTTGTTGCTTCGCAAGAAGTGATTTTCGGTGCAGACGGTCAAACCTTAAAAATTCATCATGATACAATTAATCGTGAATGTTACATGTCAGGAGTAATTTTAGCTGTTAAGCATTTATTTAAGAATAATACATTTATTTATGGATTGGAGAATATTCTATGAGTGATATAAAAAATAAGCCTAATATTGCAGTCTTAGGTGCAACAGGTGTTGTCGGCAGAGAGATTTTAAATATATTGGTTGAAAATAAAGTTGAGTATAACTCAATTAAATTCTTGGCTTCAAGCCGTTCGGCGGGAAGCAGTATTGAATTTAAAGGTGAAAAACATACCGTTGTTGAAGCTACGGATGAAGCATTTGACGGAGTTAATATAGTTTTAGCTTCCGCAGGCGGTGAAACAAGCAAACGTTTTGCACCTGTTGCAGCTTCAAAAGGCTGCGTATTCATAGATAATTCCTCTGCTTTCAGAATGGATAAAGATGTTCCTTTGGTTATTGCAGGTGTTAATGATGAGGATTTGAAAAATCATAAAGGAATTATTGCAAATCCTAATTGTTCTACTTCGCAATTAATGCTTCCCTTAAAGGCACTTGATGAAAAATACAAAGTTAAAAGAATGATAGTTTCGACTTATCAAGCTGTATCAGGGGCAGGTTTAAAGGCAATTAATGAATTAACGGATAACGTAAAAACGAATTTAATCGGAATGCCTTATGAACCAAGCGCATTCAAGTACGAAATAGGCTTCAATGTTATTCCTCAAATAGATGTATTCTGTGAAAACGGTTATACAAAAGAAGAAATGAAAGTTACAAATGAAACAAGAAAAATTCTTCATTTTGATGAAAGTGTTAAAATTTCTTGTACTGCCGTAAGGGTACCCGTTTATATAGGACACTCCGAAGCCGTAACGGTTGAATTTGAAAATAAAGTTGATTCTAAAGAGGCGCGTGAAGTTTTAAAAACTGCTTGGGGTGTTGAAGTTGTAGATGATACAAATAATTTCATCTATCCTACACCAAAAGACGCTGCCGGAAAAAACCCTGTATATGTTGGCAGAATTCGCAATTCAATTGCTTTTGATAACGGCCTAGATTTCTTCTGTGTTGCCGATAATTTAAGAATCGGCGCAGCATTGAATACGGTCAGAATAGCTCAAAGCGTAATAAAAATGAATTTGTGGTAAGGAGATAATAATGACTAATTTGAGATATGATGCAGGTGAAGTTATTACCGCAATGGTGACGCCCTTTAACGCTAAGAAAGAAGTTGATTATGCTTCCTTAGAAAGTGTTTCGCGTCATCTTATAGAACAGAAGTCTGACGCTGTTGTGGTTGCGGGAACAACAGGCGAGTGTCCTACTTTAACCCATGAAGAAGAACATGAAATTTTATATTGTGTGAAATCAACCGTTTCGGGTCAGTGCAAAGTAATTATGGGTGCTGGTTCAAATTCAACAGATACTGCGGTTATGTCTTCCAAAAAAGCTCAGGAACTCGGTGCAGACGCCATTTTATCTGTAGTACCATACTATAATAAGCCTTCGCAACAAGGTTTAATAGAACACTTCGGCGCAATTGCAAAAAGTGTGGATTTGCCTATCATTTTATATAACATTCAAGGCAGAACAGGTATTGACATGGCGCCAAGTACAATTGCGTTTTTAGCAAAAGAATATTCAAATATAGTTGGTGTGAAACAATCTAATTCTAATTTAGATTTGATTTCTGAAATCAAAATGTTATGTCCTGATGATTTTGTTATATATTCCGGTGATGACAGTTTGACTTTGCCGATGATGTCAATTGGCGCACATGGTGTTGTTTCGGTTGCATCTCATGTAATCGGCAGCCAGATTAAGTCAATGATAAGAAATTATAAAACAGGTTCTGTTGTTGCGGCCTGCAACATGCATAAAATCTTATACCCTTTATTTAAAAAGATATTTATGGCGCCAAATCCTACGCCTATTAAAGCATTGTTATCCAAATTAGGAATAATTGAAAATCAAGTAAGAAGACCGCTTGTAGAACTTGACGAACAGGCTAGACTTGAGCTTTTGGAAACATTGCAAAAGGTTTTAAGAAAAACTTCAAATATCTAAAAAATAATTTTTTGCAAAACCATGCGGAGATTAATTAAAAAATCTCCGCATTTTTTACGGAGATAATCTTGAAATTTTCGCAGAAAAATGCTAAATTATACGAAAAATCTTCGGAGAAAGAAATGACTTATATATACCAAAATCCTGATTGGCACAACTTTTGCTGGCGCGGAGAAAAACTTGAAAAATTATTATTTGATATCAAAAAAGCGCAAGGTTATTTGCTTGGAAAAATGCAAGTATTTGGCTTTGAAGTGCAAAATAGTGCAAATTTAAAAATACTGACGGAAGATATTGTAAAAACATCCGAAATAGAAGGGGAACTTCTAAACAGAAAATCCGTATGTTCTTCAATTGCAAGGAAATTAGGTATAAGTGAAGTGCAACAAGCTCAATCAACAAGAAGTATTGACGGAATTGTTGAAATGATGCTTGATGCGGCAAAAAACCATAATAAACCAATAACAAAAGAACGTTTACTGGGCTGGCATGGTTTTTGGAAAATCTTTTACAAGCAATAAAATCAAGTGATGAAATTTTGAAAGACGTTATCAAAAGAGCGGAATTTTGGCGCAAACACATAGATATTACATTCAGCGAAAGACAGAAAAAAGTTTTAAGCCGATACTTAGATGATTTTGAAGGTAATCTGACATCCGTAAAATGGGCAAAAATATGCGGATGTTCACAAGATAGTGCAACTTTAGATATAAATGATTTAATAGATAAAAAAATTTTGAAAAGGATTGGCAAAGGAAAAAACACGCATTATGAAATAAAATTTTGATTTTATTTGTTTTAAATTCATGTTCTTGCTAAAATTTTACTAAAGTATATTAAACAATAGAAATTTGGAGGACAATATGCAAGCAACAGCACAAAAACGTGTATGGCTTTTTAGAGAAGGCAATGCAAACATGAGAAATCTCCTTGGCGGTAAAGGTGCTAATTTAGCAGAAATGACTAATTTAGATTTGCCAGTACCCCCCGGGTTAACCATTACAACAGAAGTTTGTATGGAATATATCAACGCAGGTAATAAAATGCCTGAAGGCTTAATGGATGAAGTCAGAGAAGCCTTAAAAGATGTGGAAGCAAAAGCAGGCAAAAAATTTGGCGATACTCAAAATCCCCTGTTGGTTTCTGTTCGTTCAGGTGCAAGAGTTTCAATGCCGGGTATGATGGAAACAATTTTGAACCTTGGTTTGAATGATGAAACAGTTGAAGCAATGGTTAAATTAACAAATAACCCTCGCTTCTGCTATGATAGCTACAGAAGATTTTTAACAATGTTTGGTTCCGTTGCTTGGGATATGGACAGACAAAAATATTTTGAATCAGAAGTTGAAAAAGTAAAAGAACGTGAAGGCGTTAAAGAAGATACTGAAATAAGTGCTGAAGGCTGGAAATCTCTAATTCCTATTTATAAAAGAACAATTAAAGAAGTTACAGGCAAAGACTTCCCGCAAGATCCTTATGTACAATTACAAGAAGCAATTGAAGCAGTTTTCCGTTCTTGGAATATTCCTCGTGCCGTTGCATATAGAACAATGAATAAAATTGACCATAACTATGGTACTGCTGTTAATGTTCAAACAATGGTATTTGGAAATATGGGTAATGATTGCGCTACAGGCGTTTCATTTACAAGAAACCCTGCGACAGGTGAAAATAAATTCTACGGTGAATATCTGGTAAATGCGCAAGGTGAAGACGTTGTTGCAGGTATCAGAACACCAAAACAAATTGCCGAATTAGAAACAGATATGCCTGAAATCTATGAACAATATGTTAATATCGCAAAACAATTAGAACGCGGTTATCACGATGTTCAAGATATGGAATTCACTGTTGAACGCGGTAAATTGTGGATTTTACAAACAAGAAACGGTAAAAGAACCGCAAAAGCTGCAATAAAAATAGCTGTTGATATGTATAATGAAGGTATTATCACAAAAGAACAGGCTATTATGCAGGTTGACCCCTATAGCGTATATCAAGTATTACTTCCTTGCTTTAACCCTGCGGCTGTTAAATATGCTCATAAGGTTTCAAAAGGTGTTAATGCTTCTCCGGGTGCTGCAGTAGGTAAAATTGTATTTGATACGGAAGAAGCTGCACGCAGAGGTGAAGCAGGTGAAAAAGTTATTTTAGTCAGAATTGAAACTTGCCCTGATGATATCCATGGTATGGCAGTATCTCAAGGTGTTTTAACCCTAAGAGGCGGTGCAACATCTCACGCTGCAGTTGTAGCAAAGGGTATGGGTAAACCATGTGTAAGCGGTTGCGAAGATTTAAAAATTGACTTAAATAACGAAACAATCACATGTTCAGATGGAACCGTATTCCATAAAGATGATGTAATTTCGCTGGACGGCGGAACAGGTGAAGTTATGGAAGGTGCTATTGAACTTGTTGAAGCAGGCGTTGATTCTGATTTTGAAACCTTCTTTAAATGGGTTAATGAAATTAAAACCCTAACCGTTGAAGCAAACGCTGATACTCCAAAAGATATTGAAAATGCTTTAAAATTCGGTGCAGAAGGTGTTGGTCTATGCAGAACAGAACACATGTTCATGGATCCTGACAGACTTCCTTGGGTTCAAAAAAAGATTATTGCAGGTACTAAATAAGCGAGAAAAGAGGAATTAGACAAATTATTGCCAATGCAATATCAAGATTTCTATGCAATGTTCAAAGGAATTGGCGAAAGACCTTTAACAATTCGTCTTTTAGATCCGCCGTTACACGAATTCTTACCTTCTAAAGAAGAATTAATAGCGCGTGTTGCAACTAAAAAAGCGCTAAAAGAAGACTATAAAGAAGATGAGAAACTGCTTGAAATAGTTGAAAACTTGTCGGAATCTAACCCAATTATGGGGATTCGCGGTTGCAGATTAGGTTTAACTTATCCTGAAATCAATGAAATGCAAGTCAGAGCAATCTTTGAAGCTGCATGTGATGTTAAAGCGTCAGGTGTTAATGTTAAACCTTGGGTTATGATACCTTTAATAGGTCATGTTAATGAGCTTAAGGCCGCAGAAGATGTTTTAGTTAAGGTAGCGGAACAAGTTATGCAAGAAAAAGGTATTAAACTTGAATATAAATTCGGTACTATGATTGAAATTCCTCGCGCAGCATTAACTGCCGGTGAAATCGGAAGAAGAGCTGAATTCTTCTCTTATGGTACAAATGACTTAACCCAAATGACATTTGGTTATTCAAGAGATGACGCCGAAGGTAAATTCTTGAAGAACTATGTTGAACAAAAGATTTTACCTTACAACCCATTTGTAACATTAGATAAAGAAGGTGTCGGCAGATTAATTGATTTATCATTCAAAGAAGGTAAAGCTGTTAATCCGACACTAAAAGGCGGTATCTGCGGAGAACATGGCGGTGATCCCGATTCAGTTAAATTTGCACACAAAATTGGCTTGAATTATGTATCATGTTCACCTTATCGTGTTCCTCAAGCACGTTTAGCTGCTGCTCAGGCCGTTATTGAAAATAAAGCGTAAGCTGAAATAAATAAAATATTATCCCCTTGACTTTATCAATCAAGGGGATTTTTTATCCTTGTATTTTACGTACTAAAAAAGAAAGGATAAAATATGACAACTGTAGAACCAATCAGAAAAATTTCAGACTTAGAAAAAGTTAGAAGGATTTTAAGGCGCTCGAGCTTTAGAGATTACTTTTTGTTTACTCTTGGAATTAACTCAGGGCTTCGTATTTGCGATATGCTTGCGCTTAATGTCGGAGATGTAAAAGGGAAAAATTATATTGAACTTGTTGAGAAAAAGACGGGCAAATATAAAAAATTCCCAATTAATTACAAGTTAAAAGCCTTAATCGAAGAATATACAAAAGATAAAAAAGTAGGCGAGCCTTTGTTTGCTTCTTGCAGAAAGCACAGGCTGGATAGAATTACGGCTTATAACATCATAAAAAAGGCCTGTAAAAAGGCCGGAATTGAGGAATGCGTCGGCACTCACACTATGCGCAAAACCTTTGGATATCATCATTACCAGCGTTACAACAATATTGCAATGCTGCAAAAAATGTTTAATCATTCTTCCATGGAAATAACATTGCGCTATATCGGAATTGAACAAGAACAAATTTATTGCAGTTACAATAATTTTATATTGTAACAATAATTTTTTTTAAAAATCGGTTCAAATCCGCATTATTATTTGAATGCAGAGTTTAAAGCCACTTAACAAAATTAGTAAAATGTTAAGTAGGAAGATTTACAATCCTACATAAATATAATACCACACTTTGTTTCAACTTCAAAACATCAATACATAAAAAGTTGTATTTTTTTATAAATTTTTTAAAAATTTTTTTGAAATGCTTGAGGTACAAGGGTTTTAAGCCACTTAACATTTTACTAAAAATGTTAAGTGAAAAAGCTCAAAATCAACACTGCTTACGGGCTATAGAGATTTATTATACTTTTAAATTTTCAAGCCCCAACCAGGCAGATTACAAGGCTACAACATACCAAAAAACTACACATACCAATTAAATAAAAGAAACATACCAAAGAGAAATAATCAATGGATAACACAAATGCAAATGCTTCTTGTGCGCCCGCGCAAGAAAACGTTTATGAAACAATCACGAATGATGTAAAAAATATCTCAAGACGCGACTTTCTAAAAACCAGCCTCCTCGCAACCGGCGCCGTTGCCCTCTCCGGCTGCAATAAAGAAGTAGCGCAAAATGATGAACTTGAAATCATCCCAAAACAAACTGCAACCTACGAATTCTCAACTCCGCTGCCTTTCAACTATAAAACTATAGATGATATCATTGCGCTTAATTCTACCCTCAAAAAATCCCAAGTTACAACATTCTACAATAACGCACCTAACCAAGATTTTAATAATTGGATTTCAATTGATAGAGCTAAAAATGATTTTATAAAAACCTATGATGATTTTGCTCAATTTGTTAAATACGCTATAGGAAATGGTTTTAAATTTTCTTACTTAATGAATTCGCCAAAACCGTTCTCTGAAAAAGATTTTCTAACATTCAAAGATGAATTTTTATACTTACTCGATTACCTATATAAAATTGGGGTTCGCGATATTAAAGTAGCTAACACTCAAGTAGCTTCTGCAATTAATCAATTTGCACCAAATACATTTAACCTATCTGCAAGTACAGCATTTGAATATCATAACGTATCACAATATCATAACTTATTTCTAGGTTACCCCAATTTTAACCTTATAGATGTATCTAATGATGAAAATCAAAATTTTAAATTTCTGAAATCATTAAGAAAAGCATTTCCTGATAAAAAACTTGAATTAATGGTTAATGAATTTTGTATTAAAGGCTGCCCTGCAAGGATTTCGCATATTTCAGAAGACGATTATTTTCAATTTGAATGTACAAAAATGAAACTAGAAAAAGGAATTCTATACTATTTCTTTAAAACAGGTGCTATATACCCTTGGAATCTTGAATATTATTCGTCAATTGGGATTAATAATTTTAAATTTATTAGTTCTAATGGTAGCATTAACAACTTGAGAAGTAATTTTCATGATATTACCAGTCTGCAAACATATTTAACTTGCGTTGAAAATGGAACAAATGGTTTTTTAACAAGTGATTTTATAAACAAAATGTTTGATAAGTTAAACCAAACACAAGTTCCAAGTAATAGTTCCAAACTTTCAGACTTGCAACAATACCTTCCCGACATTCGCCATTTTGTAGCCCATGGTCATGAGTGCACTGTAAAGTGCGGTGTTGAATGCAATTATTGTGAATTGTGTGCTAAGCGCACTGAGAATTTTTTATTAGGCTAAAGGAATAAAAACAAAATGAAACGTCGTGATTTATTAAAAACAAGTTTATTAACCCTAGGAGCAAGTTCACTTGCACTCTCCGGCTGCAATAAAGAAATTGCGCAAAGTGATGAACTTGAAATCATTCCAAAACAAACAGGAACTTATGAGTTCTCCGTACCCTTACCATTTAATTATGAAATAATTGACGAACTATCAAGAATTAATGCGACACTTAAAAAATCTAAGATAGTTACATTATATAACAATATTCCCTTACCCTTGAATGACAAATTCAATAGCTTTATTCATATTGTAAGAGGCTCTAACCCTGAAATTAAATCATTTGATGATTTTGCAAAATATGCAAAATATGCTATGGATAAAGGGTTTAGAATTTGTTATTTAATGAATAGCCCAAAAGGTTTTTCAGAGCGTGACTTTAAAACATTTGAAAAAGATTTTTATTATATTTTAGATTATTTAGTAAAACTTGGTATTGATGAAGTTAAATTCTCTAATACTCAAGTTGCTGATTTAATAAATGCTTATCATCCTTTTAAATTATCGGCTTCAACAAATACCGAATATCATAACATTACTCAATACAGATATTTAGTTGAAAACTATCCTAATGTGTATAAGTTCAATATGGCAATTGATGAAAATCAAAATTTTAAGCTGCTAAATAGCATTAGAACCTTATTCCCCGATAGAAAAATAGAAGTTACGGTTAATGACCTATGTTTAAAAGGATGTCCTGCAAGAATTTCGCATGGAAGTGATGAAAGTTTTTGCGTGTATAAATGTGGCAATATAAAGGAGTCGCAAGATAAGATAACTCCTTTTTACAGATTTACAAAAGCGTCATTAATTTATCCATGGAATTTAGAATATTACTCTGCAATCGGGATTAATAATTTTAAATATCTTGCCCAAATTGAGCCAAGGGCTATATATAAAACTACTCAACCATTAAAAAATTATCTAAACATTGTTGAAAATGGAATTGAAAATGTAAGTGCAGATACGTTTTTTAATGATACATTGTTTATTTTACTAAATCATCTAAACGGGGTAATCAGATTAAACCAAAACACCGCTCTTTCAACAATTATGCCTTACTTGCCTGATATTAATTATTTCATAAAAAACGGAGATAAATGTGCAACCCGCTGCGGTATCGAATGCGATTACTGCAAAACTTGTGCACTAAAAATTCAACAAGCAATAGATTTATTAAGTTAAAGGATAGAAAGAATTAAAGAGTAATGAATACAAAGTATAAAGGAAAAAAGATGTTTAAGAGAATTAATGAATGGAAACCCGAGCCGAGTGAGGCTAGCAATGCTTTGCTTGCCGAACGAAGGCTCGGGCAAAAGGATGTGGAGCACGCACGCGGTTGCGATGAGCAAGCGCGAAGTGCGAAACTGGACTCAGGCGACGTGGGCGCTTGCGCCCTCAGGAGCGAACCTGAGCCAAGTGAGCTTAGAACAAAGTTCTTAGCGAACGCCGGCGAAGGCAAAAGTGTGCGTATGC
>JAFVFO010000046.1 GCA_017475485.1 Candidatus Gastranaerophilales bacterium | reverse complement strand
TAAAAGAATACAAGTTTGACATATTTAGTCGGAAGTTAGGTCAAAAAACAATTATATTTGCCCCTCGGAAGTTTGTTGTAAAATTTGAATATGGAAAAATCATATTATAAATCACCTATCGGTATATTAGAAATAATCTGTGAAAACGTTGAACTTGTTTCGCTAAAGTTAGTTGATTATTGTGAGAAATCAAATATTGAAACTGATTTTATAAAAGATATGAAAAACCAATTAGATGAATATTTTTTAGGGAAAAGAACGATTTTTAATATAAAAATTAATCCTGCGGGAACTGATTTTCAACAATTGGTATGGAAAGAACTTCAAAAAATTCCTTATGGTAAGACAAAAAGTTATTCTGAGATTGCTGCGGCAGCAGGTAATAAAAATGCACAAAGGGCAGTCGGTTCTGCATGTAATAAAAATCCCATTATGATAATTATTCCTTGCCATAGAGTTGTTTCAAAAAATAATAATTTAGGCGGATATGCTTATGGCAGCGAAATCAAACAAAAATTACTTAATGTAGAAAACTGTATTAAATAGCGCTTAAATATCCCATCACTTCATCCACATGACCTTTAACTTTTACTTTTCGCCATTCTTTTTCAATTTTGCCGTCTTTATCAATTATAAATGTTGAGCGTTCAATTCCCATATATTTTCTGCCATACATTGATTTTTCTTTCCAAACTTCAAATTTTTCTGCAAGTTTATGCTCAGGGTCAGATAGCAGAATAAAATTCAAACTTTGTTTTTCTTTAAAAGATTGATGGCTTTTTATACTGTCAGGGCTTACGCCGATTACTGTTGTATAACTTGTTAAACGGCTAATATTATCCCTAAAATCACAAGCTTCTTGTGTACAGCCGGATGTGTTGTCTTTCGGATAAAAATATAAAATAACCTTTTGTCCTTTAAAATCATTTATAGAAAATTCTTTTTCGTTACCCTCAGCATCAAGTCCCTGTAATTTAATATCGCTCATATAAATATCCTCCGTTCATAAGATAACATAAATATTTCAAAAATGTCAGTTAGCGAATGTATTTTCTGATTAAGTATCTTAAAATCTTTAAATGCCAAGAATCATTAAAAATACCCTTTTAAATTATATTCCGACGGACTTTGAGATAGAGCAAATAATTAATCCCGCAAGGATTTTTGAGTTCAACAATAAACCGATTAAAAATGGTAAAATTATTTACATGTGTGAAAGAGAAATCAGAGTCAAAGACAATTTTGCCCTGCAATTTGCTCTTCAAAAAAGCAAAGAATTAAATTTACCTCTAAAAATAATTCATCCAAAAATCAATTACGAATATAATCTAAAACAAAAATTTATAGATAGTCAAATTGCCCAAGCTGAAAAGCAATTTAAAAATATAGGTTTAGATTTTGAAGTTATTGAAAAAACTCCGGCGGAAATTATTAAAAGCCTAAAACCTGCTTTGATAATTCTGGATTTTAACCCGATTTTAAAAAGAGATTATCTAAAAAATGCGTATTTTAAAATATATGAAGTTG
This sequence comes from Candidatus Gastranaerophilales bacterium, assembly GCA_017475485.1. Taxonomy (GTDB): domain Bacteria; phylum Cyanobacteriota; class Vampirovibrionia; order Gastranaerophilales; family Gastranaerophilaceae; genus RUG14156. The sequence continues at coordinate 11,546 of JAFVFO010000046.1, read as the reverse complement.
ACGGGCATAATATAATCCCCGCACGATTTGTTTCAGACAAACAAGAATACTCTGCCGCAACAATGCGCAGAAAAATTTATTATAACATTTACCCCTTTTTAACTGAATTTGATAATTTAACAACAGAAAAAGTTGAAGCAGATTATGTCTTAGAAGATTTTATTAAAAATAAATTGCCATATTACGCTGAATACAAAAATGATATTTCAAAAAATGTGCTGTCAGGTTTATCTAAATACTTAAATTTGGGTTTTATATCAAGTCAAAGAGTCGCTCTTGAAGTTATAAAATCAGGTGTAAAAGATATAAATAAAGAAGTGTTTTTAGAAGAACTTGTTGTGAGAAAAGAACTCGCTGATAATTTTTGTTTGTACGCAAATTCTTTTAAAGATTTTTCCGGTGTTCCGAATTGGGCAAAAATGTCACTTAATAATCATAAATTCGATATCAGACCATATATTTATTCTATTAAAGAATTAGAAAAAGCAAAAACGCACGATACATTATGGAATGCGACACAAATACAGTTGATAAGAGAAGGAACGATACATGGGTATTTGAGAATGTATTGGGCAAAAAAGATTTCAGAATGGACACCTTCGCCCAAAGAAGGATTAAAGACGGCAATATATCTAAATGATAAATATGCATATGATTCACCTTCCGCAAACGGTTATGTAGGAATTTTGTGGGCAATAGCAGGACTTCACGATAGAGCATTTGTTGATTATCCCGTTACAGGCAAAATCCGCAGAATGACTTATGATTCTTTAAAAAGAAAATATGATTTAGGAAATTATTTGAAAAAATATGTGTTGGAGTGATACAAAAGTGGTAAATGCATAATCAAAAGACTTGATATTACTTTAATACAGAGTTAAATTGTGTATGACAATTAAATAATCAGGTCGAGAGTTCCAATCTCTCAATACATACCATAAAATACATGTCCACTTTTTCGGGTACAGTTCAGTGAACAAGAAAAGAAATCCTTAAAACGCAAAATCAGAAAAGATTTTTATAAGGTAAAACAAGAGCTTGGTTTAATAAATTATGTATTAGATGATTTAAGGTTTTCTAATTTCGTAAAATAATAAATTTTAATTTTGTAGATTTAATATAATTGTTAATTTTCTTTAGATATATTTATCTATACCACTTTAAAATTTTTTAATATGTCGTATAATATAAATATATAATGTCGTATTTTATAAATATAAAAGCGAAAAAACTATGCCAATATCAGATATTTTAGAAAAAAGAATTCAATATCGTATAAAGAAGTCAAAGGACTTCGTATTTATGCTGCCTGATTTTTTGGATTTGTCTGATAGAGATCAGGTTATGCGAGCACTCCGTAAACTTATAGCAAAAAACTTGATTATGAAAGTCGGGCAGGGAGTATATGTTAAAGCAAAAGAATCAAAGTTAACGGGTAAAATTATTCCGCAGATTGATTTGGCTGAAATTGGCAAGGCTGTGGCTAAAAAACTTAATATTAAGGTTCTGCCAAGCAGGTATGAACTGTGGTATAATGAAGGCAAGACAACACAGGTTCCAAGCGGAAAAGTTATCGCAATAAAAGGCACAATTTTGAGAAAAATCGGGTTTAACGGAGTTTATATAACTTATGAAACCGTCAGAAACAAAGAAAAATATTATAAATATAGTTAATGACTATTCACAAGAATTTGGTATAGCTCCGCAGTTTGTTGAAAAAGATTATTATGTCGTTAAAGTTTTATCTGAAATCAGTAAGATTAACTATCCTGATTTAAAAATAGTTTTCTCCGGAGGGACTTGTTTATCTAAAGCTTATAATAAAATTCAAAGATTCTCCGAAGACATTGATTTTCGTGTTAATACAGAAAGACCATTCACAAGAGCTGAAAAGAAAACTTTTTGTAATTTTATTTTAGAAAAACTTGATAACAAGGAAGATTATCACATTATTCCGGAATCAACCAAGAAAGGTAATGAAAATAATTTTTTCAGCTTTGAAATTGAATATGAAAAATTGTATGAAGGTTCTAATTTAAGACCGAATATAAAACTGAGTTTACTTTTGAAAAACTAATTTTACCGAGTACAGAGTGTGTAATATCTTCTTTTATTGGTAAATTCATCAATGAAGAACCGATTAAAGTTAATTGTATCCAACCCATAGAAGTTATTGCAAATAAATTTAGTGCTTTGATGTGGCGAGTGTATATTAAAGACCGTACTAAGCCTCTACATACAAAAGAGAACGATCCCACAATTATTCGCCATTTGCATGATGTTGCAGCATTGGAAGATATACTTCACACAAAAGAATTTATAGAACTTTTGCAAAAATCATATGAAGCTGATAAAGGTCGTGGCGGTTTTGAAAATGATTACTCTTTGCTGGAATTTATAAAAATAACTATTGATAAATTGACAGAAGATAAAGTTTATCAAAAAGAATACTCCGATTTTGTAAGTTCAATGCGCTATGCGAAAGATTCAGAAGTTATAACTTTTGAAAAAGCTCTGGATAGTTTTAAAAAACTCTATGAATTTATAAAGAAAAACAACTAAAACTTAACTGAAATTGATATATTTTAGAGTAATTTTCAATTGTTATGTAATGTGTTTTGGTTACTGATTTTACTGCTATTCAAATGTGTTAAACATTTCCGGCTTACTTCCGACTTGAAAATTTGGTATTTCAAATGGGACTTTTTTGTCCTGAATGTGTCATCGCTATAATATAGTGTGCGTTTAGGTTTTAGCGATTTGCTCGGATTTATACCGGATTTTTTCGTGATAGAAAGTGGACAAAATGAGCAGTTTCGTTACATTTGAGTCAATTTGTAAAAAATCGCTATAACCTCAACGTGTCGGCTTTCACAGGCGAATTAATTACAATTCAAATGTCCCAAATAAACCCCATCAGCAATTATTAAAATCATTATTACAATGACGGTTTTGAAGACAATCATTATAATTGAACATAAATCCGGCTTTTAAGGGGTGATTTGAGATAATCTATGTTATCAACGATATATCTTTAGCGTTTTTATATTCATCTTGTTCCGTAGGTGTAAAGGTGACTTTTCTACCCAGAAGAGAGCGGATTTTGCTTCTGTCGAGCTCGTTAAAATCGTTAAAAAAGCCGAGATATGTATCTTCATATTCATTTTCGTTGGCTATAATGAAGTACATCTTTTTAATGTTATATCTTATAATTTTTCCGAACAATGTTTTTGGTTTGTTTTTAATTTTTTCTTCAAGATTTGAAATAGTTTCGCCCAATCTGACATCTTGTTTAATTAAATCAAAAAGTTCATAAGGAACGTATTTATCAATCTCATCAAGATTATTATTTTTTTGTAAATAATTTACAATTTCTTTGATTGCTCTAATAGTATAGTTTTTGGCCTTGTCTTTTATGGGGTTTTTAATAATTGCGTCTTTAAAATATTTAATGGCTTCGGGGTTTCCGATTTTTTTATAAAGATAAGCAAGCTCAAGATTGATTTTTGACAAAAGAATTTGGTTTCGCGGGTCTGTTTTATCCATTTTCTGTGCTTTTTTGGCATGGTTTAGCGCCATGAAAAGTTTTTCTTGCGCCATATCGTAATCTTTATCTGCAATTTTATATTCTGACCAGCGCCTCAGGTTGTCTGCAAGGCTTGTCCTGCTCATGATTTCATGCTTTTTGGATTTAATGCTTATTGCAATATTTAATGCTTTATTATACAGTTTATCTGCTTCTTCGTGTTTACCTTGCCTGCATTTTGAATATCCGAGCTGGTTTATTATAAACATATCGTTATTTTTAAGAGAGCTGGCTTTTTCGTATTTTTCAAGGGCAGAATCTATATTATCATTTTTAAGATTAATATTGCCCCAGACGAACCAGCCCCTATAGTCTTCAGGATTTAGCTTTACGGCTTCTTGAATTAATTTTTCAGCCTCATGAAAATGCCTTTCTTGAGATTCCATAATGCTCCATTCTATATAAACAGCAGGGTATTCAGGGGCAATTTTTCGTGCTGTTTTATATAGCTCTTTGGCCTTTTCATAAAGTCCGAGTTTATAATTTTTCTTTGCGTTTCGTATGTGAATTGTTGCAACTTTTTCTTCATCCGTAATCGCAGACATATCAAAAAAGTCATACACAAGCTGATTTTTAGATTTTACCGCTTCTTCATTTACCAGTTTTAAATCTCTTATTCTTTCTTGCACTTTTCTTCTTAAGGATTTATTTTTATCAAGAATATTGTTGACAAACCCGCGCGTAAGCGATAATACATCATATTTTGTAATTATATTGTCGCCGTTATCTTCTTGGGAAGGTATTACCAGCGAAACCATAACAAGCTCCGTTATTGCATCTTCAAAATTATCATTATTTAATTCGGAAGAATAGCAAAGAATGCTGTCAGAAGGCGGTTCGTCAAAACAGCAGATTGTACAGAGCGTTTTTTGCGCATTAGGGCTTAGTTCGTTATACACTTGTTCAAAGCAGAATTTTGTAATGTCGCTGGTATCGTCACTTATTGAATTAATTATTTTTGCAATGGGTTTTCCTTGTGCGGCTTGACCAATAAGCCATTTAATAGCTAAAGGATAACAAGATACCTTTTTAACGTAATTTTTAATTAAGTCATCTTTTAACTTGACCAATGATTGAAGATTTTTATCTTTACTGATTATTCTAAAAAGCCTTACTGCTTCATCTTCCGATAATTCTCTTAGGTCATGAATTCTGTTTACTTCGCGCAGACCTTTTCTGCTGGTAATTAAAAATTTTGCTTTGTTCGGGCAATCATAAATGAAATTAGTTATTCTTTCATCCGATATTGTTTCTAAGTTATCTATAACAATTAAAATGCCGGATGAAGCGGTTTCTAAAATTATACGGACGTCATCTTCTTTTTGTTCAACGGTTTTGTTTTTGGTTTCTTTTTCAAAGTCTGTAACTTCCAAAATTTCATCTAAAAGCTGTTCGTAGTCTTTTAAAGTCGGGTTAATTTCTTCTATTCCAAAAGGAGAGAGCCTTTTATCTTTTGCGCTTAACCAAACAATGTAGTCAAAAGCATTTTTATTTTTAATTCTTATTTCATCTAAAACCCTTATAGCTAGCGAAGTTTTGCCCACACCGCCAGCGCCTGTGATTGTTATAACTTTGTGGATATTTCCCAAAAGTAAATCTTTTACTTTATCTATGTCGCTTTTTCTGCCGACAAAACCGCCTTCATATTCATAATCTGCAACAGGAAGATTGTTCGGTATATCGTCATAATCATTTTCCGAATATCCCACAGGAACGGATATTCTGGCAACTTTCTCGGGTGAGGTTTTGATATCTTCAAGATATTTTTCCAATTCTTTATTATATGGTGCTAATTCAGGGATTAAAATTTCAATTAATTCAATTAATTTTTCAAGATTTATAACGCTAAACGGTTTTGTATGTGAAATTTTGCACCTTAATTCGCGCAAGTCTTCATAAATATCCATGAACTTTTGCTGTTCAATATCTGTGTGTTCAAAAAATTTTTTATAAGATTTTTTAAAAAGTACAATATCTTTTAAATGAGTAAAATCTGTTTCTTGGAGCAAATCCTTGCAATTATTTATATCAAGTTCAAGTTTTCTGTTTTGTGCAAATTTAATTATTTCTTCGGGTATTCCTTCTTTAAAATCGGAATATAAAATTTTTAATTTATTTTCAACAAAAAGCCTCATGGTTTCTTCAAACCTTGAAAATATCGTATAAGCTAAATCTCTGTATAAGAAATTTACAACCATAATACTCCCCAATTATTCGATAAAATAAGCTAATACAGCTGTAATCATTTTATCAAATAATTACAAAAATTGCAAAATCATCTTTTTTGCTGGGCAATCCCAATGCTTTTAACGTATTTCAGCATTTCTTCGCGCGTTAATTTAATTCTCCTTGCAGAATTAAAAGGATTACATAAAACATAGATAGGTTCATTGTTTTCGTCTTTTTTGACTTGAAGTGCGTAGGCGTGTGTGCCATATAACCCTTTTTTGCTGTTTATGGGCATTTCTGTCGGAATTCCGTCTTGTTTTTTAATTGCAACGGTATATACATAGCCTTCTTGTGCTTGCGTAATAATATCAAGTAAATCGGGAGTTAAAATTAATTTATCCGTAATTTCGCCTATAGCACTTCCTTTAATACCGGATAAGCCAAATGCCCTGTATGCGTCCATTACATTGCCTTCTTCGCTTCTATAGAATAAGGAAGGATTAATCGTGCATATAAATTCGTTATCTTTGTATTTTTCTTGTATGTCGCTGAATTTATAAACATAATATGGTTTTGCCTTGCGCATTTCTTTAGGTGTAATTTCCATTAGTTTTTCAACGCCGTAATCAATGTTTGAAATAACATATTCAGGGTTCATTTTATCTTTTGAATTTAGTAATGAAAGTGCTATTTTTTCTTCTGTTTTGTCGGTTTCTTTGTTATTAATTATAGCTTCCGTTGTTCTTTGCAAAATTATATTTACAATCATATCATTATTTTGAAGTGTTATTTCGTCTTCAAATAATGCTTCAAGCAATTTGTATCCGTTTGAACCTTGTATGTAACAGCTTGGATATTGCGCCTTTTCATCAGGCAGATTACCTTCTGAATCTGTCATTAAACAGGCTTTTCCGTTTGGAAAGTGCACCCTTATTTTGTTATCATCTGTTTCTTCAAAACAATTCAAAACATAAGCCTTGTAAAAAGGACTATCCCACATGGACGTTATTGCACTTAAAAGATAGCAATCGCCAAATTTACCCTGACTATAAAAATTTAATGGCGGGAAAAGGTTCATATATGTGTCTTTACTGATTTTTAGCTTGAATTTAAACTTATTGCTCATTTTTAAATAAAGGCTGTCATTAACCTCAAAAATTTTACCTGCTTCGGTTTTTTGCATTCCTTCGTCTTCTGTGGGGTATGTTTTTATAAAAAGATTATTTATTTCTTCCTTTGATAAACCGTCTTTTATTGCTTGAAAGTACATTTGCGCATCTTTTGTAAAGTTTTCATCAAATTCTGATTCACTCCAGCCTCTTAAAATTCTATCCGATATTTGATTGGTATATGCAAGAATACCTAATTTTACAAAAATATTTTTTGAGGTTTCATCAAGATTTTGCACCCCATAATAATTTTCAAGTTCTTGATTTCTGCCTTTAATTGGGGACGTTGTTTTCTCAAAGCTATCTTGAGGAGTTTTTGCAGAAATGTCGCCTTTAAAATAAGGGGATTTTTTTAAATTATAAATATTTTGTAATCTGACAGGCTGTATTTTCATTTTCTGTACAAAACCTGTAATGAATTTCATTTGCTAAAATGCAGAAAAAATTCTATTATAATGCCTGATAGTGTGCTGATTAAAAACAGAGTTAATATAATTTTTAAAGTATCTTTTAAATCGTTGTTTTTTAATAAAACTAATAACCCTAATCCGCTGTTAGATAACAATGCGCTCATTGCAATACCGAATGAAATATGTCCTTTGATTAACATCATTGTGACAGCTATAGAAATGGCGCAATTTGGAATTAGACCCGATAGTGCAAAAATTGCACAAGTTATACAAGGGTGCAGAGTATTTAAAATCAAATCTTTAAGTGCAAGGTTATCAAGTAAATAGTTTAAAATTAATGTTATAACAAGAATAAAAGAAAAAATATTTAATGTATGGAAAATCGGGTGCAGAATAATTTCGCGTTTGTTTTTTGTTTCAACATTGTGATGACAACAGCCAAGCTCCTCTGCGGGTTCTATGGTTTGCATATCATTATTTTTTAAATGTTTCCAAATAAAATCAAGAAAATATCCCGCACTTATTGCAATAATAATTTTTGCTAAAACTACAGGTACAACATAATATGCCTTGTCAGGGTGTGCCAACAGTATCGGCAGGCATTCATCAGATGTACCAAGATATACGGCAATTAAACAACCTCTTGTAATGATTTTATTTGAATACAATCCGCTTGCCATAACAGAAAAACCGCACTGCGGGAAAATTGAAGCAAGGGAACTTATTACAATACTTCTTTTTTTGGCTTTTTTGATTGAGGAATGAATTTTTGAAGAAAAATAAAATTCCAATATTTCAATTATAAGAAAAATAAAGAACAAAAAAGGCAAAAGATGTATGCTGTCAACAATTGCGTCAATTACCCAATCATCAAAGGGTAATTTTTCAATTGCAGAATCAATTGGTGAAAATATTAATTCATTTATTGAGTTTATATGTTTGATTAATGATAAAATCATTTATTTTTTCCCTTGTTTTTTGTCTTTTTTTCCTGCTTGTTGCAGTCAAGTGCGTCATTCAAATGCTCAATGAGTTCATGGCTATGGTGATGAAGCGCATGTTCCGCCTTGTGGTGAATATCAACAAGATGATAGTGCATTGCCATTTCGGTTTGAATTATTGACATATTATAGTTATATAGGCATTCTATATATTTTTTTCTGGTTTCTATATAATCTTTTCTGGAATCTTGCAAGGAAGTGTAATCAAGCTCGTTATTTTTATATTTATCTATAACCAAATTCATTGTGTTGTCTGATTTATCGGCTTCTTCCCTTAACTTTGAAAGCTGTTGTTCGTAACAGTCAACATTGCTTAATGCTCGAAGAACCTCGTAATATAAATCTTTTTTAAAAAGTTCAATTTCATTATCCGCAATTTGCAGTTCAGACGAGGCTTTTTTGATGTTATATTTCAATTCCATTAAATTAACATCACTTGTAAGGTTAACCCCTATTGAAAAATTATTGTTAGTACCGTCATAAGTATCGTTCATATTATAGCCTGCATTAGTCGATAATTCAGGCAGGGACTGTCTTTTTTCGTATTTTAAAGATTGTTCCATAGCATTTTTTGTATTAATTAAAACCATTAAATCGGGGCTGTTTTTATATGCAATTTCAACCGCTTCCTGTTCTTTAAAAGGGAAAGCAATCGGTATAAAATTTTCATCTTTTTTATAATCTTTAAAGGTTGGAGTTTTTTTAATTGAAAAATTCAAATTTTTATCAAGATACATTGCATTTGCCAAATCAAACATTGCTATATCAACGTCACCCTGTGCATTGATATATTTTGTTTGCGCATTGCTTAAGTAAAGCTCTGCAGTTGATTTATCAATCGGCTTAGCGGATATTTTGACAAATTCTTTGTTCAGTTCAACATCTTTTTTTGCCAATTCGGCAATGGCGGTATTTTTTAAAATATTATAATATTTTGCTTTTATATCAAAAAGTGTATGGCATAATTCATCCGTAAATTCATATTCTGCACCGATTTGGAAAAACTTTTCCATATTAACCAGAGCCGTTGTTTTGCCAAAATCCCAAACCATTTTATTTATCATTACACCTACATTTGGTAAGTCCCTATATTTTTTATCATAATAAACGCTGTCGGTATTTCTTTCATATTGAAAACCTACACCTGCGGATATTATTGGGAAATATGCGGATTGTGCCAATTTTACATTGCTTTTTGCTATATCAAGTTCATATTTTTTGCGTTTAATTTTGGGACTGTTTTTGTATGCCAAGGCAACGCAATCTTCAATGGATAATGTAATTCCATTTTCGAGCTTCGGTATATGAAAATGTATATCCTCGTCTTCTGTTATTGCATTTGCCTGTAAAATACAAAAAGATAAAAAGACACAAGTGAATTTTATTATTTTATTAAGCATTTAATTGTATCCATAAAGCCAAAACTATCATACACCAAACATTTTGATATCTAAAGAAAAAATATATTAAGAATTGTTAACGAAATAATTCAATTTTGGCAATTAAACCCGAAAGATAAACTTTATTAAAATGTAGGTTAGTTTAATATTTAATAGTGGGGTTTAGGTTATGGGAAATACATTTGATTTTGGTTTGAATACCGGAAGTTACTACGGAAGTGGTTATTCAGGATATACAGGTTATTCTTCTTATAATAACAGAGTTGCTTCAAGCACAAATTTAAACAGAGTATCACGCGATATCGCCCAAGGTTATAATCAAAACATGCAAGTAATTGACTTGTATTTAAAACAAGGAAATATTAACCAAGCAATGGCAGCTTACGATTCTTTATTTGATAATGTTAAAACTACTGCAAATGGTTATGGTTACGAATTAACAGACGGACAAATTTCTTCAATATTAAATCAAGCATATCAAAATGCTACAGGTAATTCTTTTGTAAATGCAGTTAATGAAGAAACTCACTCTCCGTTTGTAACAGGTTTAATTGAAGGTGTTCCTGTTGTAGGCTGGTTATTTGGCCAATCTCATTCAAATGCTGAAGCATTAGCAAAAACAACCGGCACAAAAGCCTCAACAAGAGATAAACTTGCTGAATATGCAGGTGCTGCAATACCGGGAGCCGCTGCTTTAGGTATCGCCGTTGCAAAAGGTGCTAAAATCGGTTTACTGACAGGTCATCCCGTAGTAGGTGCATTGGTAGGCGCGGCAGTTGGTATCGTCGCTGCAGTCATCAAAGGCGCAATTGATAATAACTAACAACAAAATGCCAAATCAGTGGAATATATAATGGGTCTTGCAGAATATCGCAAGACCCATTCGCTGTTTATGTGTAAAAAAAAGGGGAGCTGATTAAAAATCATGACTCCCACATACCAAAACACAAAATAAAAGAAAAATCTTTATTGCAGGTATTAAACAGCCAGACAGTTGTAATTCATTACAAAAAATCATTTAATACATCGCACAGAATAGGCGCGCGCCCTATTGTTGTAGCTATACCCGATGAGCTTACCGCCAGTCAAGAAGAAGTAGTAAGCGCCTAGCGTCGGGCCATACAGTGTACCCCAAATGTCGTACGGTATGCAGAAATTATTGTACGCTCCTGAGCAGCTAGTAACGGTCTTGCACCTAGAGGAAGACGAACTACTGCTAGTTTCGTCACAGAAATTAACAGAAGTACCTGTATAGATGTTACTAGAATCTCTTAGAGCTTGAAAAGCATCGTTACTTGGCAAGCTCATTGAGTTATGCGCGCAGATAAGATTAGCCGCATACCAATTGCAAACAGTTCTATTGCAGCCTGAATAACCTGTGGTATTAGTGCATGGGTAGTCTCCTGAAGTTGTAGCAGTATCACCCTTCCAGCATGTTGGTGTTGTGCCGCCGCCTGAGCAAGATGAACCTGCGGTACAAATTGTAACAGTGCTTGGGATTTCAGGCCCATTAGTATCACCCGCATTATATTGTGACCAGGTGTAGCCTGCAATGGTAACCGTTTTAACGGGTAATTTACAAGTGCCGTTTACAAGTACATAACCCGAGGATGTATTACATCCCGTACATGCGGTTGCAGTACAGCTTGTACAATTAGCCCAATGATTTGAACATGATGTTGCACCTGTGCTTCCGCCGGGGCAATATTGAGAAGCAGTACATGCAGTACATGAATTACCGTTTTTGTAATAACCTGCCTTACATGATGTACAAACAGTATTACTTGAACATGCACTACATCCTGTAGGAC
>JAFVFO010000045.1 GCA_017475485.1 Candidatus Gastranaerophilales bacterium | reverse complement strand
AGTAGAGCTGTTTGAAGTTTGGTATGTGCCTTGTGAACATGCAGAACAGGCCACACCATTTTTATAGTATCCTTTATTGCAGGATGAACATCCCGCTGTTGTAGTTGAAGCGGAACATCCTGTTGCAGTTGTACAGCTTGTAGCAGTAGAGCTGTTTGAAGTTTGGTATGTGCCTTGTGAACATGCAGAGCAAGCCACACCATTTTTATAGTATCCTTTATTGCAGGATGAACATCCGTCGGCAGCGCTAAAAGCAGAGCAGCCCGATACGGCAGTGCAGGTAGTTCCTTGATAGCCTTCCGTTGTTTGATAAGTGTTTGCTTCGCATGCAACACAGGTTGAACCGCTGATTTTATACCCCTTTTTACATTTTAGGGTAGATGTACCGTCACACAATCGGCCTGCAGGACAAGTTTTACAAGTACCGTTATCAAGATAGTGGGTAGTAGCGCATTTTTTACATTTTACAGAACCGTTAGAAACGTTATACTGACAACTTGAGCAGTTTGCAACACCGCCATTAGCGGTATCAGAACATGAATAACATTTACACTGGCCTTCATTTAAAAATTGTGCCGAAGTGCAGTCTGCGCAAGTTGCAGAACAATTAATACATTTATGAGGATAGCAAAGAGTACAGCAGCCTGTGAATTTTGTATCGCATACCTGAGATATACCTGAATCTCCTATTGTTAAATTGCCTGCTTTAATTTTTTTAGAAATTACAGGGGTGAAGGCTGCAGTGATTACACTGATTGCGATTAAACTAATCATCAACTCGATTAATGAAAAGGCGAACCTTTGTCTTAAGTTTATATTGACACCGCAAACTTTAGAACTGTCACCCTGAACTTGTTTCAGGGTCTGACCAAGTGCACTTGATAGCGAAGTAGTAAAATTGCTAAGATGCTGAAATAAATTCAGCATGACGGTTATGGGGTTGAGTGTGAATACCTTACAACTTTCGGTATTCTTTTCATTGTTCACTAAACCGCCACCCTGAACTTGGCTTTCTATATTCTTTTCATGGTTCACTAAACCGTCACCCTGAACTTGTTTCAGGGTCTGACCAAGTGCACTTGATAGCGAAGTACTAAAATTGCTAAGATGCTGAAATAAATTCAGCATGACGGTTATGGGGTTGAGTGTGAATACCTTACAACTTTCGGTATTCTTTTCACCACCCTTAAACACAAAAAAGTGCTTCCATCTGCCCTTCTCGGCAAAAGAAAGGCAGACACAAGCAAACACCTTAAGGAAACGGAAATAGGAATCAAGATGTTCCTTAAGAGGAAAAGAGCGGGTATTGACCAATTCCATAAACAAGCAGTTACAAAACATAAATGCAGAAAAAACGTACGCAAAAAAATTACACCTCAAAACAGAGGTTTTAAAAACTTCCAACAAACTCATAATTTATCCTTTGGTTTTAGTATGTATGCAATAAATAACCAACAGAAAACAGCCATGCGTACGAGAACTATGTCATTTCGTATATGTACATGGTATAATCTGTATTAAGACAAGTGTTATTTACCGTTATACTTATTATACATAAATAATAATACTTGTCAATATATATACATACATTAAGTGAACTATATGACAACTCAGGGAAAAAGACTTAAAGTCATCAGAGAAAAGCTAAAACTGACGCAAGAGGAATTAGGAAAAAAACTTGGAATATCCAAGCAATATTATTCAAATATAGAAACAGACAGAACTTTGCTGAATAACGAAAAACTGGTATTGTTATTTAAATACTATAACATAAATTTAAATTACTTGCTTGCAGGTGAAGGCTGTATATTTAACGATAAGGAAGAAAACAGCAAATTCGATACCAGAGTAAGACAAATACTTAGGGAAGAAGGACTAATAAAATAAATCAGATTTTTATATTCCCCGTATAGCAGTGTTGAAAAATATAAAATTTTGGGTATAATATATATAAAGGGCGAGCGGGAAGTGCATTTCCCTTCCTCGTTTTATTTAATGGCTGAAGTGCTCTCTATTTCTTGTAGGGAGCACTTCTTATTATGAATAATATCAAAAAAACTAAAATTAATGTTAAGTTGATTTCATGCATAAATTACCTCTCCTTTCTATGAACTATCAGCCATGGCCGAAGTAATTTGTCGCCGTAGTCCTTAAAAAGGTTTTCACGAGGTGTACGCCCATATATATTTATTTTTACATAAAGTTACTTAATCTTTTAAGCACTTCATCTTTACCTAAAAGCACGATTATAGCAAGCATGTCTGCCCCTCTTGTTCTTCCTGTTAAAGCAGCTCTTATTGCCCACATTGTTTCTTTAGGTTTGTAGCCAAACTGTTCTTTAAAATATGTTCTTAGGTCTGCAAGTTTGTCATGGATTTCTTGTTCATTATTGAAATCATAATTTTCAACTTCATTTTTAAAATACGGAAGAACATTTTTAGCTATTTCGCCTTCCAGCAATTCCTTAACTTCGTCATATACCGGCTTTTCAAAGAAATATTGCGTATCATGTACTAAATCGGTTAATACCGTAATAGGTTCTCTTGTAACTTCGATTATACGTTCCAATTGAGAACGGGAAAATTTAGAAGTATCATACATATTTAAAAACGGAAGTGCTAAATCAGTCAAACGCGAAATATCCATTTTTTTAATATATTGACCATTCATCCAGTTTAATTTTTCATATTCAAAAATACTGTTTGAACTTGAAATTTCGCCAATTCTGAAATCAGCAGCAATTTCATTAACATTTTTAATTTCAACACCGTCAGAAGGCGCCCAGCCTAATAATGCAACAAAGTTCAAGAGGGCTTCCGTTAAATAGCCTTGTTTAATAAAATCAGAAACCGCAGTTGCACCATGGCGTTTTGATAATTTACTTCTATCGGGTGCTAAAATCATACCTAAATGACCAAACTTAGGAACTTGCGCATCGAGTGCCTCGTATATTAAAATTTGTTTCGGAGTATTTGAAATGTGGTCTTCACCGCGAATAACATGACTTATTTTCATCAACATATCATCTATAACAACGGCAAAGTTATACGTCGGCGTGCCGTTTGACTTCATAATTGCAAAATCGCCGATTAAGGATGTATCAAACTTTAATTCACCTTTTACAAGGTCATTAAAAACTAATTCTTTATAATCTACCTTAAAACGTATGGAAGGTTTAATTCCTTTTGCTTTAAGTTCCGCACGTTCTTCAGGGGTTAAATTCAAACATTTTCTTGAATATTTATATGGAATTTTCTTTTCTTTTGCAATTTCATGTTCTTTATCCAAATCTTCGTTAGAGCAGAAGCATTCATAAGCATAGCCTTTATCTATAAGCATTTGGGCAAATTTCGGATATATATCAAAACGTTCGGATTGCTTGTATGGCCCATAAGGCCCGCCTACATCCGGCCCTTCATCCCAATCAAGTCCAAGGGCATGCAGAGAATCGAAAATATTTTGTTTAAAATCTTCGGAGCTTCTGTCTAAATCCGTATCTTCAATTCTTAATACATATTCACCGTTCATTTTTTTAGCAAATAAATAATTAAATAACGCCGTGCGCGCCGTACCTATGTGCAAATTGCCGCTTGGAGAAGGTGCTATTCTAACTCTAACTTTTTCTGTCATTATTATTTCCTTTAAAACATCTTTTAGAATTATGTTACACCAAAAAAAGTTTTATGTTATCATTTTTTTATGAGTAAAAAATTAAAAATCGGAATTATAGGTCTCGGAACAGTCGGCACAGGGGTAGTTAAAGTATTATCCAAATATGATGACATAGAAATAGTTAGTTGTGCCGTTAAAAATTTATCCAAAAAACGCGAAGTGGAAGTTCCTTTAACAGATGATATTTATTCAATAGTGAATAACCCCGAAATAGATGTCGTTGTTGAAGTTGCAGGCGGAGTGGGTGTGTTAGAACCCTTAAAATGCGCAATTAAAAACAATAAGCATATTGTAACCGCCAATAAGGAACTTTTAGCGCGTCATGGCGCAGAATTGTTTGATTTAGCGCGCGAATACGGGGTATCAATTCTTTATGAAGCTGCGGTTGCAGGCGGTATTCCTATTATCATGCCGATTAAAACAAGTCTTAAAGCAAATGATTTTGAGCTTGTTGCAGGCATTTTAAACGGCACAACCAACTATATTTTAACCAAAATGGAAAGCGATAAGATATCTTACGAAGAATGTTTAGCGCGCGCACAAGAACTTGGTTACGCAGAAACCGACCCTACAGGCGATGTTGAAGGATTTGACGCCATGTACAAAATAGCAATTCTGGCAAATATCGTCTTTAATAAAAGAATTAATTTAAATGATATATATCGCGAAGGCATAACTAAAATCACCGCGCAAGATATAGAAATAGCAGATGAGCTGGGCTATAAAATAAAATTAATAGCCATGGCTAAAAAAGAAGGTGATGAGCTTGATATAAGAGTTCATCCAATGCTTGTGGATAAAAAACTGCCGATTTCGGAAATTAAAAATGCAACCAACGCAGTATTTCTGAAAGGTCATCCGGTTGACCGCGTTATGTTTACGGGCCCCGGTGCGGGCGAATTCCCGACAGCAAGCTCTGTTGCAGGGGATATTTTAGCAATAAAAGCAGAATACGGCAAATGCGAAACAATTCTTCCCATGATGTCATGCAACCACAATATTTACGCACGGCAGGTAGGCATAGAAAACACTAAAAATTGCTATTATCTGTCAATTACAGCAAGCAATAAACCGGGTATAATCGGAAAACTGGGTAACGCATGTGCAAAATACGGAATAAATATTTCATATATTATTCAAAAAGGCACAAACCATGATAATGCCAAAATCATTGTTGTAACGGAAGAATGCTATGAAAAAGATATGACCAATATGATTAAAGAACTTGAAGAAGATAAAACAGCGAAAGTTGAAAATAAAATAAGGGTTATGTAAATGTATAAAGGTTTAATAGAAAAATACAGAAATTTTTTACCCGTAAGCGAAAAAACACCTGTTATTACGCTTTGCGAAGGAAATACACCGTTAATCAACGCTTCTAATTTGGCACGCGAAATCGGGCTGAATATAAATTTATATTTAAAATAAGAAGGGCTAAATCCTACAGGAAGTTTTAAAGACAGAGGCATGACCATGGCCGTATCAAAAGCCGTTGAAGAAGGTGCTAAAGCTGTAATTTGTGCTTCAACAGGCAATACTTCGGCTTCTGCAGCTGCATATTCAGCTAAAGCAGGCATAAAAAGCTATGTTTTAATTCCTGACGGACATATTGCAATGGGCAAACTATCGCAAGCTATGATGTACGGGGCAAATATAATTGCAATTAACGGCAATTTTGATGAAGCATTAAATGCGGTCAGAGAAATTTCAAAGTCTTACCCTGTAACATTGGTTAATTCCGTAAATCCTTACAGAATTGAAGGGCAGAAAACAGGCGCGTTTGAAATTGTTGACGCATTAAAAGACGCTCCCGACTACCATTTTATCCCTGTCGGTAATGCGGGAAATATTACGGCATACTGGAAGGGTTACAAAGAATATTTTGAAAATAAAAAATGTTCAAAATTACCTAAAATGTGCGGTATTCAAGCCGAAGGCGCAGCACCTATTGTCAGAGGACACAAAATAGATAATCCTGAAACAATTGCTACCGCAATAAGAATAGGAAACCCCGCAAGCTGGCGCTACGCAGAAAATGCAAGGGATGAATCAAAAGGCACAATAGATATGGTTTCTGATGATGAAATCCTGAACGCATACAGAATGCTAACCCGTTACGAAGGGATATTCGCAGAACCTGGTTCATGTGCTTCCGTTGCAGGACTTATAAAACTGAAAAATACAATAAAAGAAGGCTCGAGCGTTGTTTGTATTTTGACGGGCAACGGCCTAAAAGACCCGAATTGCGCAATAGAACATTCAAACAGCACAATTCACAAAACAAGTTCAGATATTAAAGATATTATTAAGGTTATAGAAAAATGCTAGAAAAAGAATACTATCCTCAACAAATTGAAAAAAAATGGTGTGAAGTCTGGGATAAAACAAACCCGTATAAGGTAGAAAGCAATTCTTCAAAAGAGAATTTCTACGCTCTTTCAATGCTTCCATACCCCTCGGGCAAATTACACATGGGTCATGTCAGAAACTACACAATTACAGACGTCATAGCCCGCTTTAAATCTGCAAAAGGTTTTAATGTACTTCACCCAATGGGCTGGGATAGTTTTGGAATGCCTGCCGAAAATGCTGCAATTCAACATGGCGCAAACCCTGAAACCTGGACTTTAGAAAATATTTCATATATGAAAAGCCAGCTTAAAAAGCTCGGTCTTTCCGTTGATTGGGATAGAGAAGTTACAACCTGCCTGCCCGATTATTACAAATGGACACAGTGGCTATTTTTGCAATTGTATAAAAAAGGTCTTGCTTATAAAAAAACAGCTCCCGTTAATTGGTGCGAAAAATGTTCAACAGTTTTAGCAAATGAACAAGTTATTGAAGGTAAATGCTGGAGATGTGACAGTGAGGTCACAAAGAAAAATTTATCCCAATGGTTCTTTAAAATAACGCAATACTCGGAAGAACTTTTGAAAGATTTAGAAAAACTTAAAGGCTGGGGCGATAATGTCAAAACCATGCAAAAAAATTGGATTGGAAAATCGCAGGGTGCTATTTTGAAATTCAAAGTTAAAGAAATCCCCGATATGGAAATTCCCGTCTATACAACCCGCCCTGATACAGCCTTTGGTATAACATATCTTGTTGTAGCACCGGAATACCCCGATATTGAAAAATTAACATCTCCCGAACAAAAAAAAGCTGTTGAAGAATACAGGGAAAATGCTAAAAAATTATCCGAAATAGAAAGATTATCAACTCAAAGAATTAAAACCGGTGTGCCCTTAGGGTATCATTTTATAAATCCTTTTACAGGGCGCGAATGCCCTATTTGGGTTGCCGATTATGCGTTAGTTGATTATGGTACGGGTGCGGTTATGGCAGTACCTTATCATGACGAACGTGACTTTGATTTTGCTAAAAAATATAATCTTCCGATGATTCAAGTAATAGATGGCGAAGGATTTGTTGAAGGAAAATGCTATGCAGAGCATGGAACATTAGTAAATTCAGGGCAATTCGACGGTTTGGATTTTGAAAATGCTAAAAAACAAATAACGGATTTTGCCGTTAAAAATGGCTTCGGCGAATTCAAAACCCAATACAGGCTGCGCGATTGGCTGATTTCCCGTCAAAGGTACTGGGGTGCGCCTATACCTATTGTTTATTGTCCGCATTGCGGAGAAGTTGCACTGGAAGAAAAAGATTTGCCGGTATTGCTTCCAAAAGATGTAGATTTTAGTGTAGTCGGCAAATCCCCCTTGGAAACGAGCGAAAGTTTCAGATACACAACCTGCCCAAAATGCGGTGCTAAAGCTACCCGCGATATGGATACAATGGATACATTTGTATGTTCAAGCTGGTATTATTTAAGGTATGTTGACGCCAAAAATGATAAAGAATGTTTTAATCGCGATTTAATTAACCGATGGATGCCCGTAAATCAATATGTAGGCGGTATTGAACATGCAATTTTACACCTTTTGTATTCAAGATTTTTTATAAAAGCGCTTCGCGACTGCAAATTGCTTGATTTTGATGAACCGTTTGAAAACCTTCTAACTCAAGGCATGGTTTTAAAAGACGGCTCTAAAATGTCGAAATCAAAAGGCAATACGGTTGACCCTGATGATATCTATAAAAACTACGGTGCAGATACCGCAAGATTGTTTATATTGTCTGATTCTCCGCCCGCAAGAGATTTTGATTGGACAGACGCAGGCGTAGAAGGCTGTTACAAATTCTTATGCAGGGTTTATCGTCTGTTTTCAAAATATCAGGATAAAATTAATTTAAATTATAATTACGATATTAAAAATCTTGATAAGAAGCATGAAAACCTTGTCAGAGAAGTACATATAGCAATTAAAAATGTTACACGCGATATTGAAAATGAATTTCAATTTAATACTGTAATTTCTCGTTATCGCGAATTAACAAATTCAATTTATGAATATATTAAAGATGAAAATACAATCAACTATGATGTTTTAAGTTTTGCACTTCTAACATTGCTAAAACTTATGTCACCCGTTTGCGTCTTTATGGCAGAGGAAATTTATTCTGCATTAGGTGCAAAACAATCAATTCATAAGGAAAAATGGTGTGAATATGATGAAAATCTTGCAAAATCATCTTCTATTACTTTAATTGTTCAAATAAACGGTAAAATTAAAGACAAAATAGAAGCTCCGCAAGATTTAGCAAACAAAGAGCTTGAAGAACTTGCGAAAAATTCCGCAAAAGTGAAAGAAGCAATTCAAGATAAAACAATTGTTAAAACAATCGTTGTTCCAAATAAGCTCGTAAATATTGTAGTTAGATAATTCTAAACAACCTTAAAAACAATTAACCCACTTAACAAAATACAGAAAATGTTAAGTGGGTTAATTTTATTTCTATAAATATATAATACCACATTATTTGCTTTTTACAAAAAATTTGCATTTTTTGAGTGATTTTTTAATTTTTCTTAATT
>JAFVFO010000044.1 GCA_017475485.1 Candidatus Gastranaerophilales bacterium | reverse complement strand
CGGATGTAGTACATGTTCAGGTGCAAGCTGTACTAAATGTAACGGCGGATATTACCTAAATAGCGGTTCTTGTACATCATGTTCTGCAAGCCAATATTGCCCTGCAGGAACATCAGGTACTCCTAAAGCATGTTCAACTGCTATAAGCTATTGCAGTTCATGTTCAGCTGGAAGCTGTACAGGTTGTCAAGCGGGTCATAAACTATCAAGTAACTCTTGCCCTGCATGTTCAAGCTCTGAATATTGCCCTGCAGGGAATACGGGTGCTCAAAGCTGCACAACCTTACATTCCGCATGTACAAGTTGTAATTCTTCAGGGTGTACAGGGTGTGACACTTCAAGCGGGTATACACTCAGTGGTACATCTTGTGTAATAACTTTTCCGACAGGTACTATAACGTACGCTGATAAGTCTATTATAACGTGCGGTACAAGTTCTTGTGGGAATAATTATACGCGTACCGTACCTGTTAAAATTGGCAGTGTGGATATAACGTACGCTGATAAGTCTATTATAACGTGCAGTACAAGTTCTTGTGGGAGTAATTATACGCGTACCGTACCAACTGCTGGTTTACCAATTGCGCTTTTTGGGATTTACAACATGCGTTGGGAATGGAACTGGTTGTGGAGATAATATTTTATTTTGTGTTTTGGTATGTGGGAGCGTATGCTCCCCTTTTTTTTAAAAAAGTGTGCGGATAAAGGTAGAAAGCTGAAACGAGTTCAGCATGACGGGTTGGTAAATTATGAAAAAGATACTAAAGCAATAAGACAATAAGGGCATTAAAGTTACCATTTTGATTTTAAGATTGTTTACATTATGGGTTATTTTTTACATTTTTATAATATAATTAATAAAAAACGAAAGGTTTAGATATGAACAGTGCTGTATTAGTTGGGCGAGTTGGCCAAGACCCTGAGATTAAATATTTTGAAAGCGGTAAAAGCAAGACAACTTTTTCTATTGCCGTTGACAGGTGGAACCCTAAAACAAAGCAAAGAGAAGCAGATTGGTTTAATATTCAGCTATGGGATAAAAAAGCTGAATCTGCCGCTGAGTGGATTAAAAAAGGTGCTCTTGTCGGGGTTGAAGGCAAGATTATGATTTCAAAATGGCAGACACCTGATGGCGAAACCGCAGAAAGATATTTAATTAACGCTACGGATTATACATTTGTAGGTTCTAAAAAAGATTCTCAGCAGGTAATGTAATAAGAGTAAATTATGTCTTTAACAAATGCAACAATTGTTATCGCAGACGATTTAACTGGCGCAAATGATACCGCGCTTCAGTATTTCAGAAACGGGAAAAGCTCTAAAATAGTAATAGAGCTTGAACAAGACTTTTCATCTTCAGATAATGTTGATGTTTGGGCTATTTCAACGGAATCACGCAATATAGACAGTGAAACTGCAATAGACAGGGTTATTAAAGCCTGTGAAACCTTGAGTGATTCGCTTGGCATTGAAGATTTTTACAAAAAAATTGATTCTACTTTAAGAGGGAATGTCGGTTCTGAAATTGCTGCCGTACTTGAAGCTACAAAAAAGGAAGCTGCGATAATTGCCCCTGCTTATATCGAAGAAGAAAGAACCACAATCGGCGGGTATCAATTGTTGCATGGTATGGTTTTAGAACGTACCCAGTGTGCGCTTGACCCTAAAGCGCCGATTTATGATTCATATATACCTGATATTTTAAAGAAAAATTTGAACTCTAATTTCCATGATTTAATTGATTGCATTGGGTTAAACGTAGTATCTAAAGGGGCTGCGCCGATAATAGGTAAAATTAAAGAACTTGTCGAAAAAGGCAAAAAATTAATTGTAATTGACGCAATGTCTAACACCGATTTGGAACAAATTGCGTTTGCTATTGATAAATGCGGGTATGATATACTTCCTTGCGGCAGTGCAGGACTTGCAAATGCTATAAATAAAATTGCGCACAGCAGTGAAACAAAGCATATAGAGCATGTGCCAAACCTTGCAAGGCTTATTGTTTCGGGTTCTGCTACCCAGCTTACATATAATCAAATTTTGAAGTTAAAGGAAAATAAGCCTGATATTTGCTATATTGACCTTACGGCGCAGGATGTTATTTCAAATATTGATGAAGTAATGGTACAAAAGATTGTCGGGAAGTTATCTCAAGGAATTGATGTCGTTGTACATTCTTCTGAAATAAATAATGAATTAACATCTGAAGAAACCGAAAATATCCTTATAGACGCAGGTATCGCAAAAGATGAATTTAAAAGCAAAATAACGGATTTTCTTGCTGAATTGACCCAAGAAATTAATTTAAAAACAGACTTTATCCTGGTTATTTTGGGCGGGGAAACTTCTTTTAAATGTGCTAAAAAAATAGATTCAAAATATTTGGAAATTCTTGATGCGATTATGCCTGCAATACCTTTATGTATTGATATGCACGGAAAAATTATAGTTACAAAATCAGGTAATTTCGGCTCAAATACAACATTAATTGATATTATTAATCATTTTGATAATAAAAAATCAGTATAAAATGAAAAAAATTGCAATAACGACAGGGGATAAATTAGGAATAGGAAAAGAGCTTACAAAAAAGGCCCTTGATATTTTGAAGCCCGAGAAAGAAAATATTTTAATTATTGGTGAAAAAATAGATGTCGATTATGATTTTATTCCGATAGATATAGAAAATAACGGCGAATTTTGTTATCAATCATTAAAAAAGGCTTCCGAGCTTGCTTTGGAAAACAAAATTCAAGCGATTGTTACATCTCCGGTATCTAAAAAAGTATTAAATGACGCAGGGTATATTTTTTCGGGCCAAACGGAAGTTTTGGAAAGTCTTTTATCGCCAAATGAAAAGCGTGCGCAAATGCTTTTTATTGCGGATGATTTAAAGGTTATGCTTTTGACGCGTCATGTGGCATTGTCTGATATAAAATTAAACGAAGAAGAAATAATAGTTCAAACAAAAATTTTAAATGATTTTTTAGTTCAAAAATATAAAATCCTAAAACCAAAAATTGCGCTATGTGCGCTAAATCCGCATGGCGGCGAGAACGGTATTTTGGGGTTAGATGAAATAGAGATTTTAAATCCTGCTGTTGATAAACTCCAAAAACAAGGAATAAATATTTTAAAAGCGCAAAGCGCCGATGCGTTATTTGCACGCATAGGAAAAGAATATTTAAATAAAGAAAAATTAAGCTATGACGTAATTTTAGCCTGCTATCATGATCAAGGTTTGTGCCCTTTAAAGGCAATAGCATTTAATAACGCAGTGAATACGACAATAGGCCTGAAAGTTATAAGGACATCTCCTTCTTCGGGTACTGCTTATGATATTGCAGGGAAAAATATTGCCAATCCTGAAAGCATGGTAAAAGCTCTTGAATTGGCAATGAAACTTGCTTAATTTTGTTCTTTTTTATCTTTATTTTCTTTGTAATATGTAACGTAAGAAGGCGGTTTGATAACCGTTCTTGCAACTAATGCACCTTTTTTATCAAGCGTTGTTAAAATAATCATTTTTAAATTGTCATCATATTCAACGTTTGAACATGCATTGCAATTTTTATTAAATACATATAATTCCGTATCGTTGTCGTAAGGATTAATTTCGGTTGTATTTAGTTCTTCGGTAATTTTTTGTGCAACTGCCGAGGGTTTTGCATTTTTGTTTTTTGCAAATTCTTCAATTACTTTAGATGTAAAAACAGCATTGCTTGCTTTTACTTGTGCCAGAATTTCCTTTTCATCCGTCTTTTTAAGCTGCGGAATGCAATATATAATCAATGTTGTTAGTGCAAAAATAATTACTGCAATTTCAATTACGGATATTTTTTTCATATTCTACCTTTCAATAACAAGGAATGATTTAACGCGTCTTTGGTATTTTCCTAAAGAACCTACTTGTATGTCTTTATAATTTACAGATGTTGAAAGACCGCCATCAAATGCGAGAATTTTTTTCAATTTCAATTTATCTTTCATATAATCGCGCATTTCATTAGCGTCAACTTTATAATCTTTTGTGAATAATACGATATAAAGCCATTTACCCCTCAAACCTATTGCTGTTCTTTCACGTCTTTTTAAAATGTCAACACTTTGGAATTTTACCACACCGTCTTCATATTTAACAAAGCCTTCGCCTTCTAAGTCCATATCAGGATAAAGAATAGGACCTGCCTGAAGCGCGTGTTTAATTGCATAGCCTTTGTCAATTGGTGCATTGTGGCTTACAATGTCAAATTTTAATTTGTTGTTTTTTTCCAGAATTCTTAATTCGCCTCTGGATAGGACTTTATCAAGCCTTTGTTCGTTTTCAAGGGACTTTATAAGTTCCGGATGTTTTTTAACATCACCTACCAGCTTATTATTTATTGTTATATAAGAAACTGTTTTGCCGTTTTTAACATCAAAAAATCCTGCATTAACAACAAGGTCAAAGCAGTTGTCATCATAAACTTTTTTGGGTGTTGTTAATTTTGGAGCTATAAAAGGTTTAATTTTATCACCATATTTTTTTGTATCAATTTTAAAAATATAAACACCGTTATCTTTGTTTAACACTTCGATTTTATCTTTTGCCAAAACCGGACAAAATGTTAAAGTGATTGTTAAAATTAATAAGAATATCTTTTTTTTCATCATAAATCCTTTATTTTTTTAATTACAAAAATCGCTGCAATAAATATTATTATCGGTACCATAGCCGCAATAAACGGATGAAGAACTCCTTTTTGCGCTAACAAATCGAAAAACGGAAGCGTGATGTAATATCCGAATATTATGCCTACTGCTATTGTAAAACCTATAAGTCTTTGAGAACGAGGCGGGGAAAAGCCGAGCAGGCAGCCTATTATTGCAAAAAGAATGCAGGTTAGGGGATGAAGGTATCTTTGGTATAATTTTGTTCTAAAATACCTGTATTCATCTGAAAAATTAGCTTTTTTCAATAGTTTTGCGTATTTTGAAATTTGATGATTTGTAAAAACGCGTTCTTTTCTTGTTGTATTCAGCATTAAATCATAAACTTCGCTACCTTGTGTATTACCTTCTAAAATAGGCATTTTAGATAGTTTGGTTACTTTTTTATAAATTCCGTCTGAATTTATTTCGTATTGTATAACATCATACAACATCCAGCAATTGTCTTCCTTTTTTGCAGTTTCGGCAAAAATTATGCTTTTGAATGTTGTAGCGTCTGTGTATTTTTCGGGGGCAAAATTCATTACGGTGACCCCTGACATTAGGTCTGCCGTAAAATTTGCAACAATAATATTTTGTTTTGGTGTTTTATCGGGATTTTCTACAATATATACAAAATGGCTTCCTCCGCCTTTTGATTCGCCGAGTTTTTTGCTGGCAATAGGAACTAATTTATCGTTTACAAGATAACAAAATATTGATAAAACAGCCCCGAGAATTATTACGGGCGCCATAATTCTGTTAAAAGAAAGCCCTATTCCGCGCATAATTGAAAGTTCCGAATTTTTAGAAAGTCTGTCAAATGTAAAAATAGAACCCAATAAAATTCCGACAGGAATAGCCTTTGCCAAAACTTTCGGAATTTCAAGAATTAAAAGTTTAATGGCAGTTAAGATTGTGATATGGTATTTGAAAATTTTTCTTATTATTTTAAATAATGTTTCAGGCGCAATCCAAACTATAATAAATAAAACAAGACAAATCAGCGTTGCAACAACAACTTGCTGTAGAATATATTTATCAAGCAGGCTGAGTTGAAAATTTTTAATTTTATTAATTATATTTGTCATTACAGTACGAAATCTTTTCCCAGATAGAATTCTTTAGCAGTCGGGTCTTTTGCTACATCTTTGCTTTTTCCCGAAATTTTAATTTGACCGTCAAAAATAACATTTGCTCTATCCGTAATCGAAAGTGTTGCCTTAGGGTTGTGGTCAGTTATGAGAATACCGATATTTTTTTCTTTTGCAAGTTTATGGATGTTTTCCTTAATTTCACCGATTGCAATTGGGTCAATCCCCGTAAAAGGTTCATCCAGTAATATAAATGAAGGTGTTGCAGCAAGTGCGCGTGCAATTTCAACCCTTCTTCTTTCACCGCCGGACAGAGATATGGCGCTATAATGGCGAAGCCTTTCGACACCAAATTCATTCAAAAGGCTTTCCAATAAATCATCTTTTTCTTTTTGGTTTAATTTTTCATTCATTTCCAAAACAAGTTTTAAGTTATCTTCAACATTTAATTTCCTGAAAATTGACATTTCCTGCGGAAGGTAGCCTATTCCTAACTTTGCACGCTCATTCATAGGAAGATTTGTTATTTCTGTAAGCTGTTTATCATCATCTTCTAGATAAACAGAGCCTTTATTTGCCTTAACTAAACCCACAATCATATAGAAAGTTGTGGTTTTACCTGCGCCGTTTGGCCCTAAAAGCCCTACTACCTCGCCTTTGTTAACATCAAAAGATACATCATTAACAACCGACCTGTCGCCATATATTTTAACAAGATTTTTTGCAATTATTCTCATTTTCTTCTCTCTTTTAAAATAAATTATAGTATATAAAAATTTATTTGCCTACTTTTAAAAGAAAATCACTTCCTTTTATAATAAAGTAGTTCTTATTATTCTCTATGATTTCATTTGTTTTTCTATCTTTATATTTTTCATTCAATTCTAAAATTTCGGAATTTTCAATTGCTATGTATCTTCTTGCAATTTTTATATAAGGAACGGCCCAAGGATACAAGGCCCTAATGTGTCTTGAAACATCTTCTTTCGGTTTAGATAAATCTACAATTCTGTTTTCATCTTGAATTTGCGGTTCGTAGGTTGCAAATTTTTCATCTTGTTTAATAGGTTGAATTTGTTTTTTGTCAAATAAATCCAATACATCTTTTATCATTGCGCGCGCAAGACGTGTGGTTTTATCTTTAAGAGTTTTTCCTGTTTCATTATCTTCAATTGTTATAGCTTCTTGAAGAATAATATCGCCTCTGTCAAATTTTTCATTCATGAAATGAATTGTCAACCCTGTAACTTTTTGATTTAAATATATTGACCAAAAATAGGGGTTTGCGCCTCTGTTTCTTGGAAGCAGCGCAGGGTGAAAATTAATACAACAAGAAAGTTTTAGTGTTTCTTTTGAAAATTTTTCCCCCCAAGAACCAACGGCAATAATATCGGGGTTCAAACGTTTAATTTCGCCATGGAAAATTTGTGAATTAACACTATTTCCTTTAATGTCATATAATTTTTTAGATTTAATAATGGTATAGTCGCTTGAAGGGTTAAAAATATCTTTGAAAAAAAGCTCAAAATTGTTATAGTGTGTTCTGTCAATTCTGAAAACTCCAAGAATTTCATGGTTGGTATTTTCTATTCCCTCAATTAAGGAATAGAGCATTTGACCATATCCGACTAAAACAACTTTTGCCATATATTAATTGTTAAACCTAAAAATGATTATATCTCCGTCTTGAACGATATAATCTTTTCCTTCAAGACGAGCCAAACCTTTTTCTCTTGCAGCCGCCCAAGAACCTGAAGATATAAAATCATTATAAGATACAACTTCTGCCTTGATAAAGCCTTTTTCAAAATCCGTATGTATAACCCCTGCCGCTTGAGGTGCTTTAGTGCCTTTTTTGATTGTCCAGGCTTTAACTTCTTTTTCGCCCGCTGTTATATATGTTCTTAAATTTAATATGTCATAAGCAGATTTAATCATTCTTTCTATGCCTGAATCTTGAATACCAAGTTCGGATAGATATGTTTTTGCTTCGTCTGTGCCTAAATCTACAAGTTCTTCTTCAAGTCGGGCGCATATTCTGACAACGCTGTTTGGATTGCCTGCATATTCTTCAACTGTTTTTGTATAGTTATTTCCGTCTTTTAAATCATATTCGGATACATTTGCGCAATATATAACAGGTTTTGCCATTAAAAGATGGAAGAAATGGAGCGCATGCTTTTCATCATCCGTAAAATCGGATGTATCAATAAATTTGCTTTCTTCCAAGTATGGCATACATTTTTGAATAACACTATCTTGCAAAATTGCTTCTTTGTCTTTTGATTTAACTGCTTTTGAAATGCGTTTTTGTATGTTCTCTAATGTTGACATATCGGCCAAAGCAAGCTCTGTATTAATTGTTTCAATATCATCAATAGGATTTACCTTGCCTGAAACATGGATTGTATTTACATCATCAAAACATCTTACAACCTGCACAATAGCGTCACATTCTCTAATGTTGTGCAAAAACTGATTTCCGAGCCCTTCACCCTTAGAAGCACCTTTAACAAGTCCCGCAATATCAACAAATTCAATATTTGTTTCAACAACGTTATCTGTGTTTACCAAAGGTTTAAGTTTCCAAAGTCTTTCATCAGGTACGGAAACTACACCGACATTCGGTTCAATTGTGCAAAAAGGATAGTTTGCACTTTGAGCATTTTTAGCGCTTGTCAGCGCATTAAACAATGTAGATTTTCCGACATTTGGTAATCCGACTATTCCTACTTTTAACATTTTATATTCCTTTTGAAGTCTTTGCTCCTGTAGGTATCTCGGTTATGTTTGCCTTGGCAGGCTCACAGCCTCGATTATCCTACGTCGCAGTTTAGGTGTACCTCGATGTC
The DNA here is from genome assembly GCA_017475485.1 of Candidatus Gastranaerophilales bacterium. Taxonomy (GTDB): domain Bacteria; phylum Cyanobacteriota; class Vampirovibrionia; order Gastranaerophilales; family Gastranaerophilaceae; genus RUG14156. The sequence continues at coordinate 39,831 of JAFVFO010000044.1, read as the reverse complement.
TTGTTCAACGCAAGCCGTCTGCGGTACTATATTTCCGATGTGCAATGCGGACATCTTGTCGCATTGATATTAATTTCGCTATAGCATTTAGGGCAAACTTTTGTAGCAGGAGCTACTTCAGCTGCCTCTTTATCGGCTGCCGCTTTTAATTTATTAATTGCTTTTATCAGTAAAAATACCGCAAAAGCTACCATTGTGAAACTGATTAAAGTATTTATAAATACACCGTAGTTAATTGTAACAGCACCTGCGGATTTTGCTGCTTCAAGTGAATCGTAATGGGGCATTGCACCAATTTCATCCAGCTTTGTCGGAAGGGTAAAATAAAGATTGGTAAAATCAACTTTTCCCATAATCCAGCCTAAAGGCGGCATAATTATATCATTAACAAGTGAATCTACGATTTTTCCGAAAGATGCACCAATAATGATACCTACTGCCATATCAATAACATTTCCGCGAACAGCAAATGCCTTAAATTCATCTGCCCAAGTTTTTACTTTATTTATCATATAATAACTCCTTATTTGTATTAATTTTAGCATAAAAAAATAAACCGCCTAAATTATAGACGGTTTATTTATATATCTTTATATTTTTCCTGCTTTTTCCATATCATGCAGGCAGAATGGCTGACAGTGCAGTTTTCCGGTGTAGGACATTGATTTTTCGCTGCAGCCGCCTCTGCAAACACATCCGAATTTGCAATTTTTACAAATGCCGTCTAATTCATTAGGGTTGAACCTTCTGTTGTATTTGAAGCCGTCTTTGTTTCTTTCACAGCCTAATTCCGCCAATTGTACATATAAAGGCAATTGAATTAAAAAACAAATTGAAAAAAGTTCCGCAAACTAATGCGGAACTTTTTGTTGTAGTTTAATTATACATTAACAAGCTGTTTTTCTTGTTCTAACTGCAGAGTAATTGTAGTTATATCGCAAACGCTTGAAGGGCCGAAATATTGGATAGAGCCGGGGAAAACAAAACAATCATTCATTGCCCATTTTTCGCGGTTATCTTCCAGTGCTTTAAATACAGGGCCTTCTAATTCCACAAGTGCTTTTTTGATAACAGGCTTCATTTCGCCGTGCCTTTTTTCCATGTTCATCATCATGGTTAAAGGAACACCCCCTGCAACCCATTCGGAAGCCGGTTTTGTAGTATTTTTAATTGAAGATAAATAACCTGTTAAGCCTGCTTGAATTAATGCAAAAGCATTGTAGCCCAATGAATAGCAATAATCAGCGTCAAAGTTTGAAGGCATTGCGCATCTTCCTTCATAGCCGAAGAAATGCGCCAAATCAGAGAATTTGCCTTGATATCTGCCTTGTGATTTCCAGATATTTAATTTTGTTCTGACCATTTCAATTATTAATTTTTCTGTTTCAATTCTTGAAACTTGAACATTCCCATGGGGATCTCTATCCATTAATAATTGAGCCTTAATGGAAGAAGGCAGGGATGTGAATAATTTTGCTGATTGTTCATCAAGTCTTGAAGTTATCATTTCATATTTTTTATCCTGAGCAAGGTATTGATAGTCTTCATTTTTTTCAAGATGAGCCAAAATGTCATTTAAAGAAGCTATCATAGTTTTCATTTCAGGTATAAATTCAATTAAACCTTCAGGAATTAAGGCTACACCAAAGTTTTTACCTTTTTTGGCACGAAGTGCAATGATATTTGCTATGTATTCAACAATTTCATCTAAACTTTGTTTTCTTGCTTCAACTTCTTCGCCTATTAAAGTAATATTAGGTTGTGTTTGAAGTGCAACTTCAAGAGCAACATGGGAAGCCGAGCGGCCCATTAACTTAATGAAGTGCCAATATTTTTTAGCTGAATTTGCGTCCCTTTGAATATTGCCTATTAATTCAGCGTAAGTTTTGGTTGCGGTATCAAAACCAAATGAAATTTCAATTTGGTCATTTTTTAAATCGCCGTCTATTGTTTTAGGACAGCCTATAACGGTAATTCCTGTGTTGTTTTCTGCCATCCATTGAGCTAAAAGGCAGGCATTTGTATTGGAATCATCTCCGCCTATTATAACAATAGCCTTTATATTTAATGATTTGCATACTTCTAATGCTTTTTTGAATTGAGATTCTGTTTCGAGTTTTGTTCTGCCTGAACCGATGATATCAAAACCGCCTGTATTTCTGTATTCATTAATTTTGTTTTCGGTTAATTCAATATATTCGCCTTCAACAATACCTGAAGGCCCGCCTAAAAAACCATATAGTTTATTATCGGGATTTGCTGTTTTTAAGGCATCAAATAATCCTGCAATAACATTATGTCCGCCGGGAGCTTGTCCGCCCGATAGTATAACTCCGACATTTTTCTGCTCGTTTGATAACTCGCTACCTTCTTGGCAAAAACGTGCGATAGGCTTGCCGTAAACCTGTGGAAAAAGTTTTTGTATTTCTTCTTTGTCTGCTACAGCTTCCGTTGATTCATTGAGGTTTAATCTGATGTTATTAATTCCTTGTGCCAGAACACCTGCTAACTTTGGCTGGTAGTTTAGTCTTTCCTTTTGCAGTGGTGAAATTTCTTGTGAAGTATAGCTCATATTCCTCTCCTTAATATTTCTATTGGTTATATTATCTCATGAAAATAATAATTTTAGGCAATGGCAATTTTTTTACAAAAAACAACTTTATAAATTCAGGTGAGTTTATAAAGGGTTTTATAGCAATGAGTCTTACGGCTTTTTTTCATGGTAATGATTTTTCGGCTTATGATAATATACCGACTTCTTGGAAAGATATTCCTCAAACGTATGCACGCGATTCTTTGGGAAATGCCGTAATTAAAGAAATGGAAAAAGACAGTTTTACAAGAATTGCACAACAGAAGGCATCGGAAGTTATTTCGGTCAGCAAGGAAACTGTAAACTCTGCAAGTCAATGTGTGCAAGGTGCTCAAGAAGCAGGTGAAGCAGTCGTAAAAACAGGGATTTTTGCAAAAGCGGGTGCGGGGCTTAAATCTTTAGGTAAAGCATTGTCTGCACATAAAGGAATTACGGCAGTTGTAGCGGCTGCTGCTTTAATAACCGGCGGTCTGATTATAAAAGATATTAAAAATAAAAAGAAAATAAAACAAGAAAATCAAATTAAGAATTCCAATTCCAATCGAAGAAAAATCTATAATGCTTAATTAAATTACTATGTTGTTAAAAGTCCTGTTTGAACAGGGCTTTTAATTTATCTTAATTTTACCAAATCTGCTTTTCTCATTCTGATATTTTCAGGTGTTACTTCTACAAGTTCGTCATCTTGTATATATTCAAGAGCGTCTTCTAAAGATATTTCTTTATGGGCTTGAAGTACAACCATAACATCTGCCGTAGCTGAACGTGTATTTGTCAATTTTTTTGTTTTGCATACATTAACGGGAATATCTTGCGGTCTGTTGCATTCGCCTACAATCATTCCTCTATATACTTTTGTTTTTGGGGTAATAAAGAATACACCTCTGTCTTCAAATTGATGAAGTGCATAAGGAACGGCTTCCCCTTCTTCGTGAGCTATTAAAGAACCTGTTCTTTGGCGCGGGATGTCGCCTGCGTATTCATCATATTTTTCAAAGGTGTGATACATAATTCCTTCGCCTTTTGTCATTCTTACAAATTCGCTTCTAAAACCGATTAAACCTCTCGCGGGAATTGAAAAATCAATGTTTGTACGTTTTAACCCCGCTTCCATGTTAAGCATTTTACCTTTTCTTGAAGATATTTTTTCAATAACAGAGCCCACGAATTCTTCAGGTACATCAATAATCAGATTTTCATAAGGTTCAAGTTTAATTCCGTCTTCTTCTTTATAAATTACTTCCGGTTTTGAAACTTGGAATTCGTAGCCTTCGCGCCTCATCTGTTCAATTAATATGCCAAGATGAAGCTCGCCTCTGCCTGAAACTTTAAATACATCCGTTGAATCGGTATCTTCAACGCGAAGCGAAACATTTTTTTCAAGTTCTAAATATAATCTTTTTCTGAGCTGGCGAGAAGTTACGAATTTGCCTTCCGTACCTGCAAAAGGTGAATCATTAACGGAAAAATTCATTTGAAGCGTAGGTTCATCAATGTGTATTAAAGGCAAAGCTACAGGATTTGTCAGGCATGAAATAGTTTCGCCTATTTGGATATCCGAAAAACCTGCAACGCCTACGATATCGCCTGCAAATGCTTCTTGTATTTCAACTCTTCCGAGGTCTTTAAAGCCGAATAATTTAACTATTTTACCTTTTTGAGCTGTGCCGTCTGCTTTTAATAGCGTTACTTGTTCTTGTGATTTTATAGAACCGTTTTTAATTCTGCCGATTGCAATTCTTCCTACATATTCGTTATAATCCAGAGTTGTAATCTGTAATTGTAAAGGCAGGTCAACATCTGCTTCCGGGCCTTCAATATTTTCCAAAATGCAATCCAGAAGTGGAAGGATGTTCTTGTTTTCATCTTCCAAATTAACTTTTGCAAATTTGTTTAGTGAACTTGCATAAATTACGGGGAAATCAATTAAATCTTCTCTGTCCGTTAATTCGCAGAATAAATCAAAAACCTTGTTTAAAGTGCCTTCGGGGTCTGCCCCTTGCTTGTCTATTTTATTTATTACAACAATAATTTTTATACCTAATTCTAATGCTTTAGATAATACAAAGCGAGTCTGGGGCATTGGGCCTTCTTGTGCGTCAACTATAAGCAATGCGCCATCTACCATGCCTAAAACGCGTTCAACTTCACCGCCAAAATCAGCATGCCCCGGGGTATCGACAACGTTAATTTTAACCCCTTTATATTCAACCGCTACGTTTTTAGATAAAATTGTTATCCCGCGTTCGCGCTCAATGTCGTTGTTATCTAAAACGCATGTACCCATTTCCTGATGTTCTTTAAATACGCCTGTCTGAGCTAAAATACAATCAACCAGTGTGGTTTTGCCATGGTCAACATGGGCAATTATTGCAATATTTCTTAATTTTTTATTTTTCATTGTTGTTAAGCCTTATATAAGTATGTTTGTAAAATAATTGTACAATAAAAAATTTTTTAATGTAAAATAAACATATACATTTTTTTTGGGGGGGTATTAATTATGGAATTAGATATAATAAGAAAAACCGATAAAGAAGTTGCTGATTATATTGAGCGTGAACTTGAAAGGCAAAGAACAACAATAGAATTAATTGCTTCTGAAAATTTCACATCTCAAGCGGTTATGGCGGCATGCGGAAGCGTTTTAACAAATAAATATGCCGAAGGAAAGCCTTATAAAAGATTTTATAACGGATGTGAAAATGTTGATAAAATTGAAGAATTAGCACAAAAAAGATGCTGTGAATTATTTGGGTGCGAGCATGCTAATGTTCAGCCTCACTCAGGTGCGCAAGCTAATATGGCAGTATTTATGTATGCTCTTAAAACAGGCGATACCGTTATGGGTATGGATTTATCAAATGGCGGTCATTTATCCCATGGTTCACCCGTTAATTTTTCAGGAATTAACTACAATGTGATTTCTTACGGGGTTGATGGAAACGGCGTTATAGATTATGAAGATGTTGAAAGAAAAGCTCTTGAACACAAGCCTAAAATGATTATTTGCGGTGCCAGCAACTATTCAAGAATTATTGATTTTAAAAGATTTAAAGAAATTGCAGATAAAGTTGGCGCATATTTAATGGCAGATATCGCGCACATTGCAGCGTTGGTTGCAACGGGAGTTCATCCGAGTCCTGTACCTTATGCGGATTTTGTAACTACTACAACTCATAAGACTTTGAGAGGGCCGAGAGGCGGAATTATTATGTGCAAACAAGAACATTCTTTAGGAATTGATAAAGCGGTATTTCCGGGAATTCAAGGCGGGCCTTTAGAACACATTATTGCAGGTAAAGCAATTGCGCTTAAAGAAGCAATGAGTGACGATTTTAAGGCTTATGCATCTCAAGTTGTTGAAAATTCAAAATATTTAGCACAACAATTAATTGAACAAGGTATTGACATTGTCGGCGGTAAATCAGAAAACCATGTTTTTACAATTGATTTAAGAAAATTGAATAAGACAGGAAAAGATGTTGCAAACTTATTGGAAGAAGTCGGAATTACGGCAAATAAAAATACCGTTCCGAATGACCCTCAATCGCCTTTTGTAACTTCGGGTGTCAGAATAGGTACAGCCGCAACAACGACACGCGGAATGAAAAAACCGCAAATGAAAGAAATTGCATTAATTATTTCAGATGCTATATTAGAACGTGACACAGTTGAAAATTTAAGAAAAAGAAGTCTTGAATTATGCGAAGCGTTCCCTTTGTATGAAGATATGACTTTGTGTAGAGTGTAAGAGAAATAAAATGATTAAACTATCTCAAGCCCATATTTTGGGTACAATTATAGCCTATTTATTAGGGATTTTTATAGTTCCTCTTGTTATATATTTTTCTAAGAAAAATCATTTAATTGACGTTCCGAATGAAAGAAAAATACACCATGGGCAAATTTCGCGCCTTGGCGGTGTTGCAATTTGGATTTCTGTTATGCTTACTTTTGCTTTTTTAGTTGTTTTAAGCTACTATCCGAAGGGCTATGGCTTATCTGCAATTATAACGGGCGGTTCTTTAATGTTTCTAATGGGTTTAATTGATGATATATATGGGCTTGGGCCAAAGTTTAAATTATTTATTCAAATTGCAATTGCAACCGTTGTTATTCTTTTAGGTGTCAGAATAGAAGTGTTGTATAATCCTTTCGGCGCAAATATTGACCTTGGAATGTTGTCTTACCCTGTGACATTGTTATGGATTGTAGGAATTACAAATGCGATTAATTTTATAGACGGTATTGACGGGCTTGCAGGTTCAATTATCAGTATATCTGCTGTTGCAATCGGGCTTATATCGTTAGTTTTAGCCCCCGCTGTTCCGATAACCGCATTAATTGCATTTATTTTGACGGGTGCCGTTTTTGCATTTTTAACATTCAATTATAATCCTGCAAAGATTTTTATGGGAGATTCAGGTGCTCTCTATGCGGGTTTTTTACTTGCAACTTTATCTATTACGGGTGTTGTTAAAACTTCAAATGACGCTTGTATGTATCTGCCGATTTTAATTTTAATTGTACCTTTAATGGATTTAGCTTTTTCATCTTCAAGAAGGCTTATTAAAAAAGAAAGTCCGTTTGTTGCGGATTCTGAACATATTCATCACAAACTCTTGCATGCCGGTTATTCTCAGGATAAACTTGTTTTGTTACTTGCAAGTTTTTCAATGATTGGAGCTTTGCTTTCAATTTTTGCCGTAACAACAAGAAGTAAATTTATTATTATTGCTCTTGGCTTGGTTGGTGTATTATTAATTTTAAACACTGTTTCAAAATTAATTAAAAAGAAAGACGGTTAAACAAAAACTTAATGAAAATCCCCCCGATAATTCATAAACTGTATTCGCCATTAAATAATAAGCAAAACACTAAAGCAAGTTTTGCATATTATAATGAAGATACCTTGGATATTTCATTTCAGGCAAAAATGAAAGAGTTGTATCAAGGATTTAGCTTTGATGTTTTGCAATATATTTCAAGTCATAAAAATATTTCAATTCAGGAAATTGAAGGAATTGTTAAAAAATATTCTAATGATACAAATGTTGAAGATATCAGCACATACGACAAACCCGATATAAGACAGCCAAAAGCTATGGTAAATATTCCTTTTGATGTATGTAGTGATGATAATAATTTGTATATTCAGCCAATGCCGAAAACTTTATATCTTGCAGGTTTTAAAACCCCTACTTTAGAGGCTGTGGTTGATTTTACGGCTAAATTATTACATGAGATGACTCATATTTTTCAAAGTGAAGCCGATGACAGAATGAATGCCGAAAAACTTTGCAAAAAATATTTTCAAAACGGAGTTAACCCCCAAAAAGTGCAATACACTTCAGAAGTAATGGATTCTGTATTTATCAAACTAGAATATATTATGACACAAACCTACTTAAATACTTATAATTCAGGTTATAAAAGAAAAGAAGAAAGGCAAAAAGCCTTTTTGGATAACTATAATTCTTCTATTGAAGATTTTATTGCAGGAAACATTGCACTTGGTTTGGTGAATGAAAAACTTAATTCTTCAAATATAGATTATAAAATGCTTTTAGATTTTATTGTAATGCGCTCTAATGATGAAAAAGAAGCGTATCAAAATACTTATGATTTTATTAAACATTTTATAGAAGACGATAAAGCCCATGTCGGATTAAGAATTGAAATGTACGACACAATGGCGCAAGCTGTAGAAAAGATTAAAGGGAATTTATAATTTATATCCTGAAACGGACAATAAAATTTCATTATCTTTAACATCAACAATCGCCCAGCGTACAGGTTTAAAGCCATGTTGAGTTATTTGTTCTTCAATGAAATCAACTTCCGGCGGAAGTTTATCTGTTTTAATTGTAATTGTTTCAGATATTATCATATCAGAATTCCTGCTATACAAGCTGAAATATAGCTTACAAAAGTACCTGCAATTAAAGCTCTGATACCTAATCTTGCAAGATTTTTTCTTTGGTTTGGTGCAAGTTCCCCAATACCGCCTATTTGAACCGCAATGGTTGAAAAGTTTGCAAAACCGCAGCAAGCAAATGTTGCAATAACAATGCTTTTAGGTGATAGGGTATTCATACAATCCATTAAATCAATATATGCAATTGTTTCGTTTAAAATAAATTTTTCACCAATCAGTCTTCCTACTGTTTCAATATTGCCGATTGTTGTACCCATAATTGCAGAAAATACCGAGAATATCTTACCTACAATCATTTGAATAGATAAATCCTGAATATTAAAAAGTAATCCAAACTTACCTAAGATAGCATTTATAAATGTAATTAGTGCAACAAGTGCTATTAAAATTGCAATAACATTAATTGAAACCTTCATACCTTCTGTTGCGCCCTTTGAAATTGCCGCAAGCAGGTTGACATCAGTTCTTCTTTTTGAAATTTTAAAATCTTTAATTGTTTGGGGTTCTTGGGTTTCGGGGTAAATTATTTTAGAAACTACAAAAGACCCCGGTATTGCCATAACGGAAGCTGCAAGTAAGTATTCGGTTGAAATACCGAAGCCTGTGTACATTGCAATACAGCTTGCCGACATACAAGCGGTTGAACCTGTCATAATAGCAAGCATTTCAGAGCGTGTCATGTTTGGAAGATAGTGTTTGATAACAGATTGTGCTGCAACGTTTCCGACAAAAGGGCTTGCGCAGTTTGATAATGCTTCAGCGCCGGACACCCCAAGAATTTTATTCATGATTTTACCTAAAACCAAGATAATTCTTTGCATAATTCCATAGTAATAAAGAATATTTACTATAACCATAATAAAAATCATTGTACTAATTAAAATTATTGCAAAAATAAAATCCTTGCCCGGGAATAACTTTGAAATTGTTTCAGGAGAATTGGTCAACCAGCCGAAAGTAAAATTAGAGCCTGAAATAGATGCTTCCAAAACTTTGTTAATTACGGAAGCAAGAAAATCAAACATCTTTACCCCCAGCGGAACTTTCATTATAAAAACAGCAAGTAAAAATTGAAGCAATAACCCTACTCCTACCGTTTTTAAATTTATATTTTTCCTGTCATTAGACATTAAATAACAAACGCCTAAAATTATTACTATTCCGATAATCCCTATTAATTTTGATAAAATTTCCAAAACGCTATTCCTTTATTTTTTTAATTATTTCTTTGAGTTCCTGAACCTCGTATTTTAAACGATTTAATTCGCACTGCATGGGGTCAGGTATTCTGTTATGCTGTAATTGTCCTTGAACATATACTTTTTGTTTTACAACATGTCCCGGTATTCCGACAACTGTGCAATGTTCTTCAACGTTATCTATAACAACGCTTCCCGCGCCTATTGTGGAATAATCGCCAATTGTAATATTTCCCAATACTTTTGCGCCTGCGCCTATTGTTACAAAATTGCCGACTGTCGGGTGGCGCTTTCCAAGGTCTTTTCCTGTACCGCCTAATGTTACACCTTGATAAATTAACACATCATCTTTAATTATTGCGGTTTCGCCGATTACAACACCCATTCCATGGTCTATAAAAAAGCGTTTTCCGATTGTTGCGGCAGGGTGAATTTCAATCCCCGTTAAAAAACGTGCAATTTGAGATATCATTCTCGGAATAAAAGGAATATGCCACAAAAGCAGTTTGTGGGCAATTCTGTGCGCTAAAAGTACATGAAAACCTTGATAAAGAAAAATAACTTCAAAGATATTTCTTGCTGCCACATCCTTTTCTTTAATGGTGTTAATATCTTCAATTATTGTTTTTATCCAATTAACAATTGCCATAAATTTATAATATCACAAAATATAAATTATTTTATAGCTCAACATTTAATTGCGTAAAAGCAGCAAGAAATTCTTCTAATTTTGCAAACATTTCTTTTTTGTTATTAAGGTTTTGACTTATTATTTTAATTAAAGCTGAGCCAACAATTACGCCGTCAGAGAATTTGCATATTTTTTTCGCTTTTTGCGCATCTCTAATGCCAAAACCTACCATGCAAGGGATAGTTGTATTTGCTTTTATATATTCAACGGTATTTTTAATTGCCAAATCTTGAGCTTCTTTCGTTCCTGTAATTCCTGCGATTGATACAAAATAAATAAAGCCTGAAGCGCCTTTTAAAATTTCCGAAATGCGTGATTTATCGGTTGTTGGGGTGATTAACCTTATTATATCGAGATTTGTTTTTGGAAGTCTTTTAAATTCTTCAATAGGCAAGTCAACCGTCAATAATCCGTCTGCGCCCGATAATTCAATTTCTTTAATAATATTTGAATTAAATATTGAATTATAATAGCCCATCCAGACAATTGGTGTTTTGTTGTTTGTTTTTCTGAATTTTTTAATTAATTCAAGAGTGCTTTTTGTGCTTGCTCCTTTTTCAAGAGCAATTGTCCCTGCCGTTTTGATTAGCGGGCCGTCTGCAGAAGGGTCTGAAAAAGGCATTCCGAGTTCAAAAAAATCAACATATTTAGAACAGAGTTCCATGATTTCTAAGCATGTTTCATTATCCGGATATCCGGACATTAAATATACGCAGAAGGCTTTTTTGCCTTTTAAATCTTTAAACATATCATCTATTCTTGACATATTTTAACTCCCATTTTATCGGCAACCGTGAAGATGTCTTTATCTCCTCTGCCCGAAACATTAACAACCATGATATGATTTTTTGGCAGTTCAGGTGCTTTTTTAATTGCCCAGGCAATCGCATGGGCTGATTCAAGGGCGGGAATTATGCCTTCTAATGTAGATAACTTATGAAACGCATCAAGTGCTTCGTTATCTTTAATGCTTGTGTATTCCGCACGTTTTGAATCGCGAAGCATTGCATGTTCAGGCCCTATTCCGGGGTAGTCAAGTCCTGCCGAAACCGAATAAGGCTCTATAATTTGTCCGTCATCATTTTGTATGAAATATGAAAGCATACCATGGAATACACCTTTTTTGCCTTTTGCAAGAGTTGCGGCATGGTATTTTGTATCTAAACCAAGTCCGCCTGCTTCTACACCTATTAAAGACACTTCTTTATCTTCGATGAAGGGATAGAAGATACCCATAGCGTTAGAACCGCCGCCTACACAAGCAACTATGGAATCGGGCAGTCTGCCTTCAAGTTCTTGAATTTGGGCTTTTACCTCTTGCCCGATTACGGATTGAAAAGTTCTAATCATTTCAGGATATGGATGAGGGCCCATGACAGAACCCAGTAAATAATAGGTATCATCAACATTTGATACCCAATCTTGCATTGCGGCTGTAACGGCATCTTTTAATGTTTTTGAACCGTCTTCAACCGCGTGAAGTTCTGCGCCTAACAATTTCATTCTGAAGGCATTCGGTTTTTGCCTTTCAATATCAATAGCACCTTGATAAATAATACATTTCATACCGAATAAAGCGCATGCAGTTGCCGTTGCAACACCATGCTGGCCTGCGCCGGTTTCTGCGATAATGCGGGTTTTACCCATTTTTTGTGCAAGTAATATTTGACCAATGCAGTGATTAATCTTATGTGCACCTGTGTGATTTAAGTCTTCGCGTTTAAGGTATATTTTTGCTCCGCCTAAATATTCGCTAAGACGCTGTGCGTAATATAAAGGCGACGGCCGGCCGGTATAGTATTTATGGTAATAATTTATTTTGTTCCAAAATTCAGGGTCATTTTTTGCTTTGTTCCATTCGTTTTGCAGATTTTTAACAAGAGGAATAAGTGTTTCCGCCACAAATACTCCGCCGAATTCTTTAAAATAGCCATATTCATCAGGATAATTCATTTTTCTCTCCCTGTCTTTATTTTATCAAAAAATTGTTTTAAAAGTTCATAATCTTTTATGCCTTGAGTTTTTTCTACACTGCTTGAAACATCAATTGCATAAGGTTTAACGTAATTAATTGCACTAATTACATTGTCTTTATTTAATCCGCCCGATAAAATCAGGGGTTTGTTTTTAATTTCGCATGCAAAATCCCAGTCTGCAAGTTTGCCTGTTCCGCCCCATTCTTTTGTGTTTTGCGAATCAACAAGGAAAAATTGCGCATTTTCGTAGGTTTTTAAATCTTCTTTATTCCTCACAATTTTTATATAGGGCTTTTTAAGTTTTATACAGTCTTTTAGCGGTTCAATTCCATGGAGCTGTACATAATCAAGCCCTGTTTCATCAATAATATCATTGATTTTGTTCGGATTTTCATTTACAAATACACCTACTGTTTTGATTTTTAATTCTTTTATAATTTCGCGGGCTTTTTTAGGTTCAATATATCTTTTGCTTTCAGGGTAAAATATGAAGCCTATTGCGCTTGCCTTAAATTCTTGAACAGCAAGAGCATCTTTTAAATTTGTTATACCGCATATTTTAACTTTTATATTCATGCTCTCTCCATGAAGTATGTGCCGACAAGTGCACCTTTATAGCCTAAATTTTTAAATTCTTCAAAATTTTCAGGCTTTAAACCGCTTTCTGTTATGAAAAATTTTTTATTATTAATATACTTAGCAAGGTTTCTTGAAACATCCAAATCCACTTTTAAAGTTTTTAGATTTCTGTTGTTTACACCTATAAAATTGGTATTTAACTTAAGCGCCTCTTGCATTTCTTCTTCTGTGTGCACCTCTAAAAGTACTTCCAGGCCAAGATTGTGCGCTGTTTTAATTAAATCGGGTGTTTTATCATTACTGAAAGCTAAAATAATTAAAATTATATCGGCACCTGAAAGTTTCGCTTCGTAAATTTGATAATCATCAATTATAAAATCTTTGCAAAGAATAATAGTATCAGGATAAGCATTTCTGACTTGTTTTAAATATTCGATACTTCCTTTGAAATATTCCTTTTCACATAATACCGATATAGCGCTTGTGTTGTTATCTATATATTTTTTTGCCATTTTGAGAATATCTATATCCGTATTTATATCGCCCAAAGAAGGACTTGCCTTTTTAATTTCGGAAATTAAGTTGAAATTGTTGTTGTTGAATTTCTCTAAAACATTTCGTTTTTGGCTTTTTAAATTAGCCAATTCTTCTTCTTTTATTTTTTTCATTTTACTAAGAAACATTTTGAAGCCTTTCTAAAAGCGCTAATGCCTTGCCTTCTTCAATTGTGGTTCGTGCCAGCTCTGTACCTTCTTTTATATTTTTTACAATGTCGGATACATAGAGGCATAAGGCTGTATTTAAAATTACAATATCTTTTTTAGGGTCATTTTTAGAATTGTTGCTAAAAATATCTGAGATAATTTTGGCGCACTCTTTTTTATTTTTTGCCTGTATATCTTGTATTTTTGCTTCTTTTAGCCCGAGCTTTGATAACTCGGGAAGTTTTAGCGGAGTTGTTTCATTATTTTTTGCTTCGTAAATAATATTGCCTTCACTTAAAAACAGTTCATCTAAACCATTTGCGCCATAGACTACAGCGCCATGTTTAATTCCCGATAAATTAAGAGTATTTGCTAGTGTTTTTGCGTATTTTTTATCATAAACACCGATTACCTGATAATCTAAATCTAAAGGATGTATAACAGGGCCCATAAGGTTAAATAAAGTTGGTGCTGATATGGCATTTCTTATTTTTTTAATTTTTGCCATGGTTTCATTATAGTTTGGTGCGTATAGAAATGCCCAATTAAGAGCATTAAACATATTTTGCAACTTATCATTTTCTAAATCTATTGTTATGGATAATTCTTCTAAAACATCTGCACTTCCGCAATTACTTGAAACGCTGCGCGCGCCATGTTTAATGATTTTAGCTCCTGAAGCTGCGGCAACAATGCTTACTGCAGTTGAAATATTGAAAGTGTTTAAACAATCTCCCCCTGTTCCGCAAACATCCATTAAGCCTGATGATTTAATAACAGGCTTTTTTGAATAGCTTTTAAGATGTTTTGCAAAAGCATAGATTTCACAATCCTTTACCCCGCGAACGGCAAGTGCTCCTAAAATAGCGCAAATTTGTTCAGGGATTGCAGTTTCGTTACTGATTGCTTCAACTATTTTAAATATATCTTCATCATCTAAAATTTGAGCGGAAAATGCTTTATTTACTATTTCTTTCATTTTTGTACTTTCTTGCCAACATTACTACATTTTCAATTAATTTGTGTCCGAAATCATTTTCCGTACTCATGATTGATTCGGGGTGAAATTGTACTGCCCAAATGGGTTTTGTTTTATGTGAAATACCCATTATATATCCGAGCTCACATTTTGCATTTACTTGCAGGCAATCAGGCAAGGTTGTTTCATCTATAACCCAGGAATGATATGCGCCTGCGGGCGAATTTTGTGTTAAATTTTCAAATATATTATCATTATTATGTGAAATTATCCACGTTTTACCTTGTCTTGGGGTTTCAATTCTTTTTAATTTAGCACCAAAAGTTTCTGCAATTCCTTGCAAACCAAGGCATACCCCAAATTGAGGAATATCGAGTTCTGCTAATTTTTCAATTAAATAGTGCATGTTAAAGTCTTTTGGCAGTTTTGGCCCCGGTGAATGCAGTATTAAATCAGGATTTTGTGCTTTTATTATATCAATATCAACCCCATGACGATAAGTGACAACAAGCGCACCGGTTTGTCTGAAATAATCCGATAACGTATTTACAAAAGAATCTTCATTATCTATAACAACAACCCTTAAACCTTTGGCGGGCGGTGTTGTTATTCCTATTTGGTTTTGTTTTTGGGCTTTAAAAATATTAAAAAATGAAGTAGCTTTAATTTGTGTTTCGCGTGCTTCTTCTTCGCCTATAGAGTCATAGACAAGACTTGCACCTACGGAATAATTGGCGATATTGTTTTTTAAATGAATCGTTCTTATTGTAATTCCCGTATTCATATTGCCGTTGCAAAACATTACCCCTACTGCACCGCCATAGTATTCGCGCGGTTCGTCTTCAAATTCTTCAATAAACCTTGAAGCTGTTGATTTGGGCGAACCCATTAATGTAACTGCCCACATGTGTGATAAAAATGCGTCTATTGCATTGCAATCATCTCTTAAAATTCCTTCAACGTGGTCAACCGTATGGAACAGGCCTTTGTATTTTTCAATTTGCCTTCTTCCTAAAAGCCTTACACTGCCGGGTTTGCAAATACGCGATTTATCGTTTCTGTCAACATCTGTGCACATTGTTAATTCTACTTCATCTTTTTTTGAATTAAGCAGAGTTTTTATTTGTTTTTCATCTTCTATTACATTGTTACCGCGCTTTATTGTGCCTGATATCGGGCAGGTTTCAACGCGCTTATCGGTTACTCTGACAAACATTTCAGGAGATGTGCCTATTAATTGTTCATCTAAAAATTGGCAGAAAAATTGATATGGTGAAGGATTAATATCTATCATTTTTAAGAATAATTTTGATGATGAACCGTTGTATTGTGTATAGTATTTTCTTCTTAAAACAAGTTCAAATACATCTCCTGCGCGCATTTTTTCTTTTGCACGTTCAACCATAGAGGCATATTTTTCATCTGTTATATTAGAATTTATTTCTCCTTGTATTGTAATTTCGGATTGGTCTTTAAGAGGTTTGATTTTAGGTATTTCTATGCCTTCTGTTGTTAAATTTTCATAGCTGAAATCATATTCGGATAAAATACATTCTTCTTTTTTTCTGTCGTAAGTATATATTTTATCGGGGAAAAACAGCCTTATAACGGGTGTATCGGGATTTCTTTTGTTAACGAGTTCTATTTTGTCAAACTGAAACAAAAGGTCAAACCCGAATGCGCCGTAAAATCCGAGTGCATCTTTGATATTGTATTTAAAAGCATCAAGCAAAATTCTTATAGGAGTGAGTATTGAAGGTTGTTTTGAACGGTCTTCTTCTTTAAATATTTTATTTGAAAAATTTATTTTTGCTTCTAAATATTCGTTTTTAACAAGATTAAATTCTGCTTTATTTGTCAAAATCTTTTCAAAAATTTGAACTATGATTTCACCTTTTTCATTAAGAGGTTTAAAAATAACCTTATCCATATAGGCAATAATTTCAACGGGCGGTGAGGTAAAGCCTGTTTCCCACCTTGAATAGCGCCCGGGATATTCTGTTCCTGACGATAAAAACATACCTCGGGTGCTTTCTAATTCGTCAACTAAAAATAAAATATCTTTTATGCTGTCTATTTTTGTTTCTTTTCTTGTTATTGTAACTTTTGATTTTGTGATTACCTGCATTTGTTCCCCTTTATAATAAAAAATGGCTTGTAATATAGTACAAGCCATTTTTGTATATTTCTAAATCAAAATATGAGTATTAGGCTTGTATAAAATTACAAGCACCACCATATATTTGATAATTTGATTTGTTTGTTCAACATATTTTGAAGTATAAAATATTTTCTTTAAAAAATCAAGCCATAGTGCTAGCGCACTGTTGATAGTGGCATAGCGCCTTTGATTAAATCAATAAAGCTATCTGCTTTTAAGGAAGCTCCGCCGATTAGGCCGCCGTCAATTTCAGGCTGTGCCATTTGTTCAATGATAGTTGAAGGTTTAACAGAGCCACCGTATAAAATTCTGATTTTATCTGCAACATCTTGAGAATATAATCTTGCAACAACTTTTCTGATTTCGCCGATTGTTCTGTTTGCTTCGATTGCATCGCAAGATTTGCCGGTTCCTATTGCCCAAATTGGTTCATAAGCGATAACCGATTTTTCAACGTCATTTGCCGAGATATCTTTAAGTGCTTTTGTAATTTGACTTTCTAAGTGTTTATCTGTAATGCCCTGTTCTCTTTGTTCTAAAGTTTCACCGCAACAAATTATAGGGGTCAATCCCGCATTTAAAATAGCGATTGCTTTTTGATTAATAAATTCATCAGTTTCATTGAACATTTGGCGACGTTCAGAGTGCCCTATAATTACAAATTTAACATTGAAATCAGCAAGCATTTCTAAAGAAACTTCGCCTGTGTATGCACCTTGAGGATTAGGATTAACATTTTGTGCCGCAAGCGCTATTTTTGGTTCGTTTTTAATCATGTCATATACTTGCCATAAAGCAGTAAATGCTGGTGCTACAACAACTTCGGGCATATTTGATGCGTCTAGTTCCTTGATACCTCTTGTTATACCATCCATTAATTCTTTTGCGGCAGCTTTATTGTTGTTCATTTTCCAGTTGCCGGCAATAATTGGTCTTCTTGCCATTTTGAATACTCCTTTAAAAATTTTTTACAGGAGTATTGTAGCATAAAAGTTTTTTAAACAATAGTTTTGCGCATGCGTTCCGAACGATTAACGGAAAGAATATTTCTAAGTTTCATAATTGCCTGTGCATGAAGCTGGCAAACACGCGATTCTGAAACATTTATCGCTTCGCCGATTTCTTTTAAAGTCATATTTTCGTGGTAGTAAAATACTAAAAGCGTTCTTTCGCGCTCGGGGAGTTTTTTCAATGCGGATTCCAGTTCTTTCTTTGCGTCGGTTTTTTCAATTTCTTCTTCAGGGCGGTTTGAATGTTCGTCTTCAATTGTATCTATAATTTCAACCGAATCTTCTCCGACACCTTTTTTATCGTAAATCGAATTGACACTTACATCGGAAGACATTATTTCAATAACTTTTTCTTCAGGCAGACCCATGATATCTGCAACTTCTTTTGTAGTGGGTGCTCTGCCGATTTGTTGTTTTAATTTTTCTGTTGCAAGTTTAACTTCTTTGATTTTTCTTCTTAAAGTTCTTGGCAGCCAATCGGAAGAGCGGATTTTATCTATTATAGAGCCTCTTATTCTCATAAGTGCATAAGATTCAAACTTTGCACCTTTTGAGGGATGATATTTTTCTATGGCGTCAATAAGCCCTTCAATGCCGAAAGAAACAATGTCTTCAAATGAAAAGCTCGGCGGAAGATTAACTTTAATTCTGCCTACAACATATCTGGCAAGATAGATGTACTGTACTATAAGTTTATCTCTTACTTCTTTATTTGCTCTATCAGAAAGATATTGTCCCCAAAGGTCGTCTAATTCTTTATCTGTTAGTCTTACTATTTTTTTGTATGAATCAATGTCGGTTGTCTGACTCATTGTATTTCTCTTGATTCCCCAATGTCAAAATTTCTATTGTTATTATTGATATTCTCTAAAAATCGGATTTTTGTCATCATCTGTTTGCATGAAGATGACTAATGTGCACTTTCGAGGTTTGCATTAATCATCTTTTTAGATTTATCAACATTTTTCATCTTTTTATTGATGGCTTTAATTTCTTTTTTAAGGCTTTTGCAGTTTTGTATTGCCTTTTCTTTTTCTATAAGTGCATTATTATATTTTGCTGTAACAGTTGCTAAATCTTGTCTTAGTTCTACTTGAGCATCATCTAAATTAACTAATGCATTGTTAAATTTTTGCACTTGGATGTTTGATGATGCAGGTGCTGTTGTGGTCGCTGTTGCTGTTGATGTTGTTTTTGCAGTGTTTTGTGTTGTTGTAATAGCCGGTGCTAATTTAACTTCCACTGCTTTATCCATAGAATCAAATGCAGTTGTTGCTCCGAATGCTATATTTCCTACTGCCAGCATAATTAATGAGGTAATAAATAATTTTTTCATTTTTTCTCCGTTTTGTAATTCTTATCTAATTGTATTTTACAAAAGGTGTCATGTCAGGTCAAACGATATTCAAATAATTACTCTTTTTATTTGATTTATTTTTTTAGTGATATAATTTATTCGCTATGATAAAAACATATTTAATTGCTCTATTTCTTTCTTCTCTTGCAGGCTTGTCAACGTTGGTGGGCGGCTTTGCAACATTTTTTATAAAAAGAAATTCTCTTAAATTTTTATCGTTCGGACTCGGGCTGTCGGCCGGAACAATGATTTTCATCTCTTTGGTGGATTTGTATCCTGAAGCCTCGGGCTTAATTTCAAAACAAATGGGAAATAATTTTTTGTGGCTGACCATAATTTTATTTACGTTAGGAATGCTTATTGCGGCTTTAATTGATTATGTAATACCTGATCATATACAGGCAAATATGTTTTCAAAACAAATCGGTGCAAATGAAAAACATATTGACAGTTCCGATTCTAAACCCGATGAAAATGCCGTTATACATTTAGGCAAAATTAAAAGAGCAGGGTTATTAACTGCAATTGCAGTTGCAATTCACAATTTCCCCGAGGGTTTGGCGACTTTCTTTATGACGGCGCAAAATTTTACTCTTGGCATAGGGATTGTACTTGCAATTGCAATACATAACATTCCCGAGGGTATGGCTATTTCAATTCCTGTTTATCAGGCAACTCATTCAAAAAGAAAATCTTTTCTGTATTGTTTTTTGTCAGGTATGGCAGAACCTTTAGGGGGTGTTTTGGGATTTTTTGTTGTAAAACTTCTCTTTCCGAATATGTGTATAGGAATATTATTTGCGCTTGTAGCCGGAATTATGACTTATATTGCGCTTGATACTTTATTGCCTTTATCAAAAGATTATGATACAGGGCATTACTCAATTTCAGGTGTAGTGGCCGGCATTTTGATTATGGGGTTTGCGCTTGTTGTTATTTAGATATCTGATTTTTTAATCAGTTTTAAAAACGTATCATAATAAATTTGAAATTTAAGTAAAGAATTTATTTTACAAGCCATTTTTAAAATATAGCGCGGTCTTAGGTAATAATTTTTATTGAATTTTTTATTGTATTCAAAAATTTCTTGTGCTGAAAGTTCGTAGCTTTTAACGCTCGGGAAAAAGTAGGGCTTTTCGTAATTTATTATGCCGAGCCTGTTTTTTTCTGCATAATCGTAAAATTTTGTACCCATTAAAGCTGTTGCCGTATAAAAACTTGCGTAGTCGGTGTTTAATTTAACGGCAAAATTATAAGTTTCTTCTATGGTTTCTTTTGTTTCCCACGGAAGCCCTAAAACATAATAAGCATAGATTTGAATACCTGCTTTTTTAATCATTTGAACGGCTTCTTCCACTTGGGCTTTTGTGATGCCTTTGCCCATTTTTTGAAGCACTTCGTTATTTCCGCTTTCAATTCCTATTGATAAAAGGTTGCAACCTGCTTTTTTCATTAATTTTAATGTTTCAAAATCAAGAGTATCGGCCCTTGTATTTGCAGAAAAATTAATATTAAGACCTTCATCAATTATGCGCCTTGAGAGCCTTTGAACGTATCCGTTATCTTTGTTAAAAATATCTGACCAGAAAATAAAGTCTTTAATATTATATTTTTCAATACATTGCTTAATTTCTTCAATAACAAGTTCAACACTTCTATACCTTACAACAGAACCGTTTAAGGGGGTTGCAAGACAAAAGAAACAATGATTTGGACATCCTTTTGCAACGCGGATAATTGTTTGCGGTTTTTTTGTGTCGGGACGAATATAAAAATTATTATCAATTAAATCTCTATCCGGTATAGGGAGATTATCCAAAGTATTTTTTAATTCTCTATCAGGAGTTGAGATAATCCTGTCGTTTATTTGATATGTAATTCCTTTAATATTTTTAAAGTCTTTATAGCTGATAACTTCCTCGAAGGCTTCTTCAATTTCCGAACGCAGAGCAACGTCAATTTCGGGGTATTTTTGCATAATTGAATAAGAACTGAAATTAAATATTGCCCCTTTGACAATTACAAGAGTATTTTGTAATAAATCACCCGCTTCTTTCAAAATCGACAAATCGCCTTCAAGAGTGGTTGAAGCAACATTTATTACAAGGAAATCGGGCTTGTATTCTCTTAAATCTCTTAAAAAATCATAAACATTTTCTGATTTTAAACTGTAATCATGAAATTTGGTATCAAACCCTTTATTTTTTGCAATGGCTGATAAATTCATCATATCAATAGGCGGCAATGGCGGAATAATAATAGTTTCGCCTGTCGGCTGTTGACATCTATCTTCTCTATTCATTACGGGGGAAGGTGGATATACAAAAAATATTTTCTCTTTTCTTGCCATTATCCTTTTTTAATTCTCTTTTTTAATGTAAATCTTACTATTGAATTGATGATACCTTGCGGTAAAAAGCGTGTGCATTTTGCCAATTTGGAATCCAGACCTAAGTTATAGACAGTTTTTGGATTTTTTAAATTTACAATATTTGTAATTTTTTTTGCAACAGCTATTGGGTTTGCCGCGTGCAAAGAATTTTTGTTTGCATTTTTTACGATAAACTCTTTTTCTTTATTGTATTTAGATTTATCTTTTAAGGTATCTTTGTTTAATTCTATTGAGCTTTCCCAAAACTTTGTAGCAACAGCCCCCGGACGGATTGACACTGTTTTTATACCTGTTTCAATTGAATAAGTATTTAATAAAATATCTGCGCTTGCTTTAGAAATGCAATACGGGCTTAAAAAAGGAAAAATGCCGTATGAAGCCATAGAACTTACATTAATTAATTTTCCTTCTTTTGCTA
This sequence comes from Candidatus Gastranaerophilales bacterium, assembly GCA_017475485.1. GTDB lineage: Bacteria > Cyanobacteriota > Vampirovibrionia > Gastranaerophilales > Gastranaerophilaceae > RUG14156. Next base: position 17,831 of record JAFVFO010000044.1, on the reverse strand, counting down.
AATTTGGGCATAAATATTTAATTATTCTTAATAAACCGAATAAATTAACATCAAGCTGTTTTTTCAGTTCTATTTCGGATAACTCATCAACAGCGCCTGCAATTGCAATTCCCGCGAAGTTGATGATTGTATCAAATTGAACAGATGATAATTTTTCTTTTAAATGTATAAAATCATATTCATCTGCAACATTCAACTTGTATTCTATAACACCTTCTTCCATAACTCCTGCGGCATGGCGAGAGGTTGTATAAATATTATACCCTTGATTTTTAAGTTCGGTTATTGTCCTTTGAGCTAACTCCGACGTTGAAGCTATTACTAAAATATTTTTACCCATAAAATTATTTTACGCTAAAACCTATAATTTTACAAAGGTTTATTAATTATTAAAAATTTTAACTTTTTGTATAAAAATCTTTTTGTGCGAAAATTAAAGTATGAAAAAGAATAAAACATTAAAAATATTGGTATCGGGCTATATTGGCTTTAATAATTTCGGAGATGAAGCAATATTTAAGGCTTTAAGGCTTCATTTGAAAAAATACGGCTGTGTGGTATCGGCCCTTAGCGCAAGCAGTACTTATGATGTGCAGACTTATGATTATAAAAGCCCTTTGGCGATTTTAAAGGCAATTTTGGCATGTGATGTTTTGATATCGGGCGGCGGAAGCCTTCTGCAAAACAAAACAAGCAACAAAAGCCTGCTTTATTATCTTGGAATTATTTTTCTTGCAAAATTATTTTCAAAAAAAGTTATTATTTTTGCTCAGGGAATAGAGCCGGTTGAAGGGGAAACATATCAGGATTTATTAAAATATATCTTGAAGCAGTGCGATTTTATTTCTGTTCGGGATAAAAAATCTTATGATTTATTGAGAAGCTGGAGTATTAAATCAACCCTTGTTTCTGATCCTATATATTCTTTGCTTGAAACAATTGAACCCGAAAAAGAAAAAAAAGGCCTTGTTGTTCAACTAAGAAAAATTAAAGATATGAACAATAATTTTGCTTCGGATTTAGCTAAAGTTGTTGCAAAATATTATAAGAAAGTAAAGGTTGTTTCATTTCAAAAAGAATATGATGATGAAATATGCAAAGAATTTATGCAAAAGTTTAAAGAACTTGGCGGGAATGCTGAATATCTGTATAACGCAAGTCCCGAAAGGATTATAGATACCATAAATTCTGCCCAATATGTCATATCAATGCGCCTGCATGGTTTAATGGTTTCAAATGCGCTTAAAAATCAGACATTTGCGGTATCTTATGATGAAAAAATTCAAACCATCATAAAAGAAATGAACCTTCAAAATATAAATATATACAGCTACAGCTTTGAAGAATTAGATAAAAAACTTCAGGAATTTTTTACTAAAACCCACAGCATATATCAATATCGCCCTTTCGTTTGGAATGATATAGATAGAGCGTTAATTCAAAGGAGAAATTAATGATTATACCGAGTATTGATTTAATGGATAATAAAGCGGTTCAATTACAACAAGGTAAAGAAAAGGTATTGGAACGCAAAGATGTTTTAGAGCTTGCAAAATACTATGCACGTTTTGGCGAAATAGCGGTTATTGATTTAGATTGCGCCTTAAATACAGGAAAAAACAATGAAGAACTTATTGAAAAAATCTGTAAAATTGCCCCTTGCAGGGTAGGCGGCGGAATTAGAACGATAGAAAAAGCAAAAAAAGTTCTTTCATGGGGAGCAAAAAAAATTATAATAGGTACGGCAGCTTCTGAAGAATTTTTATCTCAACTTCCAAAAAACAGGGTCTTAGTTGCAATAGATTCTCGTGATGGGAAAATTACAACAAAAGGCTGGCAGGAAAGTACGGAATTTTCTACATCTGATTATGTAAAACGTTTTGAAGATTATTGTTCCGGATTTTTGTTTACCGTAGTTGAACGTGAAGGTATGCTTCAAGGTACGGATATAGAATTTATTAAAAAAATTGCTTCAATTACAAAAAATCCGATAACTGCCGCAGGCGGAATTGCTACCATAGATGAAATTAAAGAATTGCAAAACGAAAATATTTCAACACAACTTGGTATGTCTATTTATACGGGTAAAATTGATTTAGCGGAAGCGTTTATTTCATGTTTGGATTTTGAAAAATATCCCGATAAATTAATTCCTACAATTGTGCAAGATAAAATGACCCGTCAGGTTTTAATGCTTGCATATTCAAATCCTGAATCTTTGAAGAAAAGTTTTAAGGAAGGATTTGCAACATATTATTCGCGCTCAAGAAAAGAACTATGGACAAAGGGCCTGACATCCGGCAACATGCAGAAACTTTTAAATGCAAAATTTGACTGTGATAAAGATGCAATACTTTTTGTTGTAAATCAAAAAGGAAATGCGTGCCATTTAGACAGATTCTCTTGTTTTGAAGATAAGAATTTTACCTTCGAAGAATTGTATGATTTAATTAAAGATAGAGGTGAAAAACTGCCTGAGGGAAGTTACACAACTAAATTATTCAAAAATGATTTTTATCTTAAAAGAAAAATTATGGAAGAAGCGTTTGAAGTTGTTAATTTTGAACAAGGCGACGGACTGGGCTGGGAAGCTGCGGATTTGATATATCACTTATTTGTATTTATGGCAAAAAATAATACAACTATTGAAGATATCAGAAACAATCTAAAATCCAGGACAAAATAATGAAAATAATTGATTATAAAGAAATTGACGAAGACTTTTTTCAAAAGATTGACCTTGAAAAAATAACATCTGTGGATGAGATTATTAATCAAGTCAGAAAAAACGGTGATAGTGCTTTAATTGAGCTATCTAAAAAATTTAATGACGGAGATTTTAAATCGGGTAATGATTTTATAGTCACTCAAAAAGAAATTGAAGAAAGTTATAAAAAAGTATCTCCCGAAATAATTTCTGCCTTGAAAACAGCCATTGAAAATGTCAGAGAGTTTTCCCTGGCACAGCTTAATTCAATTAAAGAATTAGAATACAAAAAGAATAATTCAATCTTAGGGCATAAAATTGTTCCTCATGAACGCGTGCTTTGCTATTGTCCGGGCGGAAATTATCCGCTTTTAAGCTCTTGCTATATGACAGTTGTACCTGCTGTTGTTGCTAATGTTAAAGAAATATATCTGACAAGTCCGAAAATTACTCCGGAAGTTATTGTTTCCGCTGATATGGCAGGGGCTACAAAAATATATAAACTGGGCGGAGCGCAGGCTGTTGCGGGTTTTGCATACGGAACTCAAACAATAAAACCCGTTGATAAAATCACAGGCCCCGGAAATAAATATGTTGCGGCAGCCAAAAAAGCGGTGTACGGGCAATGTGATATAGATTTTATCGCTGGGCCGTCTGAGGTCTTGATTGTGGCTGATGATATTAAGGATTCAAAGCTAATTGCTGCTGATATGCTGGCGCAATGCGAACACGATAAAGATGCAAGAGCATATTTAATTACAAATAACAAAGAATTGGCTCATAGTGTTCAAAAAGAAGCACAGGAATTTTTGAAAACCTTGAAAACCGCTGATATCGCTGAAGTTTCATTTGAAAAATCAATATGTGTTATAGTTGATGATATAAATGAGGCGATAGATTTATCCAATAAAAGAGCACCTGAACATCTTGAGTTATTTGTGAAAGATAAAACAATTATTGATAAATTTACAAATTACGGTTCATTATTTATAGATAAATATTGCGCAGAGGTTTTTGGGGATTATTGTTCGGGCACAAACCATGTGTTACCTACAAATAAATGTGCAAAATATACAGGCGGTTTATCTGTTTTTGATTATATTAAAATACAAACTTATCAGAATATTTCAAAAGAATATTCTAAAGTTTTATCAAAAACCGCCTCAATTTTAGCAAATGCAGAAGGACTTTGTGCTCATAAACTTGCAAGTGATTTGAGGGGAGAAATATTTGAAGTTTAATTTTGACCATATTGTTTGGCTTTTAAAGGTTAGACCGCATGAATACAAAAAAAGAATAGAAATGGAGATACTTTCATTTTTTACAACTTCGCTTTTTTATGTTATTCGTGCGTTTTATACTTGTAAAAATATTAACTATCCTAAAGAAAAATGTATATTTGCACTCTGGCATGCGCACCAGTGCGGTGTTTTTTCCTGCAATCAGGGCAGAAAAACCGTTATTATGGTATCAAGTTCAAATGACGGAGAAATAATTTCGCGTGCCGCAAATGCTATGGGGGTAGAAACCGTCAGAGGCTCACAAACAAGAGGTGGTACAAAGGCATCTCTGGAATTAATTAAAAAAATTAAAGAAGAAGATATGAACGGAGCTTTAACAATAGATGGGCCAAGAGGGCCAAACAGAATTGTTAAAAAAGGAATAATAGAAATAGCAAGGCTTTCAGGTGTTCCTGTCGTACCTGCTGTTTGGTGGAGTCCGCAAAAAAGATTTTTAAAATTTAAAACTTGGGACAGTTTTCGTTTCCCCTTGATTGGGACAAAACTTGTTATGCTTTACGGTGAACCTATTGAAGTACCCTTTGATGTTACCAAAGAAGAAACCGAAATAATCAGAAAAAAAATTGAAGACAGCTTGAATAATTTATATGTTAATATGAAAAAGAATTACTGCGATTATTGGAAAAGAGGTTAAAATGGGCTGTTTAGGAAGTTTGGTTAAAAAAATAATAATTTTAGCATTAATTATAGCCTTCTTTGTATTTGGGGGCTGGGCTTTTGTTAGGGAAAAAATTAATAATTATAAAAATCCGCCCAGAGAAGAATTTATAAAAGCAGAAACCGATTATGGCGATTTTTCCTCTGTGTCTGGAGATTATCAACTAACGCGCAGTTTTAATTTTTTCGGTTACAAAAAAATTAATGCAAAATATTTGCCAACCGGTCAAAAAATTACAATTTTTAACCTTAAAAATGAAGATAAAATCTCGGTTAAAGATTTTGAAACCAATGAAATAGATAATAAAATCACTGATATTTTAGATAAATTAAAAGATTCTTTTATAACATTTGAAAATTTCAAAATTATATCCCATGGAACATTTAATGCTAAAAATAAAAATATTCCCTATATTGTTTTTAGTGCAAATGTAAAAAATGTTCCTTTTAAAAATATTATAGGCATAATTGGCGCATATTCAACCAAAAACAACCAAAATTCTTCAACAAAATTAATTTTATCTATTGTTGATAAAAAGGCATACAATCCTTCAATTACAAAAGGTTTTATAAGTGCTATTAAGTTTTAATTATGGAAAAAATTAACTCTATAAATCTGTTTAAGGCTTTTTTTAAAATAGGACTGATTCTGCTTGGGGGCGGGTATGTTATAGTTCCTGTTATAGAGGATATTTTAATTAAAAAAAGAAATTGGCTTAATTCGGATGAACTTATTAATTTTTATTGCGTAGCTCAGTGTTTACCCGGAATTGTTGCAATTAATACATCTGTTTTAACGGGCTATAAGCTCTATAAATTAAAAGGTGCTTTAATTGCAGTGTTTGGTCTTTGTTTATCTCCTTTTGTTTCAATAATTATTATTGCAAAATGTATAAGTTACATTATTAAAATCCCTTTTATAGAAAGTATTTTCTGGGGTGTTGATGTTGCTGTTATAGTGCTTATTTATCTTGCATTGAGGGATATTTGGCAAAAAAGCATGACGGATAAATTTTGCTATATTTGGTTTTTTATAATTTTATTCTTGTCTTTTTCGAAAATTAATCCTGCGATTTTAATATTTATATCTTTGGTATTGGGTTTTTCAATTCAAAAAATAAAGGAAAACAGGTTATGAATAATTTAATTTTACTGTTTTTTGAATTTTTTAAAGTAGGGCTATTTACCTTTGGGGGCGGTTATGCCAGCTTGCCTTTTTTGTATAACATGATTGATACATATCATTGGTTTACCCATTTTGAATTAACGCAATTTATTGCAATTGCAGGTTTAACCCCCGGGCCCGTAGGGTTAAATATGGCAACTTTTGCAGGTTATAACACAGAGGGTATTTTTGGTTCTTTGGTTGCAAGTATTGCTTTAATTATTCCTATGATTATAATTACAAGTTTTGTTTTTAAATTATATAAAAAATTTTCACAAAACGAATATATCAAAACAATTCTTTATGTTTTGCGCCCTACAAGCTGTGCATTGCTTACTTTTGTAGGTATTAAACTTTTTAAAAATTTAATTATTTTTCCAAAAGATTACCTTGCTTTAATACTAGCGCTTATATTATTTTTAATGACATTCAGATTTCCGAGAAACCCTGCTGTATATTTGTTTGGCGGTGCATTATTCGGAATTTTTGTTTGGTTTTTAAAAGCATTAATGTAAAATTTTAAAACCTTATTATTTCTTTCGTTCCTATTTTGGCATGTTTAAATTACCGCAGGCAACGCTTTTTTCGACTTGTCAAGCTGTTTTTACAATATTAAGTTTGTAAAATTTAATTTTGCCTTATAACATCTTAAATTAAGGCTTTGTAACACTTTTTTAACAAAGATTTTTATTGCACTCATATCCTCTTGAACTAAAATTGAACTATAGAGTTTAATTCGGATACGAAAGGAGTGATGGCGAAGTTTAAGTTAAGTTAAAGGAATGTTTGTTTAGTAGATTATTAACGGTAAAAAAGATATTAACAAAGGTACTACTAGACTTGGATAATCCGCTTTTTAAAGCGGATTTAATTTTAGTAACAAAAAATTTTTTTCACAATTTTTAATCAGTTAGAATTTAAAAAAGGAATAATAATGAATATAACATCAATCAGCGCCTTTAACCCTATTTCATATAAAGGCAATAACAACAATAATGCCAACAAAAGACGTGCTACGGCGGCCCTGTTAGCCTTGCTTGCAACTCAGCCTTTAGCAATGGATACTTATGCCGCTTCAAATACAAGAGAAAATACTTCCTATACCGCAACCGCTTCTGCAACTGCGGTTGACCCGAGAATTCCCTTATATTCAGATTTTTACTATGCTTATTTAAAATATGGCGATAAATATGAAATTCAACCTCATTATGATTCAAGAAAAAATGGTGTAGGTTCATATTATCAATACGGTAATCAAGCGTTTGATAAAGAAGGAAAAGCGATAAGAAACCCCGAAAAACTATATGGTTTTAAACCCGTTGACGGCGCTTCTTCAACACAAGAAGATAAATTAGACCCTAGAATCCCTTTATATTCTGATTTTTACTATGCTTATTTAAAATATGGCGATAAATATGAAATTCAACCTCATTATGATTCAAGAAAAAATGGCGTAGGATCATATTATCAATACGGTAATCAAGCGTTTGATAAAGAAGGAAAAGCGATAAGTAATCCCGAAAAACTATATGGTTTCAAACCGCTTGACGGTGAAACAACGCAAAAGCAAGACAAGTTAGACCCGAGAATTCCCTTATATTCTGATTTTTACTATGCTTATTTAAGGTACGGTACTCAATATGAAATTCAGCCAAAATATGATGTATCGGGTGATGTCGGTGCTTATTATCAATACGGTAATCAAGCATTCGATAAAGAAGGAAAAAGAATAAACAATCCTGAAAAATTATACGGTTTTGAAACTCAAAATAATGATTCAACTTCAACAACCACAAAAATAGATCCAAGAATCCCCTTGTATTCTGATTTTTACTATGCTTATTTGAGGTACGGCGACAGATATGAAATTCAACCTCACTATGACGCCAGACCAAACGGCATAGGTTCATATTATCAATATGGAAATCAAGCATTTGATAAAGAAGGAAAAACAATCTCAAATCCTGAAAAATTGTATGGATTTGATAAAGATGTTAAATAATTTTTAAGTTATGTAAACAATCACGAAAAAAATCTTAAAAAACTTGTTGACGAGTGATTTTGTTTATATTACGCTACATTGTACAGTAATGTAAAAAAGGTAAAAAAATAAGATGAGCACAGCACAAAGACAAAGAATAAGAGTATGCTTAAAAGCGTATGATCATCAATTAATCGATAGTTCTGCTCAGAAAATTGTAGAAACAGCAAAGAAAACAGACGCAACTGTTTCAGGGCCTATCCCAATGCCTACAAGACGCAGAGTATATTGTGTTCTTCGTTCACCACACGTTGATAAAAAATCTCGTGAACATTTTGAAATGAGAACACACAAAAGAATTATTGATATCTATGAACCAACCCAGCAAACAACAGAAGAATTATCCAGAATGGATTTACCTTCAGGGGTTGATATCGAAGTTAAACTATAACTTCATTTAAGACACATGACAATTTAATATTAATGTGATCTATGTAGAAAGACAGAGTTTTGAACAAAACGAAGTCAGCAGTAAGACAAGAGAAATACATTTGTACAAGTACAAAGACGTAGCTCTCACAAAAGAAAGGTTTTAACACACTATGAAAAATACATTAGGTGTTATCGGAACAAAATTGGGAATGACCCAAATATACGACGAAGCAGGACTATGTATTCCTGTTACGGTTGTTGCAGTTGAAGAAGCAGTTGTTACACAAGTTAAAACTACAGAAACTGACGGTTACAATGCTATTCAAGTAGGTGTAGTTCCCGCAAAAGAAAAACACTTGACAAAAGCTCAAATCGGACATTTCAAGAAAAATAATCTTGAAAACTTTAGACACTTACAAGAATTCAGAGTTGAAGATGCTTCTAAATACGAAGTAGGCCAAAAAATCTCTTTAGAAGTTCTTGAAAATGTTGAAAAGGTTGATGTTACAGGTCGTTCAATCGGTAAAGGCTTCCAAGGTACAGTTAAAAGACATAACTTCTCGAGAGGACCTATGGGACATGGTTCTAAAAACCACAGAGCTCCCGGTTCAATCGGTGCAGGTACTACCCCGAGCCGTGTTGTAAAAGGGAAAAGAATGGCAGGTAATATGGGCAATGAAAGAGTTACGGTTACAAAGTTAACTGTTGCAAAAATAATTGCCGATAAAAAATTATTATTAATCAAAGGTGCAATCCCTGGGCCGGAAGGTAAACTGGTTACGGTTAAACCCGCAAGAACAAAATGGAATTCAGGGAACTAATGGGAACTAGAGGTGCATGATGACAAAGAATAAAAACATACAAAATAAAACAGTAAAAATATTATCAACACAAGGTTCTCAACTTGGAGAAATGGAACTTCAAGGCAGTGTTTTTGGAGTTGAACCTAATACACATATTATGTATTTAGCTCTTAAAAGACAATTAAACAATGCAAGAGCAGGTTTAGCTTCAGCAAAAACAAGAGCAGAAGTTTCAGGCGGCGGTAAAAAACCTTGGAAACAGAAAGGCACAGGCAGAGCTCGTGCAGGTTCATTAAGAAGTCCTTTATTCAGAGGGGGCGGCGTTATATTTGGGCCTAAACCAAGAAGCTATGAAACAGCACTTCCTCAAAAGGCCAGAAAATTGGCTTTAAAATCTGCTTTAAGTGCAAAACTTGATATCATTACAGTAGTTAAAGATTTTTCTGAAATTGCAGAAGCAAAAACTAAATCAATGGTTAAAGTTTTAAAAGACTTAAATGCAAAAGGTAAAATTTTAATAATTGCGGATTTATGCGCTGATGAAAACAAAAATCTTGTATTGTCAGCAAGAAATATCCCAAGTGTTAAATTATTACTTCCTTCTAATTTGAATGTTAAAGATTTAGTTGAAGCAGAAACTATTATTGCTACAGAATCTGCTATTAACTCAATTACTGAAAGGTTGGCAAAATAATGACAAATACCAACAAAGAAAGATTATACAGCGTTATTAAAAAACCTATCATCACTGAAAAATCAATGATGAGAGTTGCAGATAACACATATACTTTTGAAGTAGTTAAAGACGCTACAAAAGTTGAAATCGCGCAGGCTGTTGAGCTTGCTTATCCTAACCGCAAAGTTAAGAAAGTTAGAACGGTTTATATGCCTTCTCATCAAAAAAGAATGGGCATGAAATTTGGCAGAACTCAAAACGGAAAGAAGGCTATTGTTACAATAGTTGGCGATCCGATTCAAGAATTGACAGGAGTATAAGATTATGGCAACTAGAAAAATTAATCCAACATCCCCTGGTCAACGTGGTATGACAAGAGCTGATTATTCAGAAATTACAGCTTCTACTCCTGAAAAGTCGTTATTAAAATCTTTAACTAAATCAGGCGGAAGAAATAACACAGGAAGAATCACAACAAGACATATTGGCGGTGGCCACAAAAGACAATACCGCGTTATCGACTTCAAAAGAGATAAAGTTGGTATCCAAGGTACTGTTATGACAGTTGAATATGATCCTAACAGAAATGTTAGAATTTGCCTTGTAAATTATGTTGACGGTGAAAAAAGATATATTTTATGTCCTGAAGGTTTAAATGTTGGAGATAAGATTATATCCGGCCCCGACGCTGATATCAATACAGGTAATGCTTTACCGTTAGATGCTATTCCTCTTGGTGCTTTGGTTCATAATATTGAATTAAGACCGGGCAGAGGCGGTAAAATGGCAAGAAGTGCCGGTAATTCAGCTCAAGTAATGGCTAAAGAAGGTAATTATGTTACGTTAAAACTTCCGTCTTCCGAAATGCGTATGGTTAGAAAAGACTGCTACGCAACAATCGGTGTTTTAGGTAACTCGGAATATAAAAACTTATCTACAGGTAAAGCAGGCCGTACACGCCACTTAGGTATTAAACCTACTGTCCGCGGTGTTACAATGAACCCTGTTGATCACCCTCACGGTGGTGGTGAAGGTAAGACCGGCCCCGGCGGTAATCCGAAAACTCCTTGGGGTAAACCTGCTCTGGGTTACAAAACTCGTAATCCTAAAAAAGCCTCAAGTAAATTAATTGTAAGAAGAAGAAAAAAATAGGAGAACATAAATAGATGGCTCGCTCATTAAAAAAAGGTCCATACGTTCATCCGTCTTTAGAAAAAAAGATTGGTGCAATGAATGAAAAAAACGAAAAGAAAGTTATTAAAACTTGGTCAAGAGCTTCTATGATTGTGCCTGACATGCTTGGTCACACAATTGCAGTCCATAATGGCAGAAACCATGTACCTGTATATATAACAGAACAAATGGTTGGTCACAAACTGGGTGAGTTCTCAATGACAAGAACATTCAGAGGTCACGCTGCTGATAAGACAGCCAAGAAGAAATAGTTAAGGAAATAGAAAAATGCAAGAAGCTATATCGAAACAAACAGATATTAAAATGACGGTTAGAAAAATCCGCAGAGTGATTAATCTAATCCGCGGCAAAAAAGTAGTTGATGCACAACGTATGTTGAAATTTATGCCCTACTTTGCTGCTCGTATTGTTGAAAAGAATTTGAACGCCGCAGTTTCAAATGCCGCTGAAAAATTCGGTGCAACACCTGATGTTTTAAAGATCTCAGAAGTTTATGCTGATGAAGCTGCTACATACAGACGCGTTCGTCCGAGAGCACAAGGCAGAATGTATAAAAGATTAAAAAGAACATCTCATTTAACAGTGAAAGTAGCAAAGGACTAGGAGAAGAACATGGGACAAAAGACACATCCAACCGGTTTTAGAGTAGGTATTATTGAACCATGGGTTTCAACATGGTTTGCTCGTAAAGGCCAATATGCGCTAAACATAGCTCAAGACGCGGTAATTAGAAAATTTATTAAGAAAAAATTATACACAGCAGGTGTTTCAAGAATTAATATTGCCAGAAAAGCAAATAATGTAAACATCACTGTTGTTACAGCAAAACCGGGTATCGTTGTAGGTCGTGGCGGTCAAGGTATTGATGAATTAAGACTTGCAGTTCAAAAATTAATTAAATCAAATATGGTTACAATTGATGTAGTTGAAGTTGCAAGAATTGATGTAGATGCTCAGCTTGTTGCTGAAAACATTGCACTTCAATTAGAAAAACGTATCGCATTCAGACGTGCAATGAAACAAGCAATGCAAAGAACAATGCGTGCCGGTGTTCAGGGTATCAAGGTTATGGTATCCGGTCGTTTGGGCGGTGCTGAAATTGCTCGTTCAGAATGGGCAAAAGAAGGCAGAATTCCATTACAAACACTTAGAGCAGATGTTCAATATGGTTTCGCTGAAGCTGACACCATAATGGGTAAAATCGGTGTTAAGGTTTGGGTATTCAAAGGTGATTTATTACCTGGTGAAAAAGCAGACCAAAACATCAAAGCTAAAAAACCTCAAGCTAAAGAAGGTGCAAGACCTCAAAGACGTTCAAGAAGAAATGAACAAAATGCACCTGCTGTAGAAGCTGAGCAAGCATAGATAAGTAAAACTTAGGAGAAATATAAAAATGTTAATGCCTAAAAAAACAAAGTTTCGCAAAAAAAATGAAGGGCAATATGAAAGGTACAGAAACCAGAGGGTGCCAATTAGAATTTGGACAGTTTGGTTTGCAGGCGCTTGAACCCGCTTGGATTACCGCAAGACAAATAGAAGCAGCACGTCGTGTTATTACAAGAAAAATCAAACGTGGTGGTAATGTTTGGATTAAAATTTTCCCCGATAAACCTATTACTGCTAAACCCGCTGAAACCCGTATGGGTAAAGGTAAAGGTAATCCTGAATACTGGGTTGCTGTTGTTAAACCCGGCAGAATTTTATTTGAAGTAGCTTTTGAAGTAAGAGAAGATGCTATTGAAGCATTAAACCTTGCAGCTCAAAAATTACCAATCAAATTAAGAGTAATAGAAAAGTAGGCTCAAGAAGGTAGGAAAATAATGAAACTACAAGAAATCAAAGAAAAAACAATAGATGAGCTTAAAGACTTAGCGCTTGAAGGTAAAAAAGAATTATTCAACCTAAAGATGAGTCATAATAAGCTAAAACAGCTTGAAAATACAGCATCTATCAAAAACAAAAAAAGAGAAATTGCTCGTATTAAAACTGTTTTAAGACAAAAAGAATTACAAGCATAAGGAATTTGATAAAATGCCTAAAAAAGTTAAACAAGGAACTGTTGTGAGCGATAAAATGGAAAAAGCAATCGTAGTTGAAGTTGCTGAACATAAAGCTCATAAGAAATACAAAAAAACAATGACGTTTACAAAAAACTTCAAAGTTCGCGATATGGAAAACTCCGCTCATGTTGGTGATGTTGTAACTATCGTTGAATCAAGACCATTATCAGGTTCTATCAGATGGAACTTAGATAAAATCGTAAGCGTTGCTAAGTAGTTAATATAAAAGGTAACAAATTATGATACAACAAGAAACAAGACTGCAGGTTGCTGATAATACAGGTGCTAAAGAATTACTTTGCATTCGTGTTATGGGCTCTAGCAATAAAAAATACGCTTCAGTAGGTGATGTAATTATTGCCGCTGTTAAAGACGCAAATTCAAATATGCCGGTTAAAAAATCTGATGTTGTAACTGCTGTTGTAGTTAGAACAAAGGCTGACATCAAACGTAATGACGGTTCTGTAATTCGTTTTGACGATAATGCGGCTGTTATTATCAATAAAGACGGTGCTCCCAGAGGAACTCGTGTATTTGGGCCGGTTGCAAGAGAACTTCGTGAAAAGAACTTTATGAAGATTATCTCATTAGCTCCGGAAGTAATATAGTTAAAGGAACAATCAAAATGACTAAATCTACCAATAAAAAATTACATACAAAAGTTGGTGACCGTGTTATCGTTGTTTCAGGCAAAGACAAGGGCAAACAAGGCAACGTTAAAAAAGTTGACTTAAAGGAAGGTACTGTCTTGGTTGACGGCGTTAATGTAGTTACAAAAGCTCAAAAAGCAAATCCTATGGCTGGTATCCAAGGTGGTTTAGTAAAACTTGCAAAACCGCTTGATGCTTCAAAGGTTATGATTTGCTGTCCGTCTTGTGAAAAAGCTGTTCGCGTTAGACATGTTGAAAAAGACGGTAAAAAAGTTCGCGTTTGCGCTAAATGCGGCGAAGTTATTGATGTATAGACCACATATTGAGTGGGGCATTGAAATTCGACAGGCTTTACAAAAGCAGAATTTCAAAGGCTAAAAAAGGAAAACAAAATGTCAAAAAGCACTGGAAACTTAAAAGAACGTTATAATAACGAAATAAGAGCAAAATTAAAAGAAGAGTTTGCATACAAAAATGATATGCAAATTCCTAAAATGACAAAAATTGTTCTTAATATGGGCGTTGGTGAGGCTTCTCACAATTCTAAACTTGCTGAAAATATTGTAAATCAATTAACTAAAATAGCAGGTCAAAAAGCATTATCAACAAAAGCTAAAAAGTCAATCGCTTCTTATAAATTAAGAGAAGGTATGCCTGTTGGTGCAATGGTTACACTTAGAGGGGAAAGAATGTATGACTTTTTCCAAAAGTTAGTTTGTGTTGTTCTTCCTCGTATCCGCGACTTTAGAGGTGTAAGTCCAAAAAGTTTTGACGGCAGAGGTAACTACACATTCGGCTTAAAAGAACAAACTTTATTCCCTGAAATTCACTATGATGAAGTTGATATCGTAAAAGGTATGAATGTTTCAATCATTACAACAGCAACAACTGATGATGAAGCAAGGTCATTATTGAAACACTTGGGCATGCCGTTTAAAAACAAATAAAACAATAGGCGCGTGGCGCTTGAGCAGTAAATTGCCTTTTAAAATAAAATCGTAATTTGAAAATTGAATTAAGGAATTATTAAAGCAGTAGGCACATTTGACAATTAATGCTGATTGATTGACGCTTATTGTATTATCACAATATTGCATTATTACCTTAAATCATATTTAATATGTCAGAATAAAAACATAAGGAAAACAAAATGGCTAAAAAAGCAATGATAAACAAAGAAGAAACTCGCAGAGAACTTGCCGCTAAGGGTAAATATCCTAAGGTAAGACTTCATAACCGTTGCTCAATCTGTGGTCGTCCGCACGGATATCATAGAGATTTCGGTATCTGCAGAATTTGCTTAAGAAAAATGGCTCACCAAGGCTTGTTGCCCGGTGTTACAAAATCAAGCTGGTAGTTCTTTGTAAGTAAATAATTATCAAATAAATATAAAAATAAGTGTGGAATTTATCGACACTTATTTTTAGTATATTAATTAAATTCTTTATTCATCCTATTTTCAAGAACATTTATAACTAAATCATAGCTCAAAGGGGTGTAATCTGCTAATATATGCTCGTTTTCAGCTATATTAAAGCCCTTTTTGAGTGCAATATTGCCTGCTGCATACGCTTCTTTTTCCTGCTTATACATGTAAGTAATTTCTGCTAAAAGAGCTTTTTTTAATTTTTCCTCATCTTCTTTTTTATGCGGCACAGAGCTCAAAAACCTTTCCGTTGCGATATCTGTGAATAAATTTACCGTATCTTCAAAAGTTTTTTCTCTGAAATAAATTCCGCTTTCTTGTGCTACTTGTTTTATATGGGTATAAATTGCGTTTTTGGCAAATGCTTCATCTAATTCAACAGGTTTATCATAAAGCAATAGCTGGTATTTATCGGCATTTTCGATAGCTTTATCGAGTTCTTCTTGGCTGAAATTATCCAGAGCATATTTTGTCATTGCCCCGCTTCTTGCAACATCTACAGCATACAAAAGCTCGGGACAATTTCCCAACCCAACATTTAAAAACCAAAAAACAGGCTCTGCTTCCGCTTGGTTTTCCATTATACCCTTTAGGCCCTGTTGTGTTGTGTCGTTTTTTGCCTGCAGGGCATGGGTTAATTCGTGTGTTATTTCATCTATAAAAATATATCTTGCAATATCATCATTCAAGTCCGCATTAGTATCTATATAAATTGTCCCTTCCTTAAAGTTCATTTCATCATCGGGAACTGACCAAAAAGCGGCAGACGCAGTTTTCATCTTCAGAGTATATTCTCTTTCTTTGATTGTAGGATTGTTGATATCTTCGATATTTACGTTATCAAGTGAATTTTCTTCTAAAAATTCCTGAACAGAATTTAAAACATAATCCATATCCAGCTTATCGCCTTTTTTGAAAAGTTTTTCGCACAATTGATTGATTGTTTCATAAGGCTTATATTGAGCATATTCCTGCGTTTGCACAATCGCAGTTTCTTCTTTTTGAGCGGTACATGCGCTCATATAAGACATAGAACTTAGCGCAATGAGGCTTGATAATAACAATGCCCTGCCGTCAATTTTCTTTTTCGGTGCTGTTTTTGATGTTTTATAATCTTGATATTTGCTTTTATAATTTATATTGCTAATGCTGTTAATTTTCATTTTAAAATCCTTATTTGGGGTAATTGTAAAAAACATCTAAAGATTAAAATTCGCTACAGAATGCGAAAAATTAATATTTTTTAATAAATAATTGCATAAAAAATATGTTTATCTTAGGATAGATTTGTTATTACTAAACTACGCAAAAGTTTGCGCAAGTAGAAAGGAACAAAAATGACAATTTCAGATCCTATAGCTGACGCTTTAACACGCATTAGAAATGCAAACATGGTTAAACATGAGGAAGTTTCAATGCCTTCATCTAATTTAAAAGTTGAATTAATTAAAGTTTTACAAAGTGAAGGTTATGTTCAAGGTTACAGCGTTGTTGAAAAAGACGGCTTTAAAGAATTAAAAGTTACTCTTAAATACAACAACGGTCAAGGTGTTATTACAGGTCTTCAAAGAGTATCTAAACCGGGCTTAAGAGTTTACTCAAAAGCTAAAAATATGCCTCGTGTATTTGACGGTATGGGTATTGCTGTAATTTCAACTTCAAAAGGTCTTATGACCGAAAAACAAGCACGCGCCAATAAATTAGGCGGCGAAGTGCTCTGTTATGTATGGTAGTCCCGAGTGAAGCGAATTGAGGCGCAACGCGCCCAATGAGCAAAACGAGGGCAAAAGGATGTGGAGCACGCACGCGGTTGCGATGAGCAAGCGCGAAGTGCGAAACTGGACTACTCGAGCCGAGTGAGGCTAGCAATGCTTTGCTTGCCGAACGAAGGTGAGGGCAAAAAGAGTGCACAGCACTAAAACAAGGGTAAAACGCTTAATAGCGTTGCGTTCCCTGCATAGTTATTAAATGCAAAAGGAGAAAATTATGTCAAGAATCGGTAAATTACCAATCGCAATCCCTGACGGGGTTGACGTAAAAATCGAAGGAAATTTGCTAACTGCAAAAGGCCCAAAAGGTGAAGAATCAGTTGCATTTCCTGAAGAAATCGAAGTAAAAGTTGAAGGCAAGGAAGTTATTGTTAATAGAAAAGATGACTCTAGAAAAGCAAGAAGCCTTCATGGTTTATTCAGAACTTTAATTTCAAATGCGGTAGTCGGTGTCAAAACTCCATTTGAAAAGAAACTTGAAATAGTTGGTGTAGGTTATCGTGCCGCTATGCAAGGTAGTGCAATTAATCTTTCACTTGGCTATTCTCACCCTGTAATTATTGAAGCTCCAAAAGGTATTACAATTGCCGTTGAAGCTAATACAAAAATTACGGTTACAGGCTCAAATAAACAGCTTGTTGGTGATGTTGCGGCATTAATTCGCTCAAAAAGACCTCCTGAAGTATATAAAGGCAAGGGTGTTAAATATGAAGGCGAATACATTGCTCGTAAAGCCGGCAAAGCAGGCAAGAAATAATCCCGAGTGAAGCGAATTGTGGCGCGACGCGCCCAATGAGCAAAACGAGGGCAAAAGAGTGTGAAGCCCGTGACGGCGGACTGATGAAGTCCGACGGACAGGGCGTAACCGTTCTCAGGCGACGTAAGACTTTGCGAGAGCAAATTCCACAGGAGCAATCCCGAGCCGAGCGCGCGTAGCGACAGCTTAGCAAGCGACAGCGAGGGCAACAGTGTGCGAATGCACCTGCACGGCGCGGATGACGCGGCGGGCT
>JAFVFO010000043.1 GCA_017475485.1 Candidatus Gastranaerophilales bacterium | reverse complement strand
ATACCCACAGGAGCATGGTTTCCTTCTTGGAAGCCTCTTTAATTTTGTCAGAAGTGATTAAAACCTGACGATATTACTATATGGGACGCCCTCTAAGTATTCAGTTTGTGGTTAGAGCACTCTGCCGAGCAAAAGTTACCCCAATGGGCAAGTTTTGCGTTTCTAAAATTTCATCAATTTTATATTCTAAAATAAAAGCCCTCATAAAATTGAGGGCTTTATCTTTATTGTCTTCATCCTTTTTTATTAGGGTGTGCGGTTGGATTAATTTTTAGCTATAAACTTGAAGTTTCTTGTCGGTGCTTCGCCTTTACCATTTATAGTAGTTGTAGCAATGATATAATGATTACCTTGTTCTAAAACTTTGACATACTGTTTTTTGCCGTCGCTTGTTTCTAATTGGAAGTATTTACCTCCTCCGTCCGTTGGATCTTTTAGGTTTTCTTTTGTAACATTAATTCCGTTTTCTTTAAGGATTTTTATTTGATTATCGGCATTGTCCAATGTTTTAGCTCCGGATATAACATTTTCAGCCGCAACATCTGCTCCTGCTTTTTCAGGACCTTTACCCAATATAGTAAATTCTCTTTGGGCTTTGCCGTCAACCATGGTTGTTGTAGAAAGTATTTTTGTGCCGTTTAGGTCTAATACCTTGCAATATTGTTTGGGGTTGCTATCATTAACTTCCATGAATTTAACAGGAGGATTTTTACCTTCTACGGGTTTAACGTTATCATCATAGGTAAATGTATAGTTTTGTACTGTTTTACCTATTTCGCCAAGTGCTGATTCAATAGCTGTATAATCTGTTACAACTACTGCTCCGGGTATTAAACTTTCGGCTTGTATTGTCGGGTCATCTACTTCTGTCGGAGAAGAAGAGGATGGTGATGATGTTCCAAGAACAGTATTTGGATCAACAAGTACTAATTCTGTATTAGGTTTCAATGATACTGTGCCGTCGCCTGCTGTTACAAATACATCCGGATTAGCGTCCATTAATGCTTGAAGAATTTTCTTAGCGTCGTCAGAATCATAATCTGTAATTCCATAGATATTCTTCAAGATACTATTTGGTGAGCTTAGTTTTGTATCGTCGCCTTCAACAGCTTCTTCTGTGTCAACTACCCATTGGTCGCAATCATTTTTATGAACGTTTTCAACACCTTCGCCTTTAAATATAGCTTTTGCTTGTTCTTGTTCTTCAGCTTTTTGTTCGGCTTTTTCTGCTGCTAATTTTTCTTGTTCTTCTTTTTCCATTTTCTTTAAGAAAATATTAGCGTCTTGTTCGCCTGCTTCTTTAGCACCATCTTTAATTTTATCAAGTAATGCTTTTCCGATACCAATATTGGTTGCTAAGTCTTCTAAATCTTTTTCAAGACCGCTGCTTACTTTTTTATAATCTCTAAAGAAATTACTGTGCGGTTTTAATTCATCGGAATATTCCGCTGATACGGAATCATCAAATGAAGCTGCTTTAATACCATAATGAGAAGCTAAATAATCAACATCATCATCAGTATCATAACCTGTTATTGTTTTGCCACCAATATTAAGAGTAAAAGTACCTAATAAAGTTTGATCTGCGACATTATCGCCGTCATGATCGCCTGTGCTTAGGCCTTCAAATTTGCCGTCTTTATTAAAGTCAAGGTTAACCGAGAAATTTTCGCCAAATTCTTTTTCGATATCTACAACGCTTTGTTTACCTGTTGCGTCAGTTTTAACAAGTTTAATACCTTTTGCTTCTAATTCGCCTAAATCAACTATTTTATCACCATTTGTATTTAATTGTTCCATTGCTGCCCATTGGCTATCAGCGCCTAAGAAGTCTGTTGTTTCATCAAATGCGCCATCCCAAATGATAAAATCATATTGGTTATCGCCAACTTTAAAACCAATCGGGTCACAAGATTTTTTGGGTTGTTCTGCTGCAAGAGCTTGAGTGTATGCATTGTTTTTATTTTTTAATTCTATTTCAATACCATTTGTATCAATAATTATAGAATTCATACTGCATAAAAGTGAATCAATTTCTCTCATTTCTTGAGTTGCAATTACAAATTCAGCTACAGCGTCAGAAAAATCAGTATTTTGAGTTACGGCACCGACAGCTCCTGCAATATTTGTTTTGAGTTGTTCTTTTGACATAGGTTTATTGCTGCCTTCTTTATTAGCTGCAATATAATCCTTTATGCATTGTTCTACGGCTTTATCCGCCTTTTCTTGTTGTCCTTCATAGGCTTTCTTTTGCAACGCTTCAGATTCGCGCATGTGCTGTTTAATTGAACGTGTTAAAGTTCTTATCTCGGCTTCAATACGTTCCATTTTTCTATAATTGAGCTTTTGCTCACTTTTTAAAATTTCAATTTCTTTTTTAAGTTCTACGGAAGTTTTACTTGAATTACTTGTTATAGTACCGCTGCTTTCTGCCGCTTGAGTACCTGCTAATTGACCTTCTGCTGTGTTAATGGCTGCGTCTGTAGCGGTTATATCCGATTGAACTCCTGCTATTGCTGTTGTTGCAGCACCGCCTACTAAAGGAATGTCTGTCATCTTGATAACCTTTCTTAATGCATGTGTACCTACTACCCATGTTATTCCCTTATTTAAACAAATATAACATTTGCCTTTAAAAGACTTTACGAAGAATTATGATTTGTTACAATATAATATATACGGAGTAGTAAGGTACCTTAAATCAATGATTAAACTAGATTATACCAATGTTTCAGATAAAATAATCGGTGATGAAGGGCTTGATATTATATCTTGTTTCAATGAATTTGCTCCGAAAATTCGTGAAATTATCACTAATCTAAACATGAATAAAGATAAACCCGGGCAATGGCTTCAGTGGATGAATTTGGGGTATAATGAAGAAACCGTCTGGTATGTAAAAGAATTTGCCGCAATGGTAGATGGCAGGTTTGATAATGTGTTGGTTTTGGGTACGGGCGGTTCTGCTCTTGGCGGTTTGGCTTTATCACATGCTTTATTAAAGCCTTATTGGAATTTATTGGATAAAGAGCAAAGGGATAGTTTTCCGCGCATTTTTTTCTTGGATAACATTGACCCTGATGAAATTTCAGGATTATTGGACATATTAGATTTAAAAAAGACATTAGTTAATGTAATTACAAAATCAGGCTCAACCGCTGAAACCATGGCGCAGTTCATGGTTATAAAAGATAAATTGGAAGCGCTGTTGGGTGATGATTACAGAAAACATGTTGTGGCTACAACCGATAAAGAAACAGGCATTTTAAGACAATTAGCAAATGAAGAAGGCTACAAAACTTTTGTTGTGCCTGATGATGTGGGCGGTCGTTTCAGTGTATTTTCCGCAGTCGGTTTAGTGCCGTTAGCGCTTGTGGGCGTTGATATTGACGAAATTATACGCGGTATTAAAATAATGGATTTAAATTTAAAAAATACCGATATAAATAATAATATTGCGGCCCAAAATGCCCTAATTCACTATTTAATGGATACTAAAAAAGATAAATATATTTCTGTTATGATGCCTTATTCATCACGTCTTAAATATATTGCGGATTGGTATGTTCAACTGTGGGCGGAATCTTTGGGAAAAGAAGTTGACAGAGCCGGTAATAAAATTAATAATCGCCCGACACCTATTAAAGCATTAGGTGCAACGGATCAACACAGTCAAATTCAACTTTATAATGAAGGTAAAAATGATAAAATAATTACTTTTATAAGAGTGGATGAATTTGATAATCAGCTTGATATTCCCAATGTTTTTGAATTTACGGGTTTAAATTACTTGGCGGGAAAATCAATTAATCAATTATTTAACTCGGAAGCTGATGCTACAAAAGTGACGCTTTGCGATTACAAGCGCCCTAATGTTACAATTCATCTGCCGAAAATCAATGAATACTATTTGGCACAGCTGTTGTATATGTTTGAAATGCAGACTGCAATAATCGGAGAATTATATAACATTAATGCCTTTAATCAACCCGGGGTTGAACAGGCTAAAAACTATACTTATGCGCTAATGGGCAGGTTTGGCTATGAAGAATCCGCAAATCAGTTAAATGAAAAATTAAATAATAAGGTAATTTTATAAATGTTAAAAGGGCCGTTTTTATCTAAAGATTTCATAGGTGCAATTGATGATTATTTAAAGGCTAAAATTGTATTACTCGGCATGCCTTATGATTGTACTTGTTCAAATCGTGCAGGAACGCGTTTTGGCCCGCAGGCTGCAAGATTGGAAAGTATTGGAATTGAAACATATAGTGTATATTTTAATTCCGATATGGAAGATTTAGCTTTTTTTGATGCCGGAGATTTGGAATATCCGTTTGGAAATGCACAAAAAGCTCTCGATATAACAGAAGATAATGTTGATATTATATATTCTGATAACAAAAAACTTTTAGGTATCGGCGGGGAACATTTAATTACATTGGCAAGTGTTAAATCCGTTCTTAAAAAATATCCTGATCTGGCGGTTATACAGTTTGATGCCCATACCGATTTAAGAAGCCAATATTTAGATGAAACTCTGACTCATAGCGGTGTTATGTATCAAATTGCGCAATTAATCGGTTATGAAAATATCGCGCAAATTGGTTTAAGAAGCGGTGAGAAGGCTGAATTTGAAATAGTTAAAAAATATAATACTTTAAAAATTGATAAACAAGAGCTTGATAAGTTTAAAAATAAGCCGATATTTTTAACAATAGACCTTGATGTATTAGACCCTTCTTTAATGTCGGGTGTTGGTACGCCGGAAGCCGGCGGACTGACATATAAAGAGCTTATGGATTGGTTATTATATTTAAAAGATTTCAATATAATAGGTGCAGATATTATGGAGCTTGCGCCCGATATTGATATTACAAAAACTTCAAGTGCTACTTGCTGTAAATTGGTAAGGGAAGTTTTGAATTTATTATAGCTTATGCCAATGAGAAGATTTCATAAATTTCATCATCGGATAATTCGGTAATTGTTTTCTCGCCTTCAAATACTGCGGCATTTGCCAGTTCACGTTTATCTTTTATAATTTTATCAATTTTTTCTTCAAAAGTTGATAATGTTATAAAACGGTGTATCATAACATTTTTATCCTGCCCGATACGGTATGTTCTGTCTGTTGCCTGATCTTCAACGGCAGGATTCCACCAAAGGTCATAATGAATTACATTTGACGCACTTGTTAAGTTTAGCCCCAAACCGCCTGCCTTCAAAGATAATATCATGATTTTTTCTTCCAATTCTTCTTTAAATTTTTTAATCATTTCTTCTCTTTGCTTAACATTTAAACTGCCATGGAAAAATAGCGGTGTGCGGTTAAATTCTTCTGCGATAATGTTTTCAAGTATTGTGCCCATTTCTTTGTATTGAGTAAATACAAGCACTTTTTCATTGTTATCTAAAATATTCCTTAGAATATCCATGAGCTTTTGGGTTTTACCTGAGGCATTAGCTGACATATCGCCATGCTTTAGGTAATGGTAAGGGTGATTGCATACTTGTTTTAAGTTTGTAATCAGCTTAAATATTGCACCTCTGCGGTTCATTTTGGATTCCGATTTTGAAATAGATTCCATGGATTCCTTTAAAATTCTTTCATACAAAGCAACCTGAGGTTTTGTTAAATAGCAGAATTCATCCAATACAACTTTTTCAGGTAAATCGGAAATTATGGTTTTATCTGTTTTTAATCTGCGCAGCATAAAAGGACTGATTGCTTTTTTGAGTTTTTGAGCCCTTGTTAATTCCTTAAAGCGTTCAATCGGAATTGAATAATTTTTGGAGAAATCTACCAAAGAACCCAGATATCCTTTGTTTATGAAGTCAAAAATAGACCAAAGTTCAGATAATCTGTTTTCAACGGGAGTACCTGTCATTGCAACTTTCATTTGAGCTTTAATTGCTTTAATTGCTTGAGTTTGAGAGGTGCTCGGGTTTTTAATGTTTTGTGCTTCATCAATAATTAATAAATCCCAGTTTGTTTTTTGGAATTTTTCAAGGTCAATTCTTAATATTGCATAAGTTGTTAATAAACAATCACAATCGGTTGAAAATTCGCGATTGAAGCCATGATAGATTAATGTTTTTAAACTTGGCGAGAAAGTATTTAATTCACGCTTCCAGTTGCCCATTAATGTTGTCGGGCAAACTATAAGTACAGGTTTTTTGAGTTTATTTTCTTCTTTTAATTTTAAAATCAAGCTGATTACCTGAATTGTTTTACCAAGACCCATATCATCCGCTATACAACAGCCAAAGCCTTTTGAAATGTTTGTGTATAACCAGCGGTAGCCAATTTCTTGATATGCCCTTAATGTACCGTTTAAATTCTTTGGAAGGGTAATATCTTCAATGCGTGTAAAGTCGGAAATGACGCGTGCAAATGCTTCGTCATAGTCAAAATCGTAATCATCAATTTTCCCCGATAAGGCATTATGCAATAACTGCATTTTATTAACCGTTAAATTAGGCTGACGCTCAAGTTTTAGTAATAATTTTTCGGTTTCTTCTTTATCAATTAAAATGTATTTATCTTTATATTTAATTAATCCTTGAGAATTTTTTGCCAGCTCTCTAAATTCTTCTGCCGAAATCTTTTCGCCGTCGCCAAGTGCAATTTCAACTTTGAAATTCATTATTTCATCTAATGAAATGCTTGAGCCGACAGGATTTTCCAAAAGTTCTTTCAGATCGCCAATTCTTTTTTCTTTAATTGTTGCATTAATTGAAGCCCTTGGAATAATAACGTTATTCAAGCCTTCAGGCAGATTAACTTCCATGCCGGCTTGAGAAAGATAATATGTTATTTGAGTAATTAACTTATAAACGCCCGATAAATCAAGCTCCATTGTGACATCTTCAAGGTCTTCAATGTATTTTGTAGCCCAGTTTATCTGCTTTTCGATTAATACTTTTTGTTCGTCATTTAATTCTTCAAGAGGAATGATTTTATTTTCATTTTTATCTTTTGCAAGAATTCTTAATAAGAATTTTTCGTCCGTTAATTTTTCAATGTTAAATACAGGTATGATATCATAGCTTCCGAGGCTCATTTCATCAAACCATGCTTGAATATCATTTGCAAGGTCATTACCTTTTGAAATACGTTTTTGAGAAGCATTTTTAACAAGGTAAATTGCAGCTTTTAAATCTTTGAAGCGGTAATGTTTTACCCCTAAAAACGTGAAAATTAAATAATTCATGTATCTGTGAATTAATTTTTTAGTTGTTTCGGGGGGCAAAATTTCATTTTCTACTATTTCGCAATAGCTTTTAATGAAGTCTTTATTTTGAAAATAAGGTTCCCAATAAACGCTAAAAGTATCTTTTCTGAAGTTAACCGCAGGAATAAAATGCAACTTTTCAACCGCTTTTTTAACAAATTGAACCAAATAAAAATAAAATTTATAGCTTTCCGAACAATCCGACAAATCAAGGTTTTCATCTACCCCTGTAAAATATTCAAAAAACATATCAGGTTTTATTTTATATCCGTAATCACTCCCCTGATACTCAGGACGCAAGCGGTATAAAGACCCCTTTTGTTTCAAATAATAATCAAAATTATAAGGCGGTGAAATGAAAAAAGTTGCATCTTCATTGAACTTAATTTCGGTTTGCCTTAAAATTGGGTTTTTTGTATCAAATGTATCAGAAAATTCTTCCTCAATTAATTCATAAATCAAAGAAAGAGTATATCTGAAATCTTTATTTTTCTGCGAATAGGGGTTTTGATCCAAATTTAGCAGTAACTTCTCTACGTTATTCTTTTTAAAACTTAAATTATATTTTTTATCCATTTGGTTATTCTATTACAAAAGCAAAGAATTTGAAAGAGGTATTTTAATTAAATTTTGATAATTAATAATTTTCCTATATAATATCTTTATGAAATTTGCAATAAGAACAATTAAAAATCAGTTTCACCCGCTTAAAATTGACGATAATGCCAATATTAAGCAGGGCGAATATATTATAGTCAGAACAGACAAGGGCGAAGAAGTTTTCAGGGCATTTATCGTAAATGAACAAATACAGCGTCTTTGGGAAAAACATAAGCCTGAGGCCTTACCTGTAGTTAGGGTTATGACACCTGAAGATTTCAAAACTTATGAAGAACAAAAAGAACTTGAAGTTAAGGCTTTTTATAAATGCCGTGATTTGGCGCTTAAACGCGGTCTGGTTATGAAATTTGCACAGGCAAGATATACATTCGACAGAAAAAAAATTACATTTTATTATACAGCGCCCGAGCGTGTTGATTTCAGAGAGCTTTTAAAAGATTTAACAAAAGAATTTCCGCGTGTAAGAATTGACTTAAGGCATATCGGAGTTAGAGATGAAACCTCGATTATTCAAGGGCAGGGTATCTGCGGGCAAGATTACTGCTGCTGCAGATTTTTAAAGAAATTTGAACAAGTAAATACAAAACTGGCGCGCGATCAGGGAATTCCTATAACCCCCGGTAAAATTACCGGTGCATGCGGAAGATTATTGTGCTGTTTAAATTATGAATATAAAAATTATATTGATGCAGCAAAAACGCTTCCCCCTGTCGGCTCTGGCGTTATGACTCCGGATGGCGTCGGAAGAGTATTTATGGTTAATTTCCTGAAAAAGTCCGTTAACGTTAAACTTGAAGACGGAAAAATAAAAGAATACCAAAAACCGGATATTGAAATGATAGACGGTGAAGTAAACATAGATATCGATATAAATAATAATATGAATTATCAGGAAGAAGAAGTTGTTGATATTAAGTCATTAGAAGACGAAAAAAATTCTTCCACAGGTAATATATAAGGAGAGTATGGAAAATTTCACAAGTGAAAAATTTGCTTCTGTAATAGCGCGAATTTTAGATGATAATAAGGCACAGGATATTGTAATTTTAAATGTGGCAAATGTTTGTTCCCTGTCAGATTATTTTATTATAGCAACCGGTACATCAACCCCTCAGGTAAGAGGTTTGACCGAAATTATTAAAAAGAAAATCAAAGAAATTTTTAAAAGAATCCCCATAGGAAATGAAACAGAACGTGCTAACAGGTGGAATTTATTGGATTATGGCGAGGTTGTTGTGCATATTATGCACCCTGTTGAACGTGAAAATTACCAAATTGAAAAATTCTGGTCGCATGCAATGAAAGTAGATAGAGAACAATGGGAAGAAAATTCTAAAGAATTTGCATTGTATGAATAATATTTTGCCAATGCAAAAATTTTTTTCACAGGTTTTATATTTCATATACCGATATTAAAGAAATATAAGCCATGAAAATTCCAGCTTTTTCCCCTGTCCAAAGAAATTTTTATTCAAAAAATAAAATTATAAACAGAAACATATATTTTTCATCTAAAAAACAAACCGCATCACCAAAGGCAAATACAAACCCGTTAAAAGTCTTAGCGCTTGCCGGATTGCTGAGTTTAAATATATCGGCTTGTGCCGGTTCGCAAAAATCTTCTCAAGATGTATCTCAATATGAAATTGTAAGTGAATATAATAATGATTATGCAACTTCAGATTTAGGAGCGGATATTTTAAAATATGGTTCCGATATTACCCAAAAAAAGGTTTATGATTTAATTTACGGTTTCCTTGAAGCAAATCATCTTTCAGATAGTGTATCAATTGATGATTTGAATAATTATCCCCATGAAACCCCTGCTGTTGATAGTTTGTATTCATATAATATTAATAATGATGGCAGTGCGGAAGGCATATTATATCTAAAAGAAATTCCGCAACCTTATAATTCTAAAAAAATGACAAGATATGCTTCCATAATGGCGCATGAATTAACTCATGCGGTGCAAAGGAATAAGGCTGAAAATAATTATCAATATGATGAAAAAATTCCTGAAGATGTGAAAGATGAGATAGATTATTTGGTTTTAAGCAACTATTATAATTTGATTGTTAATTATCAATCTATTCCTATGACAGATTACTTTGATAGTTATCAGCTCCACAACTTAAATCCTTCTGTAGCTAATGAAATGATTAAAGAATATAATACATATCGCATTTCAAGTTATGAAATTCCCGACTTAAGCGAAAAACAGGTTGAAATGGCGCTTGTGCGTGCTTACGGAATGGATTTAAAAACTTTTGCACAAATGCTTTCTGATGAAATAACAGATTCTATAATTGAAGTTTACGGATTAAAAGATACCGATAGAGCATTAATTAAAAAAGCAGTAATAGAGAAGTTTTTGAATACTTTAAATATGGAAAAAGAAGCCTATCAGGTAACGGCAGATGTAATCAAAAAAGAATATAATTTAAAACATAACTTAAATGATATGGTTCCGATACAACATAAGCTCATAGCCCAAGGGTTTGAGGAAAATTTGGACTAGTTATTTATTTGCCATATTTTTTAATTTTTCCATTGCGCTTGACATATTGCAAAGGGTCTTCCCTGTGCTGTGGCAACCTGTTGAATATGTAGTGCCGTTTTCAAGATATTGCAATTCGCAATCACAGCCGTCTATTGTATATTTTTTTGTTAAAAGTTTGCTGCATTTGCCTTCTTGATATAATTTTAAAAGTTTTGGATATTCTTCTTTTAAACATTTTTCCTTTGCGCTTGCGGAAAATTCATACTTGCAATGTTCTTGCGCATTTGGGGTAAAATCGTAGCTGGAGAACGATATTCCGTCATCACTCACGCTTGAAGTGTTGCACACATGGGTTGAAGCCAAAACAGGCATGCATAAAATTATTAATAAAATTAAAACCTTCTTCATATTAGATATATTAGCATTTTTTGTTAAATGTAAATCATATAAATATTGTAGGAAAATATTGTTAATGTTTTTTATGGAAATTAAAAAGTCGAAGGCGTTTTTTTTAAATAAATTTGTTTTTATTATTTTATAAGGTAATTTTAGTTTTATTTTATAGTACGATTTAAAATTACATTCAAATTGAGAGGAGAATAAAAATATGGGTGTTGCAGCAAAAGTAAGCAATAATATGAGTTTTGTACAAACACAAACAATGCCAAAATTAAAACGCCATATAAAGACATTAGACGATTGCATTGATAACAAAGATATTAACGGTGCAGTTGGCGAAATTGATTCAATGTTAAAGGATGATGATATAAAGGCATATTTTGAGAAATTTAATGAATATTATCCAACCGGTGATATAACTGCACACCAAAATCTAACCGCAAATAATTCAGAAGATGATACTGTTGATGATATACCAACAATTGAATATAAATCACCTTTCTTGCAAGGATTATATGAAGGTACTCCTTTCGTTTTTAAACCTATTGCAATTCCGGTTATTAATTTGATAGAAAAATGCTTCTTTGCTGAATAGACTTGGGCGACAAAAGCATTTTGCAGCGCCAAACCGCCGGGAGAAATTTTGGGAATTTTGAATTGTTCTGCCTTTTATGGTGGTATGGTAATTAATGCTTGCTTTTGATAATATTACTTGTATGAAAAAATTATTACTGTCTTTTTTAATATTGCTATTGTTTAAACTTTCGTTTGTACCTGTATTTGCTGAAATGGTAATGTTTAACACCCAAACCTTAAAATATCACAAATTAGGTTGCCAATGGGCAAAAAAATGTACTGTAAATTGTATTAAAATTGATAAAAAGGAAGCAATAAGACGGGGCGGAGTACCTTGCAAGATTTGCGGATAGTATTTTCTTGAGGCTGTGCATAGACATGCAGGTTGATATATATGAACAGTTAGTATGACTCTTTTATGTGGCGGACATAGGAAAACGAACCCGAAAATCTGATTATTGTATCCCTGACTGGTTTTTATCTGTTCGCAGTCTTGATTTTTGGTGTAATAAAATTATTAAAACAGACAGTTTGCAATTTTTGGGACAGATGCACTTCATAGTTTCAAATATTAACAACTGTAAACTATTCAGTAATTACCTATTGAAAAATGCTTGTTTATAGTTTATACTTATAAAAACTATAAACTATAAACTATGGAGTAATAAATGGAACATTCTATATATTCATTGCTATCAAAAATATCAAGTAAAAAAAAGAAATTTAACAAGCTTTTTAGCGATAATAAAAGCAAAGAACAACTGTATAAATGGCTTAAATCAGAACTTGCGTACACTTCAAACAATATTGAAGGTAATACTTTAACAAGAAAGGAAACCAGACTTGTTATTGAAGAAGATATAACGTCATCTTCTAAGCCTTTTGTGCATTATCAGGAAGCAGTAAATCACGCTAAAGCATTTGATTATATAATTGATATTTTGAAATCAAAAGCGATAATAAATGAAACCGTTGTACTTGATATTCATAAAAAATTATTATCAGGAATTGATGATTATAATGCAGGTTTTTATAGGAATTGTCCGGTTAGAATTTCGGGAAGTCGAGTAATTTTACCGAATCCGATGAAAGTTCCGGATTTAATGAAAGTATTTTTTGAAAAATTAGATAGAATTAAAGGTGTTGAAGATATAATCAAAACCCATCTCGATTTTGTAAGCATTCACCCGTTTTCTGACGGTAACGGCAGATGTGCGAGGTTATTGATGAATCTTTTACTTATGTGTAATGGCTTTTGTCCGATTATTATTCGACCAAGAGATAGAAAGCGTTATATAAATTCGATTGAAAAAGCACAATTAACAGGCGATATTGATGATTATATGAAATTTATGGTTACAAGATTGTCTCAATCTTTTGATACTATATTTGATATTTTTGACACCAAAAATGAAATACCGCAAGAAAAACTTATGACTATTGCCAAGTTTGCGCTTGCCGTAGAATTACCTGTATCGACTATCAGATATTGGGTAAAAGTCGGCAAACTAAAACCGACAATGTACACAGAATCTGGCTATATGATGTTCTCTCACGAACAAATTAAGAAAGTAGAACGCTTGAATCAAAAATAGGTGCAATAATGGCTTATCATAAAATTGATTGGGAAATGATTTTACATAGGCATAAAAGAGTAAAAGATTGTGCGGAAGAATGGGGAATCTCGCCAAGACGAGTACAGATATACTGTGATGAAGGCAGGATTGAGGGTGCTTTCAAATACGGACAATATTGGTTAATCCCCAAAGATGCACAAAAACCTCCTGAGAAGCAACGAAATAGATAGTCGAATTGATTTTATGTTAATATTATTTCATGAAAACATTTTATGATTGGTGTATTGAGAATAATAGAGAAGATTTGCTGAACGAATGGCATCCAACTAAAAATGCTGAAAATGCACCATATAACATTGGATATGGAAGCAATAAAAAAGTATGGTGGCAATGCAACAAAGGGCATGAGTGGCAAACTCAAATATGGTCAAGAACCAAACGGCGGTCAGGTTGTCCAAAATGTAGTGAATATCGCAAAGTATCTTTTCCGGAAAAAGCAATTTTTTATTATATAAAACAAGTATTTCCAAAAGCATACGAAAACTATAAATTGCCCCATACAAATAATTTAGAGTTAGATATCTTTATAGAAGATATTAATTTGGGCATTGAATATGATGGTTGCTTTTATCATAAAAATTATAAACGGGACATAAAAAAATACAGTATTTGTAAAGAATATAGCCTATCATTAATAAGAGTTAGAGAAAAAAATTGTCCAATTGTGGATGATATAGTAACAGTATGTTATTATTTGAAAGATTTTGGACATAGAGATTTAAACAATGCTATAAGATTTATTTTTAAATTCATTAATGACAATTATAAAACAATTAATATTCCTGTAATTGATGTCGAAAAAGACAATTTAAATATATTTAATTTAATAGAAATACAAGAAAAAGAGAATTCTTTAATAAATAAAAAACCTGAACTGGCAAAAGAATGGCATCCTACTAAAAATAATAAGCTTACGCCAAGCAATACTAATGCAAATAGCAAAGTAAAGGTTTGGTGGATTTGTGAAAGAGGGCATGAATATAAAGCTCCAGTGAATGCAAGGTATGCATGTAACACAGGCTGTCCTATCTGTGCAAATAAACAAGTGAAACAAGGATATAATGACTTAGCAACGACACATCCGGAAATAGCAAAGGAATGGCATCCAACTAAAAATGGTGATTTAAAACCAACAGAAGTTATAGCAGGTTCAGATAAAAAAGTTTGGTGGCAATGTGAAAAAGGTCATGAATGGCAAGCTGGGATAGAGACGAGAACCTTAATGAATGCTGGTTGCCCATATTGCACAAATAGAAAAGTTTGGACCGGTTATAATGATGTTGCAACCGTTCGTCCTGATTTAGTTGAGGAGTGGCATCCCACCAAAAATGGTAATTTAAAACCAAGTGATATTTCAATTTTTTCCAACAACAGAGTTTGGTGGAAATGTAAAAAATGCGGACATGAATGGAAAACAGCAATAACGTAC
Organism: Candidatus Gastranaerophilales bacterium; assembly: GCA_017475485.1. GTDB lineage: Bacteria > Cyanobacteriota > Vampirovibrionia > Gastranaerophilales > Gastranaerophilaceae > RUG14156. Next base: position 8,951 of record JAFVFO010000043.1, on the reverse strand, counting down.
AGAAAAGATGGAACTGGTTGTCCAAGATGTGCAAACCTTGCAATTACATCTGGTTACAATGACTTGGCAACGACACATCCGGAAATAGCAAAGGAATGGCATCCAACTAAAAATGGTGATTTAAAACCAACAGAAGTTGTTATCGGTGGTAGTAAGAAAGTTTGGTGGATGTGTGAAAAAGGACATGAATGGCAGACCAATATCAAAGATAGGACAAAAGGTGGGTGTCCATATTGCAGTAACAAAAAGGTGTTAAAAGGATATAATGATATGGCTACCACACATCCTCAAATCGCAAAAGAATGGAATTACAAGCTAAACGGAGATTTAAAGCCTACAGATATCTCAATAGGAAGTAATAAAAAAGTATGGTGGAAATGTAAAAAATGCGGACATGAGTGGCAAGCACCTTGCTATTACAGAAAAGAGGGAAGCGGCTGTCCGGAATGTAGAAAGAAAAAGAAAAGATAATATGCAAATAGATAAAGAAAAACAATTTAAAAAATGCAGAAAATGCGGTTATTTATCTGCTTTAATAACAAAACCAAATGGTGCAGAAAAATTTGTTGAGTTTGATCGCAAAAAAATGCAAGATTACAATTACTATTGTAAACGCAATAATAATTACAGTATTTGTGATGATTTTTGGCATCATTTATTTTTCCCAAAAGACTTAAGTACAAGTGAAGCAATAAATATACAAAATAAAAATAGGGAATTGCGTAAAAAAGTCAGCGGTTTTATTATAAACTTTTTTAAATGGTTGATAAAAACAATAATAGCTTTCGGTATGTTATATTTTGCGTATCTCAATTATATAAAATGAAAATTAAAAGGAGTGGCAATATAAAGTATGACTGAAAATCAAAAATATTTATGGAAATATTTATCATTAGATAAATTTAATTTGTTATTAAAAGATAAAGCCTTATATTTGCCTTCGTTAAAAAGATTGCAACTTTTTATGGATCCGATAGAGGGTGCAACATCAAAAAGATTAGTTAATTCGGCAGTAAGGCAAATTGAAAAATATAAAAATATGACTGTTAGCACTTCTAACTATCCCACGAAGATTGATAGGTCTTTATTAAAACTTCAAGATGAATGTATAAATCTTTGTAAAAAATTTGGCGAAGCAAGAATAATTTATGCTTATATATATTCTATGGCTTATTCAGAGAATGAGAATTATGCTTTGTGGAATATATACCCTACAGATTTAAAAGGAAATGTGCAAATAAATCAAGGGTTATCTTTAAGAATGAATGAAGAATATTTTAAGGAGCTTTTTGTAAATAAAAATATTCAAATAAACAACAATAAATATAATTTAGATATTAGTATGCCTATACTTGAAAATGTTTTATACAAGTCGAGACAGGAAATTTCTGAGATAATAAATACTGATAATAAAACAAAACCAGACGAATTTATGAAAATATTACGTAATGTTTTGTTAATTAAAAATGATTTTTACGATTTTGCAAAAGAAAAAAGATATATCGTTAATTTGGAATATGACACAAATGCAGTTAAAAACTGTGAGTATAGTTCAGATAAATCTTTCATTCAAGTGCAATATGAAACTTCAAAATTTTTTAACCCAGATTACTGTAGAATTGTAATATCACCATTTGCAAATGATACATTATTGGACTATACAAAATATCTATTAGAAAAACATAATGTTAAATTTATTGATGATATAGTTTATAAATCTGAAATTGCTGTACCTGATTAATATTTACTCTTTAACAAATTCCCAATGATAGCTTAATATCTTCTATGAATCAATTTATCTAAAAATTTGGCAAGTTCATTGCTGGCATGTATTTTTTCAGCATCGGACTTTTGGGGATTTCTTAATGTTGCATCGTTATTTACAGCTTTAAAAAAATCTTGTAAAAAATTACTAAATCGCTGTCCTTGCTGTTTTACTTGTCTTTTCACATCATAAACATGTTTTGCGTATTCTAATAAATCATCGCTCATACTTTTTCCTTTCTTTTTCATTTTCTTTATTCTATTGCATTGTTTGTGTAGTTGTTTGCAAAATTCTTGCAATTTTCTTATTATAACATATTACAAAAAACCTGTAAACCCTTGTGCTACTTGACAAATAATTATTTGTCAAGTCTGATTATATTGTTATGTAAAGAATTCAATGCTTTCTTTTTTCTTTCACGCTAATGTTGTGTGCAAAGGAGGTCATTATGGAAAAAGTCGGAATAAATATTACTGCAAAGGAATTTAAGAAGTTAAGTAAATGGGCAGAGAATGTTTATAATATAGCCGTTATAGTTGATTATTTCGTTAGCAATCAACCTGAAATAGAAGAATGTTACAACCTCGCACCGGTAATTAAAAGTTTAAGAGATAACACAGATTTATTAAATGCATTTTTTATTGACCATGGATAGCAATAATATTATTTCTTAGATGAGACTTTATTATTCATGTTTTCAAGTAACTTTGGTAGTTTATGTGGCGGAGTATCTGACAGCATTGCAAATAATAAAGAAATCCACATATCTTTTTTATCATTTTCTTCCATGTTTTCATTTGATTTACTATATTGTTGTAACGTTGCACTTGCGAAAAACATTTCTAAATTTGAGGTATCATATCTATATTTTGAAATTGCTGATTCGGTTAAAATGCTGTTAAAATCAAGATTTAAAGAATTTTTGTGTTTTATACAATTGATAGTATTTAAGATTATATTTTTTGAATGCTCTGAAGATTTTGGTGAAATATAAATATGCTTAATCAATTTATCGATATCAACTTTTACTCTATTACTATTGACTCCTTGGTAAATTAATCTTAGTTCGTTTTCGTTTTTAAAAAATTCTTTTTTGTACAACGAACTTTCATAAACCAACTTGTTCAAATCCTGAAGATCGTTTGGGTTTTCACGGATATTATTTACATATTGTACGGGTATTAAGTTAATATCATAATCGGAATTAATAGAACTTGTTAAAGAATCTATATCTGTAACGATAGCTATCCCGGAATCTCCTTTTGCATATGATTCCCACATTAAATAATTTTCATCATCATTAATATGCCAACAATTGATAAATGTATGTTCTCTTGCTTGATTCATGTCCTTTTTTAAATTCTGAATAGAATCATCAATAAAAAATGGTTCAAAATAATTTCTTGCATCATCGGGCAAATTTTTATATGATAAACTGTCTTTTTCAATTGAAAACATTGCATTTATAAATGCAGGTAATGTCCCCTCATATGGATCGCCTTTAATCAATTCTTTGTTGCTTGCAAAATATAATTCGCTTGTTGTTATTAGATCAAGGAATTTCGCAAAACTCATATATCGCCATAGATATGTTTTCTTAAGCTTTCTTTTTACTTTTTTATCAATATGTATTGTCATAACAGTTTTAAATTTTTTATTATCCAGATTAACACAAATATGTACGCATAACTTTTATTATTTAAGCAAATTGTATAAAAATTTACTTTAAAATTAAACCTCAAAAATCCCAAAATTTGCAAACTGTCCCAAAAATTGCAAACTGATAATAAATCCTGAAAACCATTGTAAAATCAGGTGAAAGTGCGAGCAGTTAAAATGAAAGAAAAGTGCAAGAGTGAGCAGTTTGCAAATTCGTAGTCAACTTACTTCCGACCGCCAAAACCTTTACAACGAGTGAGCTTTACAAAAAATTATCAAACTATACATTCCTTGCAAACTGATCGTCTTACTACAACTCTGCCGAAGAAAATCTGCCCTTGAGGTCGATTTTCTGAGAGGGCAAAAGCGGAGCGGTTGCATCCCGAACAAGCGCAATAAAAAAAGGTTTCATTATTTGAAACCTTGTTTGTAGTATCGCGCTTGGAGACTCTGCCGAAGAAAATCTGCCCTTGAGGCCGATTTTCTGAGAGGGCAAAAGCGGAGCGGTTGCATCCCGAACAAGCGCAATAAAAAAGGTTTCATTATTTGAAACCTTGTTTGTAGTATCGCGCTTGGAGGGATTCGAACCCCCGACCTTTTGGTTCGTAGCCAAACACTCTATCCAACTGAGCTACAAGCGCATATATTTATTCAATTGTCTTTTGCTCCTGTAGAATTTACTTCGTAAATTCCTACGTCGCTGTGGTACGGTCTTCGCACCAGCCCGCCACGTCAACCGTGCCGTGCAGGTGCTTCGCACACCTTTGCCCTCATTTTGCTCAGCAAGTCCGTCGGACTATGCTTCGCTTCATTCGGGTTTGCTACAAGCGCAAAGTATTTATTCAATTGTCATTTATTAACTTACAACACACAAACTCAAATTTCAAGTTTGAATTTCTATAAAAATACATTAAAATAAAATCATGCTTATAGATAATAACTTAATTGCCTATGAATACTATAAAAATCAATTCACTCCGAAGGAAGTTTACCATAGCGGGGAGAGGGATGAAACAAAGTTAATCGACAAATATTCAAACCGCAAAGAACTGCCTGTATTGCTTTTAGAGGATGACATAATAAATTCGGAAGGTAAAGGACTTAAAAAGGGCTTTTACAATGTTGTGCCTGATGAATACAAGGATTTTCTTTTAATTTATCAAACAGGACAGTTGAAAGCAAAAATTCCGGTTATAAAAATGAATGTAATTCCGCCTTCCGAAACAAAACAGCAAAAGCCTAAAAAAATGTCACAGTGGGCGTATAAGCGTCATTTGCAAAAAGAATACAGAAAATATTTAAACGGTATAAATCCTGACGAATATGAATATACAGAGGTAGAAATAAGCTATGTTCAAGAAAACAATGCGTGGGTAATTTTGTATAAAACAAATAATTTAGAATTAACTGGTATGATAAAATTTTAATTTTTCAATCAAAAGGTTGATTTCTTGTATCTGATTATATGCTAACTTTTCTATGACAGGATAAACATATTATTACTATTTGGAAAAGAAAGGCTAAAAAGATGCAAAAAATTTCCCCCCTAAGATCAAGTATTGAAGCATTTAACAAATTTAGAGCAGCAAGAAAAGCTGCAGGAAATGCGCAACAATTACAAGAAACAAAAGTTCAAACAAATCCATTCGGTATTACTTTTAAAGGTACTGTTATTCAAATGGATGTTTTTGACAAAACTGAAAAAGCAGAAAATACAGAAAAAACAAATTCATTCAAAGAAAAAATCCAAAACACAGGCAAACTTCTTGCAAGTGCATGGGTTGGTACTATTAACAAATTTTCAAGTTTGAAAACTAATGCAATTGCATTTGGTAATAAATTAAAAGACAACACTGTTGCTTATGCAAAAAAAGCATACGAATTTGCCAGCGCTCCTATTGAATTTAACGTATTCAAATATAACGTTTCTAATTTACAAAACAAGCCCGTTGGCGAATTGAGAACTATGTTGGCAAATGAATTACAAGGAGCTACTAATGAATAACAGAAGAATCAGAAACATCATTGAAGCACTAGGCAGGCATAAAGATGCCGAATCAATCCAAGTTTTAAACGAATTAGGTACAAACTGCCCGATTGATGAAATAAGAGAATTAACAAGCAAGGCATTAATTCGTAAAAATACACATGAATCTTTAGAATTAATGATAGTAAACAAAGGTAAAGGTATTAACGATTTATCGGCACGCGTTGCAATGTGTGCGATAAACGAACTGTTAGCTTTAAAAGATAAGCAAGAAGCACTCAAAATACTTGACGATACAATAAACATGCATTCTGAAAAAGAAGTGCAAGACACAGCTCGTTCAGTAAAAGCATTAATGTCGTTCAGTTCATAAATGCTTAAAAGGGGCTAAATAATATATTTATCCTAAAAACCGAAGATTTTTCTTCGGTTTTTTGCATTATTTGTTAAAAAATTCTTGCACTCATTATATTTTGCATGTATTATTATTTTATTAAGAATGGAGCATTTGTAATGAAAAAAATACTATCAAACTTATTTACTTTGCTAATTATGCTGTCACTTGCTGCTGCACCGGCTTTAGCAAACTATGAGCTGGAACAAGGGCCTTCAAGCTACCCTGACCTTCCTAAGAATCACTGGGCTTATGAAGCTGTCACTTTTTTAACGGATAAAAAAGTTGTTGTAGGTTATCCCGACGGATACTACAGACCTGACCAAAAAGTTACCAGAGGCGAATTTTCTACCATGGTAATTAAGGCATTAGGTTTATATGAAAAAGAAACCCCACAAATTTTCCAATACAAAGACACAGAAAAACATTGGGCACACAGAAATATCCAAGTTGCTTCTTACTATGGTCTTTTGACAGGATATCCCGGTGGCTGGTTTAGACCAAACAATGATGTAACCAGAATAGAAGCGCTTACAATCGTAATGAATGCGCTTTCTCCTGAAAATATCAACACTGACCAAGCAAAACACTTTGTAAATATGTACAAAGATTATTCCGATATTCCTGATTGGGCTTTAATTCAAGCAGGACAAGCACAAATGCTTGGTTTAGTATATAACACGCCCGGTCATGAAACAACCTTAGAACCAAACAGACCTGCAACTCGTGGCGAATTGGCAAAATTATTATTTGGTATGGTCGAAGCTGCTAAGAAAATACCTTCCGATAAAATCAAAGATGATATAGATATAGAACCGGAACCGGCTGTTAAAAAACCTGCTGAACCTAAAAAAGCAGACGGCTATATTCTTGACAATGTTTATTATGATGAAGAATATGCAGTAATCCCCGAGGGTACAGTTTTACCTTTAACAGTTGACAAATGTTTAAATGCGCGTGTTGTAAAAGAAGGCGAAACATTTGTTGCAAGAACACCATTTAACTTTGTAACAAGAGAAAAATACATTGTACTTCCCGTAGGTGTTCAAATTGCAGGTAAAGTTCACAAAGTTCAAAGACCGACTCGTTTCATTAAAAACGGATATTTCTGGTTGACGACTTCAAATGTTCTTGACGATAAAGGTAATCCTGATATGAAACTCGTTGCAGGCTTAGGCGAAAGAAAAGCCGATATGAGAATAATCAGAAATGACCCTTATTTAACAAGAACCAGATACAACGTTATCAAAGGTCAAAATGAATATATCCATAAAGGTCAAAGAGTAATGTTTACACTGCTTGAACCTTTAAGAGTTAAAATATTCAACAGAGATGATATTTAATCTTTAAATCATATTAAAAATCCCGCTTTAAATGGCGGGATTTTTTATTTTTTGAAAATTTTTAATAAAGAATATATGCCGCAGGCAATTACACCAAGTCCTACGGTTGTATGCATTCCTCTAAGGGAATATTTTTTTTCGCTTAGTTTATAGACAGTATGCGGAATTTCTTCTCTTTTTAGTTCAATCCAATCTGTAATAGGTGTTTTAGATATTTTAGGCACATCAACAACACCGACATTCGGCCCTTGAATGATTTTGTATTTTTTCCCCTGCGAATCGGTTGTTTCTGTTACTGCGCCTGAAATTGCGGGCGCAGGCTGTTTTACTTTTGATAACATGTTATCCATATTTTTATAAAAACAAAATGATGTGTTTAATTGCTTTATATGCTAAAATGTGTTCTATAAGGAAAGGAGTTTTTATGTGGGAAAAAGACATTGATATTAATGACATTAAAGAAATCAGAACTCGCACAACTGTTTATTTTGGTATAGGTGCGATTAAAAAAATTGATGATGTTGTTAAAGTATTGAAACAAAAAGGTGTATCGAAGTTAATTGTTATGTCGGGAAAAAATGCCTACAAGGCAACAGGGGCTTGGGATTACGTTGGAAAGGCGCTAAAAGACAATAATATCGATTTTATAAATTACGATAAAGTTACCCCAAACCCTACAAATGTTGCAATTGATGAGGCTCTAAAACTGGCACGCGATTTTAATGCGCAGGCTGTAATTGCAATAGGCGGGGGATCTCCGATTGACGCAGGTAAGTCGGTTGCAATTTTATTAAAATATCCCGATAAATCCGCTAATGATTTATATGAATTCAAATTTGCGCCCGATAGCGCTGTACCAATCGTTGCAATTAATTTAACCCATGGAACAGGAAGCGAAACAAACCGCTTCGCCGTTGCAACAATAGTTGAAAAAGACTATAAGCCTGCAATTGCTTATGATTGCATATACCCTATGTTTGCAATTGATGACCCGCAGCTAATGGTCAAATTATCTTCAAATCAGACGAAATATGTTTCAATTGACGCGCTCAACCATGTAATTGAAGCCGCTACAAGTAAAGTTGCTTCGCCTTATTCAATTAATTTGGCTCATATTTGCTCTGAAATGGTTGCAAAATATCTCCCTCTGGCAAATGAAAATCCTGAAAATTTAGAAGCCAGATACTACCTTGCTTACGCCGCTTTAATGGGCGGAGTTTGTTTTGATAACGGCTTATTGCATTATACCCATGCGCTGGAACATCCTTTGTCGGCTGTTAAACACGAATTATCCCATGGCTTGGGCCTTGCGATATTATTGCCCGCTGTAATTGAAAATATTTGGGAAAGCAAAAAAGAAACGCTTAGCTACATTTTAAAACCCGTTGCACCAAGCATTTCTGCAGATATATCCGCAAATGAAGCCGGTAAATTGGTGTATGAATGGTTAAAATCAGTGGGTGTACCAAATAAATTAAAAGATGAAGGATTTTGCGAAAATGATTTAGATAAATTAACCGATTTGGCATTTAAAACACCTTCTCTTGATGGGCTTTTATCTATTGCGCCTACTAATGCTGATAAAAATGCAGTTCATACAATTTATCAAAATTCCTTGTAAGGTAAAAAATGAAACCCTAAAATCCCTTACAAAATAACATCAAAAACAATTAACCCACTTAACAAAATACAGAAAATGTTAAGTGGGTTAATTTTATTTCTATAAATATATAATACCACATTATTTGCTTTTTACAAAAAATTTGCATTTTTTGAGTGATTTTTTAATTTTTCTTAATTTTT